>NZ_JAHQUN010000071.1:0-19259 GCF_019052485.1 Bacteroides sp. MSK.20.82
TTCAAATATACACTTATATTTTGTTGTGATATTTAATACTGCAAATGTAAATGTGTCGAAACCTTCATAAATTAAGAATCATCTTCGCTACAACTATTTGTGGCGAAGATGATTTCGTTAAAAGGGGAGTCTTGACACATCCTCTTCGTTTTTTATCCGGTAAGACAGATGATCCTTTAAAGAGGTTTTATCGGAATACAAATATCCACAATGTGTTTATTCTCCGGATGTGTCCGGTGACTGTTATGGTATAACTCATAAGTACATCCATCTCCTTGCTGATACTCACTTTCCGTAAACCACTTGCACATTGTGTTCCATGCCTTCTCGAAATCTTCAGTACCTAATTCAAAGTGTCCGACAGCATATTGCCCACCGGGAATGACGAGATAACCGATTTCACCTTCTCCTTTTACGTCTCCTTCCACGATGATGCAAGCACTCTGGCGCACTTTACTCAATTCCGTTACCGAAGGATCATCATGTGTGACGGTTGCCGATTTCGTAACATTCGGAATATACAGGCCACGAGGTTCTGCCCATTTGATAAGTTTCTCATACGCTTTTACAATCTCTTTGAATGCTCCCATATGCCGGCAATAAACAGCTTTCATGTCCGGCATCTCTTTTACTTCGATTTTTGTTTCCATAAAATATGATATTTTAAATTTGACGCTGCAAAGTTGGGGAGATAATACATGCTTGGGTGTCAAATTCTTGCTAACCATTTGTCCGTTCTTGCTAAATAAGATTCCGTCCTGGGCATAAACAGGTCTCTCCGTTTTACGGAACTGGCTTGGCGTCAAACCGAAAAACTTTTTAAATACACGGCTAAAAAGGGATACTGTGCAAAAGCCGCAACTATCGGCAATCTCACTGATAGAAATATCCATATTTTCCCGTAACCGGCAGGCTGCCTTCTCAATCCGGAGGCGTTGGATGTAATCAATCGGTGTTTCACCTATCAGGAACGTGAATATTCTGTGGAAATGAAAAGGCGAAAAGTTAGCTATTTCTGCTATACTTTTCAGTTCCAGAGGCTGGTCGAGATGTATGTCAATGTAGTCCATCACCCGATTGATCCTGGAACGATATTCTATTTTACTTTTTTCTTGTATATTCATGTCAGACGGTTTTTAATCGCAAAGATAGCTGCCGTCTGTCAGATCTGCTTGTCTATTCTTGCTAACTATCTTGTGAATTTTATCCTTACACTGTATTTGCAGAAGTCTTTTTATGTGTGAAAGATGAAGTAAGTATAGTAGTTTTTGGCGGATTATTCTTGTTTCATGAGGTATCTGCCTATCTTTGCAGTATAAACGGTTTGTTTAATTTATAACACTGACGATTATGAAGTTACTGGTTTTTCTTGCTAAAGGCTTTGAGACGATTGAATTTAGTGGTTTCATTGATGTGATGGGATGGGCGAAAACAGATTTTGGCTGTGATGTTGAGGTGGTAACAGGTGGTTTTAACGAGAAAGTCATCAGTTCTTTTAATATTCCCGTTTTGGTGGATAAGACGATTGATGAGATATCCGTTGATGAATATGATGCTCTTGCCATCCCCGGAGGTTTTGAGGTTTTCGGCTTTTATGAAGAGGCTTATGAGGAGAAACTTTTAAATCTGATTCGTCAGTTTGATGCCCGGAAGAAATGGATTGCAACAGTTTGTGTAGGTGCTTTGCCTGTCGGTAAAAGTGGTGTGCTGAAAGATAGAAAGGCGACTACTTATCATCTCGGAGGAGCAGTCAAGCAAAAGGTTCTTCAAAGTTTCGGAGCAATAATCGTCAATGAACCGATAGTGGTGGACGACAATATAATCACGTCCTGTGGTCCTCAAACAGCTTCGGGAGTAGCCCTTCTTTTATTGGAGAAACTGACTTCCCATCGTGAAATGTCTTTGGTAAAAGAGGCTATGGGATTCTAAAAATAAAACCGGAGAAGCATCAAAATTAGTACGGAAGGATTATTGACTTATGATACAATGACTCAATCTGCTGCAATAACAGAGATAAGAAAATATTAATCTTCTTATCTCTGTCCTCTACTATATCATATAGCAAACAGGCTGCTAAATCAGTTCGTGAATTTCCTGAATATGGAGATTCAGATGATCTAAATATCCTTCTATCATTTCTTTTAAAGTGACTTTTGTCCCTTCGAAGTCACACCAGTAACTATCTAGCTTTGTTTGATCTACCGACTTTATTAGCTGAATGATATGCAGATTAAAGAATTTCCATAACTGAATCAGATTATTCCAGTCCGTATGCTGATAATCCTGCAAGGCTATCCACAGATCATTATCCTGCCGATAATCAGGAAAGAAAAGCAGGTCCTTACTGTATTGCAACCTGACCATCCGTTGATGATTGTTTGAGGCGGAATCAATCAAATGTCCGAGAATTTGTTTGATAGTACGATTCTGCCTGTTACGTTTTTGTGTGATTGTCTCTTCCGGCAGGCTGGTTAATACTTTTTCTTCTGTTTTTATAACATTATAAATCCCTTCTGTTATTAGGGAAAAATCAAACTCTGGCATAATTCCTCTCTTTCTGTTTTAAAGTCTCTTTTGCGCAACTGCGCAATAATGCAAATATAGACAAATGAATGAAATATATGTGGAATTACATTCTATAAAAGCAAACTTGTTTGTTATTCTAATTGTGAGGAGAACATCTTTTCCATATAACCTTTATATTTGCATGATATTAAAACCAACAATTATATAAAAAAGATATGAGAACAGTATTGGCAGCATTAGGAGTTTTGTGTTTCATGGGAAGTTGCTCGTCAGGTATGACAAGTTCAAAAGGCATTGTTTGTGATGCGACCATGAATACAGTGGCGATTGTTACAGACAAGAATGATACTCTTTCATTCAGTACGATGAACGCGAATAAAGAAGAAGTCGATGGCTTGCTTCTGAATGATACTCTGGAAGTATTCTATACCGGTAAATATACACCGGGGATACAGGCCTTAAAATTAGTCCGGTATCCGCAATCTCTCAAACTTGGAGGCGATCGGGATGAACACGGTTGTATCGGCTCTGCCGGATATGTATGGTGTGAAGTGCAGCAAGACTGCATCCGGTTGTTTGAAAAAGGTATCCGGACGGAAGCTGTTGATGGAAGCACTGCTTCTGCTTTTATTGTGTTCAGCCCCGATTCCACACGTCTGGAACTTTTCTTCTCTGATGAACAACCGAATGAGATTTTGGAAAGACGTGGCTTACCTTCGGGAGGTTATGCATGGAACGTAGAGGATGATGATACGAAAAATGTACGGTTTATAGACGGATTGTGGACAATCAGTCAGAGAGATAAGGTTATTTATCGTGAGAAAAAGACGAAAGCCGGAGAATAATTCCGGCTTTTATAGCTGTTTATTTATCACTTTTATCAGATAAAAGTATAGCCGAATCGTGCTCAACAATGTCTTTTTACGACTGTAGTGCTAAAAAATGTGATAATCTAATAGTGATGGAATAAAAAAGGAGGGATACTGTAACTTTTAATTCTGATTTTTATTATATTTGTATAGCCGTTGAAAGGTGCGTTCATTGAGACTAAATATCGAAAAGCGTTCAGCTTTTTTACGTAGTAACGAAACTACCAATTTCTTTTACCCTCAGGGTAAATATTACAACACGTAAAAATGACTGAACGCCTACGCTTGTTATACATATACTTTGCGTGGGCGTTCTTCTCATTTGTGTTGTAGGGATTGGTAGTTCCTGTTGCTACATTTGGGAAGAAAAGGCTCACGTTTTTTTTATATCTATTCTTGACATAACATTCAAAACATATGAAAAGATCTTCATTTTGGGTTTTATCGTAAAAGTGCGTTGCTTTTTTAACGAGTTAGTTTTCCTTTTTATTAATTTAAAAAAAGACTACTATGGATAAGAAAATCGTAGGTGCCAACGCAGGCAAAGTATGGCACGCCCTTAATGAAGCTGATGGAATTTCGATTCCCGAACTTGCCCGGAAAGTAAATCTGAGTGTGGAAAGCACAGCTCTGGCAGTCGGTTGGCTGGCTCGTGAAAACAAGGTAGTGATTGAACGCAAGAATGGATTAATTGAAATTTATAATGAAGGTCATTTTGACTTTTCTTTCGGATAAGTTTAATGAATATAATGCTGGTTAGGTTATATAATGAAAGAAGCTCTCGATAAAAAACTGAATTCAGTGATATTGAAAGCTTCTTTTTATTATATACCTTGTGTCAAAATGCCTTATTGAAGAGTAACTATAATGGAGTGTTTACCCTTCTCTGTTATGATAATTACCTTATTTCTTTGTCAGAAACTTCTTGCTCAACCACTTTCTTACAGGCTCGTCATACAGTTTCAGGCAAAGGTAAGCCAACACAATGCTTCCGAAGAAGACGCATAAGGCTACCGGCCATGACTGGGAGAAAGTGATATGTGGTTCTTTGCTCCATAACCAAGCATAGAACAGATACATGAAAGGATAATGTATGATATATACCGGATAAGATATATCTCCCAGGAATTTACAGATTTTGGCTGTAACTTTATCCGTCGTTTTTCCCGAAGCACCCAGATAGACAAGTAGCGGGAAAATAAGAATGGTGCATACAGCATCATAAATACCGTTCATCCACTGCGAAGTATGACCGCCAACGTACGGCATGGAAAGTAAAACGAGAGTTGCCACGCTGCATATCCAGAAAGCCCCTTTGATGTGGACAGGTTTAAAGATGCGTGACATCAATAATCCGATAGAGAATGCGAACAGCATACGTAGAAAACCTCCGATCAGGTTATAGTCGATCATCGACCAGCCTACTCCCAGATGATAGTTGCCGGAAAGATTGCATATCGAGAAAGAAGCCAATCCGATTCCTGCTATCACGACAAGTATCGTAAGTGCCTTGGTAGACATCCGGCGAATAAATAGGGCATACAAAATATTACCGATATACTCGAAGAACAAAGACCAGCTGGGACCATTCAAAGGATACATCTCGCCGTTTCCACGGACTTCGGGACCCGTGCCCGGAACAGCCGGAATCAGGAAAAGATTGAGAAGCATAGCCACCATTACCATCGATATGGAAACACGGGTACCGTCCCATTGCTCGCAGCCTTGTATGCAAAATGTAATAGCACCCAAAACGGCTCCCATAACAACCATCGGATGCAGACGGATTAATCTGCGTTTGAAAAACTCTTTTTGGGTCATCGTTGTTTTCCAGCGGTCGTCATAAGCATAGCCGATAACGAAGCCCGACAGAATAAAGAAGAAATCGACAGCCAGATACCCATGATTGAATTTTTGGTCTATGGGACTTGTAGCAAAACCTTCGAATACATGATACCATATCACCAAAAGAGCCGCAACCCCTCGCAGTCCGTCAAGGAGTACGTAATGGGGTTTAGAGTCTGCAAATGCAGAGGAAGAGATTTTTTGCATGTTTTAAATTATTGTTCAAATTAGTATTAGTCATTGAAGAAGCCGCAAAAATACGGAATTTATAAGTTTAAAAATTTGTCCTGCATCAAAATCTTGCCGTATATGGGAATTATTTGTGTGCTCTGAGGCGGCTGAGCGTTGAAAGTGTGATGCCCAGATAAGAGGCGATATATCCCAATTGTATCCGCTGGCACATTTGAGGAAACTGAAGTTTGAATGCTTCATATCTTTCTTTTGCAGACAGGGTGAGGCGGTCTTTGTGCGAACGGTGCAGGCGTCTGTATTCGTTTTGATGAATCACTCTTCCCCAGTTTGCCAGTTCGATATTGGTCTGAAACAGCCGGAGCAGATCGGTCAGTGATATTCTGTATGCGACAACGTCCTCAAGCGTTTCCACAAATTCTTCACTCATCTTATTATAATACAATTCATCCATGCTGAAGACAATCGCTCCCTCGCACGCAAAAGAAGTCGTTATTTCCTCTCCGTTTACCAGCCAGAAAGAGCGGGTCATTCCTTCTTCAATAAAATAAGCCGATTTGCAAAATTTGTCAGCCTCTATCAGTTGATGCCTCTTTGGAAAATGACATAATACTGTATTTTCTTTTAGTATTTGTATCGTTTCATCCGAAATGGGATACAAAGAGTTCATCTTATCTATAATGTTTCTCATAAAGTAGCCTTAATAATTTTCTGTCAAGTACAAAAATAGGAAAAACAATTCTGCCCACAATAGATGCCGGTGAAAAAGGGGGTGTTTTATCGATTCGTTCACTAAGGAGGAGAGAAACCGGAGAGTGGGAACTGCTGCTGAAAGACAAAGAAGGTACACTTCATTCTTTGGTGAAATGTACCTTCTTTGAAATCGGAAAGAGGATAAACATGTAAGTATAGCCAGCTTATTCCGGAACGGTATGCATCAATTGACGTTGCTTACCTTGGATTCTGCTGTATATTCGGATTGGCATCTATCTCGCTTTGCGGAATAGGCAGGGCTATTCTCAGATCGGTAGCTTCTATCTTTTGTGCGTTAGACGCTTTCAAGGTCTCAAGATGCCAGCTGCCCTTGCGTTCAATAGCCAGACCATTACGCAAGTAGTCATAGAAGACTTCCCCTTCGCCAACCAGTTCCTTGCGGCGCTCCTTAAGAATTCTGTCCAGAGTAAAAGTCTCCGTTGATACTTGCTGATTGGTATCCGTGGTACGGCGGCTGATGATGTCATTCAGATAACCTTGTGCTTCTTCAAGATCCGTTCCTTTTTTCAGTCCCGCTTCAGCCGCGTTCAGATAGACTTCGGAAAGGCGGATGATGCAAATGTTATTAGTTTTGGGATCATCTCCGGTCTTGCCGGGAAATTTGGCAAGATAGACTTTTTCGTGCATGGCGGCAGCCGGAAGTCCGGTGTTGTTTTCGATGACAGATTCCTTTGTCAGGCAGTGGCGTACATCCTTGGAGTCTTCATTCAGCAGGTTCAGAAAATCTTCCGACAAGATCAGATTATTCCAGTCGACCGTTGCTTCGTTGGCATAAACCATCGGAGCACCTTCACCGCCCGTACCTCCTGAAGGTTCGGATAAAGTGATGTAAAGTTCGAATAATGATTCCGACTGGAAATCCTGCCCCCATACATTGGGATATTCCTCATAGCTGTAAAGCTGATAACGTCCGCCGTTGTTCTTGATCACATCCGTAGCGGCATCATAAGCCTTCTGATATTCACCCATATTCAGATAGACTCTTGACAGTAATGCCTGAGCTGCCCAGTAGTTTATATAGCCATTGGATGTCTCTTGTCTTAATCCGGACAGTGCATTGCTCATGTCGCTGACTACCTGTTCGTAGCATTGCGCTACAGTGCTGCGTGACGGTTTATGCGTGGGATCGGAAGGGGAGGTCTCGATGGGTACTCCCAATGAAGCCCCCTTGTCATTCGTATAAGGCATTCCGAACAACCGGGTCAGGTTGAAGAGGGAAAGCCCCCGCATCACCAGTGCTTCGGACTTGATGCGGTTCAATTCTTTAGTATCACTGCTTTGAATACTGCCCGACTCTATTTTCTGTATCAGATTATTCGTCTGTCGTATTACTTTATAAACAGTATTCCATGGCAGTACAATATTCAGATTATCGGAAGCGAGCACATTGTATTCATAATAGGGAGATACGCGTTTTCCGTCTCCTTTGGTGATACGTGCCTGTACATCGGCGGCACGGCAATCGCCGTAATACCAATAGTTGTCTCCGTAATAGCTATGGCCGGATGCCAGACGATAAATTCCGTTCAAAGCGATCTGGGCATCGTCCAATGTGACGATGGCCTGTCCTGTTTCTACCGAGCTGGTGGTGTTAAGGTCTAGCCAGTCTGCCGAGCAGGAGCTGTTCAGTAGAGCCATTGCTGTAAGTATGTATATATGAATTCGTTTCATTATGTTGTTTATTTAGTTAGAATGATAGGAATGTTAGAATGATAATTGAGCTCCGAAACTAAAAGTACGCATGGCGGGAGCCTCACAAAAGACTTCACCGTTAACGGGTGTTTCGGGGTCATACTGTTTCCATTTGGCCCAGGTCAGCAGATTGTTTCCCGAGAAATATACCCGTACTTTGTCAATCATCAGCTTTTGAGTCCACTGGTTGGGCAGTGTGAAGCCGAGGGTAAAGTTTTTCAGGCGTAAATGATCGGTGCTGTGGATATAGCGGGACGAGTTGGTGGAAGTAGCCGGTTCACCATATACGAAACGTGGGATATCCGTCTGATCTCCGGGCTTTTGCCAACGGTTCATCATGTATGCGGGCAAGTTGTATCGTGAACTGTAGATGGAACTGCTGCCGTTTTCAATATAAGTTCCCAGTTTGTCGAACGAGTAACCGCCCAGTGAGTAAGTCAGTGTAAAGGTCAGGTCTATCCATTTGTAATTCAGAATATTGGTGAATCCTCCCGATACTTTGGGAGTAGCGGTTTTGTACGGAATGGATTCTGCTTTGGCAGCATCGGTGGTGAGTTCCCGATTGTAGCTTCCGTCCTCATTTTTTGTATTCAGATAATATTGGGCAGAACCGGTCAGCGGGTCTACTCCGGCAAACTCTTTTACATAAAACGTATGATAGGGGAGGCCCACTTTATGGATGAACCATGTTCCCTCAATCGTCTGGTCTAATAGTCCGTTGAGTGAAACGATCTTATTCCGGTTATGGCTCAGGTTGAGAACACTGGTCCAGTTAAAGTCGTTGGAAACAACATTCAGCGTACGCAATTCAAACTCTACTCCCTTGTTGTTCAGGCGTCCGATATTGCTTAAATAACTGGTAAATCCGGTAGTGGCGCTGATGGGGAGACTGTAAAGCAAGTCCTTGGTATCCCGGTTGTAATATTCCAGACTCGCAAAAATACGATTGATAAATGAAAGGTCGATACCCAGATTCAGGCTGTAATTCTTTTCCCATGTCAACAAATCATTGGGTTGTGCCGATTCATACGATCCGGCTGCCTCCATGTAGTTTTCTCCATAACTGTACAATCCTTTGTAGCCGTAGTATGAACCGGGCTGATTTCCGTTTACACCATACGAGGCACGTATCTTGACATCACTCAAAACCGGCTTTACGGCTTTCATGAAATTCTCGTTGCCTAAATGCCACATACCCGACACAGACCAGAAATTTCCCCAGCGGTTGTTGGGTGAAAGACGTGAACTTCCGTCGCGACGGTAACTTCCGGCGATGTAGTAACGGTCGTCATAGTCATAATTCAGTCGTGATAGATAAGAAATCATCCGATAGGCTTGGGTGGCAGACTTGAAACTGTTCAATACGGCGGCATTATCCGGTTCTGTCAGTTTATCACTGGGCAGTTTGGACTTTTCACCCGAAGCGTGGTCTGTCTGGTAGCTTTCTATTTCATAAGCCGCCAATACATCGAGATGATGTTTGCGGGCGAAAGTACGCACATAGTTCAGTGAGGTCGATGAGATCAGTTTGCCGTATTCAATGAAGCCTTTGGCTGTCTGGGCGTCGCTTCCGCTTTTAGGACCTGCCGAGCTCAAAGGGTTATAGTAGCGTGAATCCTTCTGGATAGTATAATCATAGCTTAATGTCTCTTTCAGTTTGAGACCTTTGATTGGCTCTATCGCTGCGTAACCGGTTGAAAACATACGTGTCATACGCACGCGGTTGTAATCGGTGAGTATGTCGCGCAATGGGTTCAGGCTGGTGCCGTCATAAGCTCCTACATAGTTTCCTTCTTCATCACGCACCACCATGGAAGGTGTCATGGTCATGGCCACGCATAGGAAAGGGTTGATAGATGATCCGCGTTCCTCATTCATTTCCTGATTCATTTGCGAGAACATCATATTTGCTCCTACCTCCCCGTATTTGCCGACTTTCTGCGTAACGTTCAAGCGTGCTGAGTAACGGTCCAGACTGGAGTTTTTGGCCAATCCTTCCTGATTGTTGTAGCCGAGCGAGGCATAGAATGTAGAACGGTCGTTACCTCCGGAGACGGAAGCTTCATAACTCTGATGCATAGCGGTGCGGAGCAGCTCTTTTCGCCAGTCCGTGTATCCCATGGCCGGCTTATACGCATATGTGCCGATATTGGAACTGGCATATTCAGCCGGAGACTCCATACCGTTGTCTGTTGCGTAGTTCAGCAATCCTTCATAGAGCAGTTCTTCCCGTTGGTCACCGTTGAGGGTAGGGCGGAAGTCGACGGCCGCATGAGAGAAGCCGCCTGATACGTTCAAGTCCACGCGTACCTTTCCGGTATTTCCTTTTTTAGTCGTAATCAATATGACGCCATTGGCGGCGCGGGAACCATACAGGGAAGCCGCTGCCGCATCTTTGATTACAGTCACGTTTTCAATATCCGACGGATTCAGTGTACTCATTATATTGGTCTTGGAGTTGTTCATATATGCTGCATCAGGACCACCGGAACTCATACTCCCGGAAGTAACCGGCACTCCATCTATGACAAACAAAGGTTCCTGTGAAGCGTTGAACGATCCCATTCCTCTGATGCGAATACTTTGGTTGGCGCCCGGTTGACCGGAACTGCTGGTTATTTGTACACCGGTAGTCATACCTTGCAACTTTTGCTCAACGCTCATCACAGGCACTTCTTTCAGCATATCTGTACGCAGCGTATTGGCCGATCCAGTGAATGAGGATTTGGAGAAATTACCATACCCTGTTACTACTACCTCGTCAATATCCATCGTTTCGGGAATCAGTACTATTTTGAGTTCTTTCTCTTTGCGGGGGACGCGTATTTCCTGTGTCTTCATTCCCACATAAGATACGACCAGCATCTTGGTTCCGGTTTCCACGGACAATTGAAACTGACCGTTGATATCGGTAATCACTCCTTTGGTGGGATTCCCCTTTACACTGACGGTGGCACCGATAAGTGGTTCATTATCCTCTGATGATATAACAACACCGGATATGTTCAGTTGCTGAGCGGATGCATACGAAATACTCAACAAACAAAACAGTAAGCTAAAACATAATGTTAACCTTTGATTAATCTTCATACTTTTATATTTAAAAATACATTTGCTATAAAGTCGATACAAAGGATATACCAATAGGATATAAAGAAATGCTGAAAAGATAAGATACAGATTAACAGCGGAGTTGAAAAAACGATATTATTGGGGCGGTGTAGAAAAATTGTGGAAAGGTGTGGAAAATATCCCCAATCATTGGTACGATAAATAGCGTGGCTATATGGATTATCGTACCGATAATGATTGGGTATATAGGTCTTACAATTTAATATCCCGGATTCTGATACTCACTGCCGTTGATAATGGTAGCGGTAAAGGTTGTAGAAATGGGACGTAAAGCATAATTCGGATCAAAGAACCGTGCGAGATCCGGGTGAGTATCTTTCAGATAATCGGAACTCTTGAACATCCCTGTCCGTTTCAAATCGTAAAAACGGCAATATTCACCGCATAGTTCGCGTCCTCTTTCGTCTAATACATTACGAACCGTCATGCCGCCCGTTAACGGATTTGCTCCGGCACGTTCGCGAACCTTATTCAGGTATTTGGCGGCATTCGCTCCTCCGTTCAGATAGAGGAAAGCGCTAAATAATAATAGGTTTATCCTTTTCCTTATTTAGGATTCTTAGAAATATATGATAAAGCTCCATTTAGTTGTTCGGACATGAAGAATAACTAAATGGAGCTTTAAATTGATAGATATCCTATAAATGTGTTCTAATCAAATAATTGATAGAAGTCAGCAATTGAATTATTGCTTCTTGCTTATCATTTAAAATGGGTTGAATGATTCAATAATGGGCTAACCGATACGCAAAAGAACTAAATCGTCCAAATATGAATTCAAATCATATAAATCTAAAAGTCGTTTATTGGATAAAGAATTCCTATACTAAATTTAGCTCCGGCTTGTGCAATAAATAATCTCTTTCAGTGCATAAATTAATTCGTCCGACTATAGCCGGACGAATTAATTTATGCACCCGCGGATATTATTTTTTATAGAGGAAATGTTTATTGTGTGCGTCTGCAATGATTGCAGTAACTTGAAAGTAGATTCAAGAAACATCAATAGAGTAAGTAACTCATAGTCACTTTTTTCCATAATACTCTATTATATAGATGAATACAATGCACCTTCTTTTTGGGTATTATGTTCTCTCTCTGTATATTTGAATGTCGCAATCATGCTTTTCTATCTATGATATTGATTGGCGCATATAGTGCGATAACTAACTCACATAATGTGCAATAGCTACCGCACATGATATGGATTAGCTATCGCACATTATGTGAGTTAGCTTAAAGGCATAAATTATTTTATAGAATGACAATTTCAAATCAGCAGACTATGTGTCTGTTTACATTAAAAGAATAAGAAGATGCATTGTAACAGGCTGAACAGTTGAATGATAGATGAAAATATGATTTGCTGACGAAGTTTTATTTTATTCATAGCTACATAGCAATAGGTCAAACGGTATGAAATTGGTTAGTTATCTTTGGGCAATGAGACTAGCGAACTTTGAAAATTATTATCTTTGTTGTCTTATGTAATGATACAGTTTGGTCTAGAACAATAGATGCTGTAATCTGTGACTGAAAATTTGATAATTATGAACATTGGCGATAGTGATATTCTATATTCTTTTGATAGAGCCCGTCTAATTGACAGAGCTCGCAATGGATTCATGAGAATAGACGGGCTTACCTTTAAACGAGCTAGAGATTATATGGACAAATATAGTGCTCGTGATTATTTGATGCAATGTCCACTTGACCTTTCAACGAAAGAATTGGTCAGTGGGATGAAAGATTATTGCCTGCAGCGTAGAGCCGAAATGCTCGAACCTTATCGAAAAAAAAGATATTCAATTAATGGTGATCCCATACATCATCTTTATATTATAGGTAATGGATTTGACAGATATCATGGTGCTGATTCTACATATATGGATTTTCGCAGCTACCTATTAAAGCACAATGATTTTGTCGTGAAGATGTTCGAACTCTTCTTCGGTCCCCGATCTATGATGAATAATTTTGATGATTATAATGATTATCTTTTGTGCCTTCAATACGGACGCAAATTGCCAGCTCCAAAGAACACTTGGGCTAAAGACTATTTATGGAAGGATTTTGAAAAATATCTTAGTGAACTGAACAGGGAACGTATTTTTGATTTTGTTGATGAGAATTTGCCGCGATTATACGAAGATGACGAGAATTTTAGTTATGCTGAATATTTAGGTCCTATAGATATTGTTGCTGATGTTGTTTCTTCTTGTACCTTCGAAATGCAATATCAGTTTCACCGGTGGATTAATACAATACATTACAAGAAAGGATTTAGGAAGAATATGCTGTATCTTGATCCGAACGCTGCTTACCTGAATTTTAATTATACATTGTTTCTTGAAACAGAATATAATATTTCCCGGGAACATATTTTTTATATTCACGGCGATAGAAGGCAGAAGTTTGGCTCTTTGGTTTTAGGGCATAATGTAGAGGATAATGAAGTCGCTTTTGATGAGTGGGTTCATAAACATAAAAATCGTCGGAGATATCGCCCGAATCTGAAGGATAAGAAGGGTAAATATTTTGCCAATGATAAGTTGGTCTATCTTGCTTTCTTTTTAAAGGATATGAAAAAAGGAAATTGGAAAAATCCAATAAGATATTATGCTGTAGATCATATTGAGGAGCGTTTGGAAAATTATTATGCGAAGAACATAAAACATGCTAATGACATAATAGATCATAATTTGGGCTTTTTTGAATCGCTGAATGATTTGAAAGAGATTACATTGCTTGGTCATTCGCTGGGTGATGTAGACTTTCCATATTTTAAGGCAATTGTTGAAAATGTAAGAAATGTGGATGATCTGATTTGGAATTTTAGTTATTATTCAGAAGATTTTGCAGACATCTGAATATTCTCCAAGGAAAAAATGTTCGGCTTTTCAAGATGTCTGATATAAAGCGGTAGCCGGACTCACACCATTCGCATACCTTTAATTCTAAACGATCTGTTTGGCGGTATGTGACTAGTTAATGCTGCTATTATGCAGTGTTCTATTATATAGGTGTGTACGCTTTCTGCCTTGAGCAGAGTTTCTAAAACCAGAATCGCTAGTAGGTCTTTAAGATTCGAATGTGATTTGTTTAATGGTTATGAGGGCAGGCACAAGCTTGCCCTCTTTTCAAAATTGAAGGATATCACAATCCTCTTTTTTTATTTGAATAAATAATAATAATTGCTTGCGGCAAAAAGAGCCAGAAACCGGAGGCAGGTTCAATAATACAACCGATTATGGTAAGCAGTAAAATAGAGTAACCTAAAAATACGGGTGCCGGTTTTTGTTCTTTTCTGATATAATATTGAAGCGTTTGCCCCCAAAGGATAAGTATTACTCCACAGATCAAGAACCAAAAGGCGAAACTTTGACTATAATTCTCTCCAATAGAATTTACTAATCCATTTCTGAGCATTTCCGAAAAAGCATCTTTTCCGATAAATAGTGCATAAATCGTATGAATGATTCCTGTCGCTGTTAAAAATGTCCCACTATATTTCCAAAGTTTCATGTTCTTATTATTTATATACTTGGTTAATGCTGCAAATATAAAGTATAATAAGATATGGGTATTGGATGAATTCGACTTTTTTTATTTTGTATAAATGATAGTAGTCTCATTATCGGGTGGCAATGATAAAAAGAAATTTGGAGTACTACCGGATAACTTTTTTATTTCTCTTGATAAATGAGAGGCGTCATAATATCCGGCTCTTACCGCTACTGATAAAAGATTGTCGAATGATTCGTTCCTTAGTATTTTTATTGCATTCTTGAATTTTACTATACTATTATATTTGGCAGTAATCACTAAAGTTACACTGCGCTAGTTTATATAACTTTTTGTTATACCGGAGGAAAATCCTCCGGTACTTAATTGGTCGCTAAGATAGCAAATTATTTGCACATAGCCATCGCTATTAGTATCCAAACTACAGCACAGATCAACAATATCACTTTGGTACTGATACTCATAGGCTCTTCTGCTTTTCTCTTCTCTTCCTCTTTTATTTTAAGAGTATTGTAGTAACCTTGTTTCTCTCGTTCATTCAAAGGAGATGTTTTCAGTTGTCCCGGCTTCCATTGACATCCACAGTTTAAACAAGTCACTTTTACATCGCCACTTCCTATAAGTCCGGCTAGTAGTCCGATACCTCCTGTAAGAACAGCTCCGGCTACCGCTTTCCCTGCTCTAAATCCTTTTTTATTAGCTGTTAATTGAGAACTTCCACAAAAAGGACAATACAGTTTGTCTTCTTTGTCTTCCATAATATGATTTTTGATTAGTAATCAGAATTAGTGTTTTCTTGTTCATCTAACATTTCAAGTTGTTGCTTTTGCTCTAAGCTACCTTGAAACTCTTTTTGCCTAGCCTTACCATCTATAGTATGGTATTTGCCATCGGAGCTAATAGTTGGTTTGAAATTGGGGTCAGAAGAATACCCGCTAGAAGTTTGAATTTCATCATACATCGCTTGCTCTTTTTCGTATTCTAATACAGCAATCGAATCGGCTACTCTAATTGAATCTTGCAATGCCTGTTCGGAATTGCTTTTCTTCATATTGCAGCTAGAGATGAATAATACTGATGCTGCAAGGATAAAAATCTTTTTCATACTCTTTGTGTTTTATTGGTTAATACTAAAAAGTCAGTTTATTCAGCAATAACCATACGCAAAGTCACAAAAAAAGACGTAGTGCTACTGCCATACGTCATCAAGGCTCACCACAAGCCCACTTACTCAATGGCAGCGCACCACGTCAGTATATGACGAAGTACACTTTACCCAACGAGTAAGTTCAATGATAGCCTTAGTTCTGTTATCTGAGGTGGTGATTCTGATGACGATTAGGCTATTTTATACACGTGAAAAAATGGATTTCTCTCCAATTTTTCGTATCTTTAATGCAAAGATAGTGAAATATTTTCAAGTTTGTAGTTTATAAATAACAAATTAACATTGCGTTTTTAATAGTTAATTATGCGTAACAAGAAGATTAAAGTTCGTTTTTATTTGGTTGAAAAGAAAAGAACTTCTATATTTGCAACATATTTAATTATATATATAGATGGTTGCAGGTCTATCTGCAAAGAAAAAGATTTTATATTAAACTTGATATTTAGAGAGTCATCCTTTTTGATGACTCTTATTTTTTTCTAACACATACGCATAAATTATGGATAAACCAAAATTATTTCAGTTTGCCTATTTCAAAGATTATCAATTAAGCATTGATTTCTTGGCGGGATTAACCCCATTGGAACAGTGGGATTTTCATGGAGTAAAAAAAAAGAAGAAGGCTATTCTTAAAAATTATTTAGAATATACTTACCAAAGGCTAGTAGAAGAAGATAAAATTTCTTTTACTTCCGACAATAAACATGCATGTTTTAACACTGGGCTAGTAACGAAACAATTAGAAGATATATATGCTTTATTTAGTGAAAATGCAGTTCAAGGCGAAGGTGTTTCGAGGTATTTTTTCATTGCATTTGTGAAAAAAAGCGATAGTCAGTTATTGAGATTGTTTTCAAGAAATATGCCAGAAAAAGCAGATTTTTTTCAACATCCTGAAGATTTGATTTTTAATCCAAATTGTGACATAATTCCAGATATAGACCATATTATTACAGATAATATAGACCGTTTCCCAAGTTATATACAAAGTATGGGTGAGGATGGAATACGCCGTCAATTAGTAGGTGCTATTGATGAAGTAAAAAAGAAAGTAAGAACTAATTATAAAATCGCTGTACCTCAATATTACAGAAATAAAATTCAATTATTACTTCCTTTATGTTTAACACCGGGGTCTCCAAATCCTGATCTTGCACTCGTTATATACAAAGTAGATGAGCAAACATATTGTGCTCGTACGTGTTTAACAATACAAATGGCATATACGAATGCAAGGCTTATTGTTAGACCACAAAGTGATTGGTTAAAACCATAGTATAAAAAAGAGGTTATGCCAACGTTTTGACACAACCTCTTTTTATTTTTGCTTTGGTTTGCTCATTCCTAGCAGTACTTCTTTTAGCTTATCTTCGGGTATAGTGAGGACGAAAGCATGTAGTTCATATACAGGCTTCCTGTTTTTTTTCTCCTTTTTAGGTTTGTTCTTCTTTATGTCTTTGTTATTTGCCATAATATCTATGCTGCATATCGCAAAAGTAATTCAAATCTCTCATTTTTGCTAATTTTCCGGGTGTTAAATCGGAAAACAAATTCGTCAACGTATCTCTGTAGATGCTTTTTGCTAACATGGATGTATGTTCCTTTAATTGTTCTTTTGAATACAGACCATGCATTTTCTATCCTGTTAGTTGTAACTTGAATAATTTCTCCATCATCAGTAACAAAAGTAGTACCGTAGAAATGCTTGCCGTGATCTACAGACATTTGCGTGTATTTCTTTTCTAGTCCCTTATAACTCCATCCATCAGTATAAATTATACTTCCAACATCTACGTTTTTCTTTACGATTGAAACTAGAGTTCTAGCTTGTGTATTAGGGACAACTTTAGCAAACATCTTTCCTCCTCTTTCTAAGATACCAAATACCGAAACCTTGTCTTTATAACTACGTCCCTGACATTTCTCTACTTTCTTATCCTTATGTCTATTCTTATTCTTCCCACTTACAAACGATTCATCTATCTCAACTTCACCGGATAACTTATGATTGTTTTCTTTAGCCATTGAAGCCCTTATTCTGTGAATCATATACCATGCGGTCTTTTGCGGAATGTCCAAGTCATTCGCTAATTGATACGAAGATATGCCTTTTTTGTGATTTGCGAGCATTATGATAGCGTATAACCAATCTCGCATTCCTAATTTAGAGTTAGCAAAATATGTTCCAGTTCTATAAGTGAAATACTTCCCTGTATTTTTGCACTTATATCTGCCGTTCTTGCATTTGTACACCTTAGATGTCGGATCAAATGGTGAAATCACCCCGTTACACCATCTTATTCTCTCGTAGAATTTGATTGCGCTTTCTTCATCAGGGAAAGAAGATTTAAAATCTACGATGCTTTTTCTTTTCCTTCTCTCTTTCATAACGCTCTCTATTTAAGATGCTACAATATAATGAAAATTAATGAGATAAGCTAATAAATAGGCAAATATTTTCGTAGACAAATTGGAAAATATTATCTTTGTATTGAGAACGAAAAAAGGACGCCTTTTGGACGTCCTTATAACAAAAAGTTATATAAACTAGCGCAGTGTAACTTTAGTGATTACTGCCAATTTTATTAATACAATTAGAAAAGTGACATCTCTGTTCATCGGACAAACCCCTTCCATTAGTCTTTAATATATAAGAATAATAATGGGGGATCACATCTCCATTTTTCATGATAATTATTTAAAGTTAGGGGCATTTGAAAGAAATATATTCAAATTTGCAAACATTTCATCAATGCTGTCGTAGACTTGCCAGATGGCATTTGCATAGTTGTTCGAAATAGCGTTAGGCTGTACTCCCAAATCCGTTAATGCTCTATCAAGTCTTGTTTTTGAATCATTAGCTTTATGAGCATCTAACTGCCTAATACTATTTACAGCTGACAACTCTAATAGAGCATTAAGATTTTTATTTTCTAAAACTCTCTCTACAAGGGTTTCTTTGTTATGTACAGGATGTAAACCACTTTCTTCTGCTATTTTCAGATAAGCTATAATAAGTTCAAGTAATTTTATACTTTTGAATTTTTCGGTTTCTGAAACTGGGAACCCCATCATGTCTACGATTTTTCGTATAGGTTTTTCTTTCAAATTTTCTCCGAACAGAATGTATAGCTTTTTACATCGGGATATAAATTGCTCTCTAGAAAAAGATTTTAAATCGATGTGTTGGGCAATAGCATTAAATTCAGGAAATTCCGACCATCCAGTATATTCAATATGCTCTTCATCTAAACCAATTAAGTCTTTTGATGAATAAGTAAATTCAAATAGTTGATTAGATAAACTTGCTAATATTCTTCCGAATAGAAAATATTTCTTTACTAAACGTTCTGATTTCAAAGCTATATTTTCACCCTCCACAATTTCGGAAGGATGTATGGAAAATTGATTCCAATAATCAATTATTGTATATCTATTGCCTTCATATAGCTTTTTGATTTCAATTTTAATTGCATTTTTGCCTGTAAGCCCCCGATAAAGTACCCGTATAAAAAAGAATCGCTATAGCAAATCGAACA
>NZ_JAHQUN010000072.1:0-18826 GCF_019052485.1 Bacteroides sp. MSK.20.82
GCGGGACACCATGCGAAAGCGTGATCTCGGTGGCGTAGGTATGGCGTCCGCAGTGGAATATACACGGCAAAGCAAGCAACAGCGAACAGGTATAGATTAAACGTAAACCGTTAGGAATAAGCGATATTTCGGTATTTTGCGAAGTTGAAAAAATGCAAACGACAACGGAATATTGAGGTTGTTCAGTTACCAAACCGTTAGCCGGGCAGTTACCGAAACGGGAACAGGTAACGGAAAGCGATGAAAAGAAATCCCCACCGTTTTGTTTGCGTTAATACACAGTGTTTTGCGCATCAAGGGACGCTTATATGGCAAGTAAATTTGCACTTAAAAATATAAGCGTATGAAAGTAGAAAAATTCAAGGTGCTGCTCTACCTCAAAAAGAGCGGACTGGACAAGTCGGGCAAGGCTCCCATCATGGGACGCATTACCGTCAACCGCACGATGGCGCAGTTCGGATGCAAGCTGTCATGCCCTCCCGAACTGTGGAATCCCTGTGAAAGCCGTCTGAATGGCAAGAGCAAGGAGGCGGTGGAAACCAACACCAAGATTGAGAAACTGTTGTTGGCGGTAAACAACGCCTTTGACAACCTTGTGAGCCGTAAAATGGATTTCGATGCCACCGATGTGAAGAATCATTTTCAAGGAAGTATGGAAACGCAGATGACACTCATGCGAATGACTGATGTTGTCTGTGACGACCTCAAAGCCCGTATTGGTATTGACCGTGCGAAAACTTCTTACTCGACTTATCATTATATGCGTCTGACACTTGGTGAGTTCATTGGGCATCAGTACAAGGTCAAGGATTTAGCATTTGGGCAGCTTACGGAACAGTTCATCCATGACTATCAGGTTTTCGCTATGGAGAATAAGGGTTATGCAATAGATACTGTCCGACATCACCTTGCCATACTGAAAAAAATATGCCGTCTGGCTTATAAGGAAGGCTATGCAGACAAAATCCATTTCCAGCATTTCACCCTGCCCAAGCAGTCGGATAAAACCCCACGGGCATTGAGCCGTGAATCGTTCGAGAAAATCCGTGATGTGGAAATTGAACCGCATCGTAAATCTCACATACTGGCAAGGGATATGTTTCTCTTCGGGTGTTATACCGGGGTCTCGTATGCGGATGTGATATCCATTACCGATGAGAACTTGTACACGGACGATAACGGAGCGTTGTGGCTGAAATACCGCAGGAAGAAGAACGAACATCGGGCAAGCGTGAAGTTGCTTCCCGAAGCGATTGCACTGATTGAAAAGTATCACAGTGAGGACAGGGACACATTGTTCCCTTTACTACGCTGGCCTAATCTTAGAAGACACATGAAGGCGTTGGCGGCATTGGCTGGCATCAAGGATGATTTGTGCTATCATCAGGCGAGGCATAGTTTCGCCTCGCTGATAACGCTCGAAGCGGGTGTGCCGATTGAGACCATCAGCCGGATGCTGGGACATTCCGACATTTCCACCACTCAAGTATATGCCCGTGTCAGTCCGAAAAAACTCTTCGAGGATATGGACAAGTTCATAGAGGCGACACAAGATTTCAAACTAACCCTATAAATCCAACAACAATATGCGAAGCACATTTTCATTATTGCCATATATTAACCGCAGCAAGGTGAGGGCTGACGGTACGACCGCCGTACTCTGCCGTATAACCATTGACGGCAAGCAGACCGCCATAAGCACAGGTATCTATTGCCGCCCCGAAGACTGGAACGGCAGGAAGAATGAGATAAAGACCGTCAGGGAGAACAACCGCTTACGGGAATACCTGCGTCTGACTGAGGAAGCCTATACCGAGATACTTAAATCGCAAGGAGTGGTCAGTGCGGAAATGTTGAAGAACCATATTTCCCTGAATAATATCCATCCGACTACCTTATTGCAAATGGGTGAATGGGAACGGGAGCGGTTGAAGAAACATTCCGAGGAAATAGATTCCACTTCTTCCTACCGTCACTCCATGTATTATCAGAAATACCTGACGGACTTTATAGCGTCAATCGGGAAAAAGGAAATTCCTCTTGAAGAAGTGACGGAGGATTTTGGCAAGTCCTATAAAGCTTTCCTGAAGAAGTGCAAGAATTTCAGCTCTTCCCAAACCAACAAATGTATGTGCTGGCTTAATCGTTTATTGTATTTGGCAGTCGATAAGGAGATTATCCGTGTGAACCCCTGCGAGGACTTGGAGTATGAACCGAAGCCGGAGGCAAGGCACAGGTACATCAGCCGCGATGAGTTCAAAAAGATACTTTCCACCCCGATGTATGACAAGCGTATGGAACTGGCAAGACGGGCTTTCATCTTCTCGACCCTGACGGGACTGGCGTATGTGGACATCAAACTTCTTCATCCCCATCATATCGGGACGAATGCGGAGGGCAGACGGTATATCCGCATCAACCGCAAGAAGACAAAGGTGGAGGCTTTCATACCCTTACATCCCATAGCGGAACAGATATTGTCGTTGTACAACACAACCGATGATGAGAAGCCCGTGTTTCCTCTCCCAAGCCGTGATTCACTTTGGTTTGACATCCACGAGATGGGTGTTGCCATAGGCAAGGAGGAAAATCTGAGCTATCACCAAAGTCGGCACAGCTTCGGAACTTTCCTGATTTCAGCGGATATACCGATTGAGAGCATCGCCAAGATGATGGGACATTCCAACATCAGAACTACTCAGGGGTATGCACGGATAACCGATGATAAAATCTCCAAAGACATGGACAAACTGATGGAGCGAAGAAAGAAAATATCGGCTGGCGAAAAGAAAGAAAACAGTATATAATCATCATAAAATAAAGGGATTATGAGCAGAGAAATAATAACAATCAGTAAAATGGGAGCGGTCACCGTACCGACAGCCCCAGTGTGGATGACCCAGTTCGAGATAGCCGACCTGTTCGGGGTGTTCTCTTGCAATATCCGCAAGATGATACAGGCAATTTACAAGAACAAAGAGTTGAACGAAACTGATACGATGAAGTATATCAAGCAAACTGACGGCATCAGTTATGATGTGTATAATTTTGAAATGATTATAGCCATCGCTTTCAGAATATGTAGCAAAGAGACCCTTTTGTTCAGGCGGTTCGTAATAAATGAAATCTGCACCACCAAGAAAGGAATCCCGGTTACATTGTTTGTTTCCTATGGTAAGAATGGCAACCTATGGTATAGTCGAGGTTCTTCCCGTCAGCCACCTGTTCCCGATGCACGGATGCAAAGGTAGCGTGTGGCTCTGACAGCATTGGCAAGGTCGGGCGGCATAGCCGTTTCGGGCAGAATCTTCCTCAACGGGGTTGAGCGTATTCAGCCCGAAAACCTTGCCCCTGCCAACCACACGCATTTTGGGCATCCGGCAACGGAAACAAGCGACTGACGGGAAATCAGAAGAAAGAGAAGGAACGGCTTACAGACGAAGCTAAACATTGATGCTTCATCCGTAAGCCGTTCCTTTTTTATTGTACCATTGCTGTCGCAAACATAGGGCAGACGGCAAACTGCGCTCTTTCAAGAAAATCAGATAGCCGTCTGTCGGTAGGCGGTACGGTAGCTGTCAGTCAGCATCCTTTCGATGTCGGACTCTCGGTAGAGGATTTTGCCGCCCAACTGAATGTAGGCTATCCGCCCTTCGTTGCGGTAATCCTGAAGTGTTCGGCGGCTCACTTTCAACCGTGCCGACACCTCCTTGTCCGTGAAGAAACGCTCCCCGTTCAGTGTCGGGCGGTAGCTGGCAGTCAGATGCTCTACGTTGTCCAGCAGACGGTCAAGACTGCCCATGAAGTGGATTATCCACTCGTTGTCTTTGTTAATCAGTTCGTTCATATTACTCTGGATTTAGTGGAATTATTGTCATTACTCTATTCGGTTATCAGATTGTCCTGCCTTTGAACTTTGCTTCCTTCCGTCTGTCCTCCACGATGGAGACGATACGTTGCACATCTTCGGGACGGTAATAGGTCTTGTGGTTGATTTGGCTGTATGCCAAAGTCCCATTGTCCCGAAGCGTCTGCAAGGTTCGTGGGCTGATATTGAGCATCCGGCATACGTCCTGATTATCCATCCACTCGCTCATTTTCTTTTCGCCGTGCCGATGGCAGATGGCATCCATACGGCAGACGAAGCGGTCGAACTTGGCGACCAGCTCCTCAAAGGTCTTTCTTTCGATTGATACGATTTCCATATTGTCTTTTTTTAGTTGTTACTGTTTCTTATGCCGCAAAGGAATGTATAATCCGTTACTTGACAATGGGTTTCCCGGAAGTGGTAGCATGTTGCGCTGATACGGTAGTCATTGTCCGTGATACCGACTTTTCCTTTGGCGGCTATCATTCCTTCTCCCGCAAAGAAATACATAATCCGGCATCCGGCAATGGATTCAATTTGGTCTGGCAGCAAGTGGCACAGGGTGGTAGAGGTTGGCACAGGCATGGTTCACCGATTGCCCAATCCGCCCAGTCCTTAGCCCTTAATTCCTATATTTAATAAGGACACCACAGCCCAAATAAGAGCTTAATTCAAAATCACCCGTAACTAAACCTTTTTCCCTTTCGGTTATATACATCCGGCAAAACGGTGAAGTCTGCACCGTTATTTCTATCACCATAAAGCAAAACCATACAAAATTGCCTAAGAGAACCCAAGTGCTTGACAGACTGCACTGAAGCATCTTACTTTGCTCCCGATAATCGGTCGAGGTGCTTACCAAGACCACAGTTAATAACTTAATCAATTTGTTTTTTACAATGAAGAGAGAACCAAGCATTACAGAGCAGCAGGCTCGTGAAATCGTGGAAAAGATGGGACGCAGGGAATCCTACACTCCCAAGTCGATGAATGACATCTACAGGCGTATCGGCCTGGAGCCGGATGAGCCGGAACAGCCCGGCAAGACCGTCACGGAAGAAACGGAGACCGCTATGGCGGATGAACCGTCAAGTGAGGCGGTCGGGGAAACAGCAATGCCGCAGAAGCGTGTCAGCAGCAAGCAGCGCAGGCTGTCGCTGGAGGAGTACCGCGCCACCTATCTCCAAGTCCCCAAGATTATCAACCGCAAGCCCGTGTTTGTCAGCGAGACGGTGCGTGACGAACTGGACAGGGTTGTCCGCTTCCTCGGAGGAAAGGGTATGAGCGCATCGGGGCTGATTGAAAACCTCGTCCGCCTGCACCTCGACACCTATCGGAACGACATCGAGCAGTGGCGCAAGCTCTGACGGGATTACAGAAAGTCGGTTAGGCTGGTGAATACACTTCATCGGCTTAACCGATACCCAAGATGAGTGATTACACTCGGAAAACAATCCGACAAGCGGAGGATTGTTATGTCTTCAAAGACATAGCAAGATATATTTTCAGTTACCCGAATAATTCTAAGTAACTGAAAACACCTTCACCGCCGTGGGCAGAATTATCCTCCGCAGTCGGATAATTTCGGGGTTCATTAATCAAAGATTAAACAATGGACAAGCCATAAAATTGAAAAAATAAGAAGTATGAAAAAGAAGAGCAAGTACGGGAGAAATCCCAAGTTGAACCCGAAGACGCACTGCGTGATGGTGCGCTTCGATGATGTGGAATGGAACAGATTCCTGACGATGTACGAGGAATCTAACGTGTACGCGAAAGCCGTCTTTCTCAAGGCGCACTTCTTCGGACAGAAGTTCAAGGTGCTGAAAGTGGACAAGACGCTGGTGGACTACTACACCAAGCTGTCGGATTTCCATGCCCAGTTCCGTGGCATAGGCACGAACTACAATCAGGTCGTCAAGGAGCTGCGCATCCACTTCTCGGAGAAGAAGGCGATGGCGTTGCTCTACAAGCTGGAGGAGTGCACCATCGACCTTGTGAAGCTGAGCCGGGAGATAATGGAGCTTTCAAGAGAAATGGAGGCTAAGTGGCAACAAAGACGGGATGATTCTATGGTATAGCTGGATGTCCCTTTGGTTCGCAGTTCGGCAAGTGAACGAAGTCCGACGGGTAACTTCATTGCCGACCATGTCATTGTCGGACATCTGTTAAGAATAAGAACTAACTGAAAGGGATGAAAATATAGTAGAATCAAGTATCTGGCTTTCTAACTGATAAATAGAAATCTAGATACTTGATTTACAAACTAAATATATTTGATACTCTTTTTGCAAGAATAGTCTACCTGTCAATCCATTCTTTAAGCCTCTGCGCCTTTTCCTTGCTCACTTGTATTTCCGTCTTCGGATAACCTTTCAAACGGACAATCAACTTTCCTCCAAAATAATTACCGAGGAACAAAACGTGCTCTACATTGATGATATATTGGCGGTTTGCCCGGAAGAAATAGTCCGGGTTCAGTTGGTGTTCAAGTTCATCCATTGACACATTGACCACTTCGGAAGTGCCATTGTTGAGACGAAGATGTACAATCTTGTTTTCTGTTTCGATATGGTTGATGTCCGAAACTCGCACGGTCTTATATCCGTCACGATAAGGAAGCAGGAAACGCTCCCTATAACGGAACTTGCTCTTCTGTAAGGCGTCAAAAAGCTGTTGCAAGTTTTCGTCGGTATAATTCTTTCCGGCTTTGACTGCCTTGTCAATGGCCGCTTCAAGTTCATCCGGATCCAGCGATTTCAGAAGATAGTCAAAACTGTTGAACTTGAATGCCTGTACTGCATATTCATCGTATGCGGTGGTAAATATGATGGGAACGGTTGCCTGGGCATGTTTAAGAGCCTCGAAACTCAAACCGTCAGTTAGCCGGATATCAGCAAGGATGAGGTCTGTGGTTTTGCCAGATTGAAAGAATTCGACTGTTTCTTTGATGCTGGCAAGCGGACCTTCAACAATAAATGTTCTGTCAATATCGTTCAGCAGCCTTATGAGGCGTTTGGCATTGCGCTGTTCGTCTTCAAGAATCAGTATTTTCATAAGGGTTGATGTTTTTTATGATGAGCAGACTTACCGAATAGAAGTTTTCGGCATTCTCTATCTTGACCTTTTTATCACAAAGTAAAGCATATCGTTCTATGATATTTTTAAGTTCTAAACCGGTTGATTCGATTGGGAACATCAAAGGTCGTTTCAGGTTGCAGACGGTTATGTAATCATCGGACAACTTTATGTTGATAACCAACGGATGTTCAGATGAAAAGCTGTTGTGTTTTATTGCGTTTTCTACAAGAAGCTGCAATACAGCCGGAGGAAGAAAACCTTTGCATTGTCTGACGCCCGGACTTACTTTTGCAATGACCCCTTCGTTGTGGCGTACTTTCATCAAATACAAGTATGAATCAAGAAACTTGATTTCGTCGGCAACGGGTATCAGATTGCGGTCCAGATTGGTGATGATGTATCGGTACACTTTCGATAGGTTACTCAGGAATTTTCCGGCAAGCTCGGTATCTTCCTCAATCAGTTCCAGCAGGTTGTTGAAGTTGTTGAACATGAAGTGCGGGTTGATTTGCAGTTTCAGCGAGTTGAGTTGCGACTGCAAGGCGATCTCTTTTTCCTTCATCAGCGCCATTTCGAGTGCTTGTTTCTCGTCGCGCGCCTTGATGTAAGACTGAAGGTAGAAGGAGTTGGCATAGACGCTTGACAGGAAGGTAGATATCATGGCAAAGGTGTATGCGCCTTTCATGTTGAGGAGTTCGTCGAGAAGCCCGTTGTCGGTTTCGTCCCATAGGAAATTGAACAAGGTTATCATACCGAACGCAACGATATTGTTCAGTGCCATTAGGCAGGATGCATAGACCATTCCCCACACGTAGGATGTCCTGAACGGCAATACCCTGAAGACCAGAAAACAGAATCCTAAGGATATGTAGGTAAAAAGCATACACAGCAGAAAATCGACCATGTAATCAGCGATTGTCATTCCCGGCAATTGGTCGATGGTCTTGTCATCGAGTATAAACCACATGACAAGGTAGAATACATAGGAGACGGCAGATAGCAACAGGCCGTTCTTCCAACTCATTATTTTCATTTTCACTTGGGTCATATCGGGTGCAAAGTTACTCTTGATTCGGCAAAGATAAGGCTTTACTCCTTTGGTTGATAGGATAAACAGGCTGAAACGGATAAAATTACTATCGAAACGATAATAACTATTGGTGAAATACACATTGTATTTGTTAAAACCGATCTGCACTTGAAAGATTATCCTTTTTTCGGTCTTAACTGTCAGTTTGGATAGTTCGGACTTTAATTTATCCGCTTCGATACTCTTTGAATTGCAAGAACTTTTATAGGGGTATAATTTTGCATCTCAAAAAAAAGTGTATGAAAATTGAAACAGAACGTCTTGTAATCAGAGACTTTCAAAAGAGAGACGTTGTTGGACTTTTGGAATATCTTTCAAATCCTCGTGTGAATTGCTTTGCCGCCGACCGCCTTTGTTCTGAAGAGGCGGCATTCGTATATATGCAGTATTCCCAAAAAGATATGCAACGCTATGCAGTGAGTTTGAAAAAGGAGGACTTTATAATCGGTGATGTTTTCGTTTTGCGTGAAAATGAAGATACTTACAATGTGGGCTGGCATTTCAACAAACGTTTTGAGGGCAAAGGATTAGCTCGTGAAGCGGTTATCGGATTGTTGGATTATCTTTTTCGGGAGGCGGGTGCACGGCGTATCTATGGATTTGTGGAAGATGACAATATTCGCTCCAAACGCTTATGCGAACGCCTTGGTATGCGCCGCGAAGGATGCTTCAAGGAATTTGTGACATTTATAAACAATCCTAACGGCACCCCGAAATATGAAGATACCCGTGTTTATTCCATTCTAAAAAAAGAATGGAATTCAATCAGTGCTAAATCAATTACGAATAATTAAGAACAAGAAAAGAATATGAACAAGCGATTCATTATCATTAATTTCGCCGCATTTGCCGTCATGCTGTTTCTGTCGACTGGATGCAAGCAGGACGGTAAGCAGGATGCGGTACCGAGTTATCGGGTCATAACAGTATCGTCCATGCCGGTGGAAATATCCGAATCTTATTCCGCCACTATCCGCGGGCGACAAGATGTGGATATCATGCCGCAAATATCCGGCCGCATCACGCGTCTATGCGTGAAGGAGGGCACACGGGTGACGACAGGGCAAGTACTGGCAGTGATAGACCAAACACCCTATCTGGCAGCCTTACGCACAGCTTTGGCTAATGTCAGCGCAGCACGGGCAAAAGCGGAAACGGCACGAATCGAACTGCAAGGTAAGCAAGCCTTGTTTGATGAGAAGGTAATATCCGAATACGACCTTTCTCTTGCCCGAAACCAACTAGCTGTGGCACTTGCCGAACTCCAACAGGCCGAGGCGCAGGAAGCGGATGCACGAAACAACCTCTCTTATACTGAAATCAAAAGTCCGAGTAACGGCGTGGTAGGCACATTGCCCTACCGCATCGGTGCGCTTGTCAGTCCCAACATGGAGCAGCCTTTCACGGTCGTGTCCGACAATGCGGAGATGTATGCCTACTTCTCCGTGTCGGAAAACATGCTGCGACACCTATCCACTCGCTACGGCTCGATTGACAGCCTGATAGCCAAGATGCCGGAAGTGAGCCTGCAACTCAACGACGGTAGTCTGTACAAAGCGAAGGGACGCATCGAGACCGTAAGCGGTGTGGTGGACCCTGCGACCGGAGCGGTGCAGATCAAAGCCCTGTTCCCCAATCCCGAACGCGAACTGCTGAGCGGCAGCATCGGCAACATCGTCCTTCGGAACCCCCAAACGGATGCCATCACCATTCCCATGACCGCCACCGTGGAACTGCAAGACAAAATCATCGCCTACCGACTGAAAAACGGACGGGCGGAAGCTGCCTATCTCACGGTGGACCGCCTGAACGATGGCAACCGGTTTATCGTAAAAGAAGGTCTCTCGGTCGGCGACACCCTCATCGCCGAAGGCGTGGGACTGGTGAGAGAAGGCATGAGCATAACCCCTAAAGACGAAACGAAATGAAGCTACGATTTTTTATAGACCGCCCGGTGTTCTCGGGCGTTATCTCGGTGGTGATTGTGCTGTTGGGCGTCATCGCCATGTTCTCCCTGCCGGTGGAGCAATATCCCGACATCGCCCCGCCCACCATCAATGTATGGGCATCCTATCCCGGAGCCAACGCCGAAACCGTGCAGAAAGCCGTGATAGTGCCGCTGGAAGAAGCCATCAACGGCGTGGAAGACATGACCTATATGACCTCCACGGCATCGAACACGGGAGACGCCTCCATCAACATCTACTTCAAGCAAGGAGCCAATGCCGACATGGCAGCCGTGAACGTGCAGAACCGTGTGAACGCCGCATTGAGCCAGCTTCCGGCAGAAGCCACCAAGACCGGTGTCACCACCGAAAAGCAGCAGAATGCCGAGCTGCTGACCTTTGCCCTCTACTCGCCCGATGACCGCTTCGACCAGACGTTTCTGAACAACTACATGAAAATCAATGTCGAACCGCGACTGAAGCGCATCAGCGGCGTGGGAAAGGCGCAACTGTTCGGCTCCAATTACAGCATGCGCCTCTGGCTGAAGCCCGACCGTATGGCGCAATACGGGCTCATACCCGACGACATATCCGCCGTACTCGCGCGGCAGAACATCGAAGCCGCCACCGGCTCCTTCGGTGCCAATCACCCCACGGCCAACGAATACACAATGAAGTACCGCGGACGCTTGTCCGGTGCCGATGAGTTTGGCGAACTGGTAGTCAAGTCCTTGCCGGGTGGCAACGTGCTTCGGCTGAAAGAGGTTGCCGATGTGGAGCTGGGCGATGAATACTACAACTACTCCTCCCAAGTGAACGGCCATCCGGCAGCCATGATGATGATAAACCAGAAGGCAGGGTCCAATGCGTCGAGCACCATCAACGAGATTCACGAAGTGCTCCACGAACTGGACCGTGACCTGCCCGAAGGAGCGGAATTCGTAGTGCTTACCGACACCAACAAGTTTCTGTATGCCTCCATCCGCTCGGTCATCCGCACCTTGCTGGAGGCGATACTGCTGGTTATCGTAGTGGTATATGTATTCTTGCAGGACATCAAGTCAACGCTTATTCCTGCCATATCCATCTTCGTTTCCATCATCGGCACGTTCGCCGTGATGTCCATGATAGGCTTTTCCATCAACCTGCTCACCCTGTTTGCGCTTGTGCTTGCCATCGGCACCGTGGTCGACGATGCCATCGTGGTGGTGGAAGCGGTGCAGGCGAAGTTTGATGAGGGCTACCAGTCGGCGGTGCTTGCGGCCGATGATGCCATGAAAGACGTTTCATCGGCCATTCTGACCTCTACCATCATCTTTATGGCAGTGTTCTTTCCCGTTGCCATGATGGGCGGCACTTCGGGAGCCTTCTATGCGCAGTTCGGCATCACGATGGCGGTTGCCGTGGGCATCTCGGCCATCAATGCCTTCACCCTCTCACCGGCACTTTGCGCCCTGTTGCTGAAGCCCTATATCGACGAGCACGGCAATACAAAGGACAACTTTGCAGCCCGTTTCCGAAAGGCGTTCAATGCCGTTTTCTACCGTCTGAGCCGACGCTATGTGCGTGGAGTGATGTTCATCCTCCACCGCCGGTGGCTGATGTGGAGCTCTATAGCAGTGTCCTTTGTATTGCTGGTGCTGCTGGTCAACGCCACCAAGACGGGCCTTATCCCCGAAGAAGACACCGGAACGGTCATGGTGAGCATGAATACGAAGCCCGGCACGTCAATGGCGCAGACCGTCAAGGTGATGGAGCGCATCAACAGCCGCCTCGACAGTATCGGCGAGATAGAATACAACGGTGCGGTTGCCGGCTTCTCTTTCAGCGGTTCCGGTCCGTCGCAGGCCATGTATTTCGTGACACTCAAAGACTGGGAACAGCGTGAGGGAGAGGGGCAGTCGGTCAACGACGTCATCGGAAAAATCTATGCCGCCACCTCCGACATCCCTGATGCCACGGTGTTTGCCATGTCGCCCCCAATGATAGCCGGATATGGCATGGGGAACGGCTTTGAGCTCTACTTGCAGGACAAGGCAGGCGGAGACATTACCGCTTTCAAGAAAGAGGCGGACAAGTTTGTCGAGGCCTTGTCGCAGCGGCCCGAAATAGGCGAAGTCTATTCCTCCTTTGCCACAGACTATCCGCAATACTGGGTGGATATCGACGCCGCCAAATGCGAGCAGTCGGGAGTGTCGCCCGCAGAGGTGCTTTCCACCCTGTCGGGCTATTATACCGGACAATATGTTTCCGACTTCAATCGCTTCTCCAAGCTCTACCACGTCACCATGCAGGCTCCGGCGGAATACCGTGTGAATGCAGAGTCCATTCATCATATCTATGTACGCACCTCTGATGGCGGCATGGCACCGTTGAGCCGGTTCGTGCGTCTGACCAAGACCAACGGTCCGTCAGACCTCACCCGCTTCAACCTGTTCAATGCCATCTCCATCAATGGGTCTCCGGCCCGGGGTTACAGTTCGGGGCAGGTGCTCGAAGCCATCAGTGAGACGGCACGCAAGGTTCTCCCGGCAAATTACACCTACGAGTTTGGCGGCATCTCGCGCGAGGAGAGCAAGACAACCAACAATGCCACGCTGATATTCCTGCTCTGTATGGTCCTGGTCTATATGATTCTGTGTGCCTTGTACGAAAGCGTGTTTATTCCCTTTGCGGTTCTGCTGGCAGTGCCTTGCGGGTTGATGGGCAGTTTCCTGTTCGCATGGCTCTTCGGTCTGGAGAACAACATCTACATGCAGACCGGTCTGATTATGATTATCGGCCTGCTTGCCAAGACCGCCATCCTGCTTACCGAATATGCAGGCAAGCGGCGGTCGGAAGGCATGACACTGGCACAAGCGGCATACAGTGCGGCAAAAGTCCGTCTGCGCCCCATCCTGATGACCGTGTTGTCTATGGTGTTCGGCCTTATCCCGCTGATGCTGGCTCACGGAGTGGGTGCCAACGGTAGCCGTTCGCTTGCCACAGGTGTAATCGGCGGAATGATTGTAGGTACATTGGCTCTGTTGTTCCTCGTGCCTTCATTGTTCATCGTCTTCCAATATATCCAAGAACGTATTAAGCATAATTAAATGAAAAAGACAGCAATATATATCATATTGTCAGGATGGATGCTTACCGGCTGTGGCACGTACAGCCGGTATCATCGCCCCGACCTCTCGATGGAGAATCTGTATAGCACCCTTCCGGCAGACGCCGATACCACCACTCTGGCCTCCCTGTCGTGGCGGGAAATGTTTACCGACCCTAAACTTCAGTCCTTGATTGAAACAGGACTTGACCGAAACACAGACCTCAATGTGGCACGGCTACGGGTGGAAGCGGCAGCCTCCGCCTTGCTGACAGCTAAACTCTCCTATCTACCCTCACTCGGACTGAATGCCGAAGGTAATGCCGGCAAGCACGATGGAGCAACGGCAAAGACATATAATGCAGGAGCGACAGCAAGCTGGGAACTGGACATCTTCGGCAACCTCACAGCTGCAAAACGTGGTGCCGCTGCCGCCTTGCAAGGAAGCCGTGATTACCGGCAAGCCGTACAGACTCAGCTTGTCGCCACTATTGCCGACAGTTACTATACCCTTGCCATGCTCGACGCGCAAATGGCAATAAGCCACCGCACCCTTGAAAACTGGCAGACTACCGTGCGCACTCTCGAAGCATTGAAAAAAGCCGGACAGTCAAACGAAGCCGGTGTATTGCAGGCAAAAGCGAACGTGATGCAGCTCGAATCGTCCCTATTATCCATCCGCAAGAGCATCTCCGAAACAGAAAACGCCTTGTTTGCAATACTTGCCATGCCGTCACACTCAATAGCACGAAGTAATCTGGTCGAAGCAGCTTTCCCCGATACCGTCTCTATCGGAGTCCCCTTGCAGTTACTTTCCAACCGTCCCGATGTGCGTCAGGCAGAAATGGAACTGGCGCAGGCGTTCTACACAACCAATGCGGCACGTGCCGCATTCTACCCCCATATCACCCTTTCGGGAACACTTGGATGGACCAATAACGGTGGCGGTATAATCACCAATCCCGGACAATGGTTGCTCAATGCCATCGGTTCCCTGACACAGCCCTTGTTCAATCGAGGCGCAAACATCGCCAACCTGAAGACTGCCCAAATCCGCCAGGAAGAAGCGAAGTTACTGTTCCAACACTCTTTGTTGAACGCAGGCAAAGAGGTAAACGATGCTTTGACCGCATGGCAGACTGCGAAATCGCAACTTGAAATCAATGCTCGGCAGGTGGAAACATTATGCGATGCCGTGCGGAAAACAGAATCACTGATGCGTCATTCCAATATTACCTATCTGGAAGTATTGACCGCCCAGCAATCTCTCCTTGAAGCGGAAGTGCAACAGCTGCAAACTCGTTTTGAACGCATACAAAGTGTAATCAAACTTTATCACGCGTTGGGAGGAGGACGATTTTAATTCGTAAGAGAATAGATGGAATTTGTACGTAAGGCAATAGCATTAAGTCACACTTTCATAATTCTAATAGTAGTAGCCATTGCATTTACTTGTCATAATGAATGGCAGGAAGTGGAAGCATTGGAGGTTGGCAACCGGCATATAGATGAATTCAGGAAGGAGGTAAACCGTATTCATATCCAACTGATAGAGTTTTCGCTATTAGGAGAAACTGCATTGGATTGGGACGAAACGGATTTGGAGAATTACCATGCCCAACGCATTGCATTGGACAGCACATTGTGCCTGTTCAATGAAACTCATGTAATTGGACGTATTGACAGTGTGCGCAGTCTTTTGGAAGATAAGGAACGGCAGATGTTTCAGATTGTTCGGTTAATAGACGAACAACAATCCATCAACAAGAAGATTGCCAGTCAAGTACCTCTCATTGTTCAGACAAGTATGCAGGAACAGCCCAAGAAACCGAAACGAAAAGGGTTCTTGGGCATATTCGGCAAAAAAGAGGAAACGAAGCCGCCGACAACAACAACTACGCTTCGTTCACCCAATAGAAGCATGGTCAGTGAACAGAAAGAGCAAAGCCGTCGATTGTCGGAACAAGCCGACCTGCAAGGGCGGGAAGACGAAATAGTTGCCATGCGTGGAAAGTCATTTATGCAGGTAGGCGGTTTAATGGGATTCGTCCTTCTGCTGTTGTTAATTTCCTACATCATCATACACCGTGATGCAAAGAGTATCAAACAATACAAGCGCAAGACAACGGATTTGATAGGGCAACTGGAACAATCCGTACAACGGAACGAGGCACTGATAGCATCAAGGAAGAAAGCGGTACATACCATCACCCACGAACTGCGCACACCACTAACGGCAATAACAGGTTATACTGAGCTGTTACAGAAAGAGTGCAGCAAGGAGAACAATGTGAATTTTCTTCAAAGCATACAACAATCTTCCGACCGTATGCGGGATATGCTTAACACCCTGCTGGACTTCTTCCGCTTGGACAACGGCAAGGAGCAGCCCAAACTGTTGCCCTGCCGCATCTCCACAATCACGCATACCCTTGAAACGGAGTTCATGCCCGTCGCCATGAACAAGGGGCTTTCCTTGACCGTAAAGAACGGAAACGATGCGGTTGTACTGACCGACAAGGAGCGAATCATCCAAATTGGAAACAATCTGCTGTCAAATGCCATCAAGTTCACGGAGAAAGGCGGTGTGTCGCTGACTATCGATTATACCAACGGAGTGCTGACACTGATTTTCGAGGATACAGGCACAGGCATGACAGAAGATGAACAGCAACGTGTATTTGGGGCATTTGAACGCCTCTCAAACGCCGCCGCAAAAGACGGTTTCGGACTTGGACTTGCCATCGTGCATAACATAGTGGCGATGCTTGACGGCAAAATCCATTTGGAAAGCGAGAAAGGGAAAGGAAGTCGTTTCACAGTGGAAATACCCATGCAGAAAGCCGAAGAAATACCGGAAAAAGAGATACAGACTTATATCCACCGGGAGGAGAGAAACCTCAATGTTGTCGCCATCGACAATGATGAGGTGCTGCTCCTGATGTTGAAAGAGATGTATGCACAGGAGGGAATACATTGCGACACTTGCACCGATGCGGCGGAACTGATGGAAATGATACGCCGAAAAGAATACAACTTGTTGCTGACGGACTTGAATATGCCCGGCATAAACGGCTTCGAGCTGCTGGAACTGCTCCGATCGTCCAATGTTGGCAATTCACAGACAATCCCCGTGGTCGTGGCAACCGCTTCGGGCAGTTGCGATGCGGAGGAACTTTTGGAACGAGGCTTTGCCGGATGCCTGTTCAAACCATTCTCCATATCGGAACTGCTGGAAATTTCCGACAAGTGCGCCATTAAAGCGACACAGGACGGTAAACCGGATTTTTCCGCCTTGTTGTCCTACGGCAATGAAGTTGTCATGCTGGAAAAACTGATAACGGAAACCGAGAAAGAAATGCAGGCGGTACGGGATGCGGCAATGCGAAACGATCTGCAAGAACTTGATGCCTTGACACACCACTTACGCAGTTCGTGGGAGATACTCCGTGCCGACCAGCCGCTGAAGGTGCTTTATGGTGTGCTTCATGGAAAGGATAAGTCCGATAACGAGGCGTTAAGTAATTCCGTGACCACCGTGTTGGATAAAGGAGCGGAGATTATACAGTTGGCAAAGGAGGAAAGGAGAAAATACGAAAATGGATAAGACAAGAATAATCGTGGTGGAGGATAACATCGTGTATTGCGAATATGTCTGCAATCTGCTGGCACGGGAGGGATACAGTACCGTGAAGGCTTACCACCTGTCAACAGCGAAGAAACATCTGCAACAGGCAACGGATGATGATATAGTAGTTTCTGACCTGCGCCTAAACGATGGCAACGGAATAGACCTGCTGCGCTGGATGCGCAAGGAGGGAAAGATGCAGCCGTTCATCATAATGACCGACTACGCCGAAGTGCATACGGCAGTCGAAAGCATGAAACTCGGTTCGATAGACTATATTCCGAAGAAACTGATAGAGGACAAACTCGTCCCCCTTATCCGCTCCATACAGAAAGAGCGTCAGTCGAGACACAGCCGGATGCCCGTTTTCGCCCGTGAAGGTTCCGCCTTTCAGAAAATCATGCACAGGATAAAGTTGGTAGCCGTCACCGACATGAGCGTGATGATATTCGGAGAGAACGGCACAGGCAAGGAGCATATCGCCCACCATCTGCACGACAAGAGCAAACGGGCTGGCAAGCCCTTCGTGGCGGTGGACTGCGGTTCGCTATCCAGAGAACTTGCGCCGTCGGCTTTCTTCGGACACGTCAAAGGCGCGTTCACGGGTGCGGACAGCACCAAGAAAGGATATTTCCATGAGGCGGAAGGAGGCACGCTGTTTCTTGACGAGGTGGGCAACCTTGCGTTGGAGACCCAGCAGATGTTGCTCCGTGCCATACAGGAGAGGCGGTATCGCCCGGTCGGTGACAAATCGGACAATAGTTTCAACGTCCGCATCATCGCCGCCACCAACGAGGATCTGGAGGCGGCAGTGAGCGAAAAGCGTTTCCGGCAGGATTTACTCTACCGTCTGCAAGACTTCGTGATAACCGTGCCGCCCTTGCGTGACTGTCAGGAGGACATCATGCCGTTGGCGGAGTTCTTCCGCGAGATAGCCAACAAGGAACTGGAGTGCAATGTGAGCGGTTTCAGTTCCGAAGCCCGTAAAGCGTTGCTGACCCACGCATGGCCGGGCAACGTGCGGGAGCTTCGGCAGAAAATCATGGGAGCCGTGTTGCAGGCTCAGGAAGGTGTGGTCACGAAAGAGCATCTTGAACTTGCCGTGACGAAACCGACCTCACCTGTCAGCTTCGCCCTGCGCAATGATGCGGAGGATAAGGAGCGGATAATGCGTGCGTTAAAGCAGACAAACGGCAACCGGAGTGCCGCCGCCGAACTGTTGGGAATAAGCAGAGCTACACTATACAGTAAACTTGAAGAGTATGGACTTAAATATAAATTCAAGCAATCATAACTGATAATCAGACACTGTTTCACTGAGTGTGCCTGAGCAAAAGCTCTAAAAGAAACAGTATCTTATTCGGTTAATGAAAGAGAAAGTCTGATTCTGATTATATATCGACCAAGAACCCAAAGAATACTTTCGGCATTTAAGCTCCTTTATTGTGGTCACCGGAAGTTTAGTCATAAATATACCGTTTTATCATATTTTCAAAATTTCTTTTAAACTCTTGTACTTCGATAGGAATCGAACGTAAAAAGGGATTAAAAACCTTATTACCATTTCGTCCCCAATATTCCAACTGACCATTAAACCATTTTTTTGCATCTTGACGCCCCAACTCACCTCCTGCATTTATTTGTTCCATAGTATAGTCTCGGAAACATAATTGTTTGGTATATCCATTTGCTATATTGCCCCATAATGGATCTGCATCAGAGAGATTATACAAATAGGATGCCAGCAGTCTTTCAGGAGAGTTGTTCCCTGGCAATATTAAAATGTTATCTGCATTTTTTATTTTCTTAAGATACGCCCTATTCATCCTAACATCTCCATCCAATATGATGATAGAATATGGGTGTTTAAATGCAGGTATGTTTTTATTTACAAGTTCAGTTAAGGTTGAACACGGCAGAGTTACATCTACAAAATCTAATATAGATGCTTTAGTCTTTAAAATAGCTTTAACGAATAATATATTTTCATTATCCTCTGTATATACAGTAATTTTGTTTTTCTTACGTTTTTTTCCTTCTGCAACAACATTCAAATCCAATTTAATACCTTTAAAATCTACATTTTGTTTGATTGTTATCTTGTCATCGACTTTCTTTAGAT
>NZ_JAHQUN010000073.1:0-17979 GCF_019052485.1 Bacteroides sp. MSK.20.82
TCCTTAACCGCTTCACAAACAAACTGGAAATCCGTGGCGCTGTCTATCGTCCCGGTATCTACCAGCTCAGCGGTAAACTGAACACGATCCGCGAACTTGTCCATGAAGCTCAGGGTCTGACCGGTGACGCTTTCCTGAATCGTGCCGTCCTCTATCGCCAGCGTGAAGACCTGACCAGTGAAGTTGTTCAGATAGACATTAAGTCTATCATGGACGGCACTTCCCCAAACCTTGCCCTAATGAAGAATGACATCCTCTACATTCCAAGTATCCATGACCTGGAAGACCGGGGTAATGTCACAGTTCACGGTGAGGTTGCCCACCCTGATTCCTATCCTTATGCGGATAACATGACACTTGAGGATCTGATCATTCAGGCCGGTGGCTTGAAAGAAGCCGCCTCTACTGTCCGTATTGATATATCGAGACGAATCAAGAATCCTCGTAGTACTGCGGATAATGATACGATTGGTCAGATGTATACCTTCTCTTTAAAGGATGGTTTTGTAATAGATGGTCAGCCCGGTTTTATCCTTGAGCCTTATGATCAGGTTTATGTCCGTCGCAGTCCGGGCTATCAGGCACAACAGAATGTAGCCATTGAAGGTGAAATCCTTTTCGGAGGAAATTACGCCATGACCAGCCGTGAGGAACGTCTTTCCGATTTAGTGAATAAAGCCGGCGGTCCGACCAATTATGCCTATCTGCGTGGTGCGAAACTGACCCGTGTGGCTAACGCTAGTGAAAAGAAACGTATGGGTGATGTAATTCGCCTTATGAGCAGGCAATTGGGCGAAGCCATGATTGACTCTTTGGGTATTCGTGTTGAAGATACTTTTACGGTTGGAATAGATTTGGAAAAAGCCTTGAGCAATCCTAAAAGTAATGCCGATCTTGTCTTACGTGAAGGTGATGTGATCTCCATACCTAAGAATACTAATACTGTAACTATCAATGGTGCTGTCATGGTTCCGAATACGGTTTCTTATATGAAGGGAAAGAATGTGGATTATTACCTGAATCAGGCCGGTGGCTGTTCTGATAATGCAAGGAAGAGTAAGAAGTTCATTGTTTACATGAATGGTCAGGTGACGAAGGTTAAGGGTAGTGGTAAGAAACAGATTGAGCCGGGGTGTGAGATTATTGTGCCTGGTAAGGCTAAGAAGAAAGGGAACATAGCTAATATTTTAGGTTATGCTACTTCCTTCAGTTCTTTGGGAATGATGATTGCTTCTATTGCTAATTTGATAAAGAAATAAATGACCTATTATGATTGAAAAGCAATCTTATCAAGAACCGTTTTCTGAAGTGGATAAAAGGAAAGATGATGAAATGGAAATAGACTTGATGGCTATTTTTTATAAGATTATTACTGTTCGTGGAGTACTATGCAAAGCTGCTGGAGTGGGAGTAATAATTGCTATAGTGGTGGCATTGAGCATTCCCAAGCAATATACAGTAAAGGTTACCCTTTCTCCTGAAATGGGTAATGCGAAGGGAAGTAATGGTTTAGCCGGACTTGCTGCCTCGTTTTTGGGAGATGGGGCTCTAATAGGGGAAAGCACAGATGCCTTGAACGCTTCTCTTTCAGCAGATATTGTTTCTTCAACTCCTTTTTTATTGGAACTTTTAGAAATGGAAGTCTCCGTTTCTAAAAAGGATGATAAAATGACTTTGGGGTCTTATCTCGATGAAGAGTCATCTCCTTGGTGGGATTATCTTATAGGTTTTCCGGGCATAGTAATAGGAGGAGTTAAATCATTATTCGGAGAAGATACGGTTCCTGCCAGTGGAGGGCGGCAAGGAACTATCGAATTGACGAAAGAAGTAAATGAGAAGATTAATTTTCTTAAAAAGAAGATTAGTGCATCCATTGATAAGAAAACCGCCATAACGAGCATTACGGTCACCTTACAAAATCCGCAGATCACTGCGGTTATAGCAGATTCTGTCGTTCATAAATTACAGGAATATATTATTGGGTATCGAACTTCAAAAGTAAAAGAAGACTGTGCGTATTTGGAACGGTTGTTTAAAGAACGTCAGCAGGAATATTATGCTGCTCAAAGAAAATATGCGGATTATGTAGACGCCCATGATAATGTGGTTCTTCAAAGTGTACGTGCTGAGCAGGAGCGTTTACAGAACGACATGAGTTTGGCTTATCAGATATATAGTCAGGTTGCTAATCAGTTGCAGGTATCCAGAGCCAAAGTACAGGAGGAAAAGCCAGTCTTTGCAGTAGTTGAGCCTGCCGTTGTACCTTTGAAACCTTCAGGTATGGGACTCAAAATTTATATTTTATTATTTGTGTTCCTGTCCGTATCTGGTACTCTCGTGTGGGTGTTTTTTGGCAAAAGTCTGCTGGCTAGCTTGAGAAAAGAACTGAAAAATAAGGAGATAGAACAGGATAAATGATGCTAAAACGTCGTTTACAACATTCTTACATCAATTAAATTCACTTACTATATTATTAAACGAATGATACGTACAGCTATGATAATGGCTGCGGGCATGGGAACCCGTTTTGGCCAATATACAGAATTGATACCTAAAGGGTTCGTCAAAGTGGGAGGTATTCCAATGATAGTTCGTTCTATTGATACTTTGTTATCATGTGACATTGAGCGAATTGTAATCGGTACAGGATATAAACAAGAAGTTTATGAAGAATTGAAGACAGACTATCCTATGCTTGAAACCTGTTTTAGTCCTCGTTATGCTGAAACAAATAGTATGTATACTTTATATAATACGCGGGAGATTCTGGGCAATGATGATTTTTTATTGTTAGAGTCAGATTTGATTTTTGAGAAACAAGCAATAATGAGCTTATTGGAGTGTCCTGCGGCAGATGCAATGCTAATAACTCCAGTGACAAAGTTTCAAGATCAGTATTATGTGGAACATGATGATAATTTTCGCCTTTCTTCATGTTCTGTCAATAAGAATAAACTAAACGCTAAAGGCGAATTGGTCGGCATCCATAAACTATCCGGTTCCTTTTACAAAATAATGTGTGCTGATTATGCGAGTATTGTTGATGAACAACCCAATTTGGGATATGAGTATGAATTACTACGAATATCTTGTTCTCAATCTCCTGTTTATGTGCATAAAGTAGAAGGGCTGAAATGGTATGAAATCGATGACATATCAGATTTGGAATATGCAGAGAAATATATTGTTCCGTATTGTTAATTAAAATAATATATCAAATTATGAGTAAGACAGTTTATATTGGGATGACTGCGGATATTATGCATCCAGGACTTATCCGCATTATTAATGAGGCTACTAAATACGGTGATGTTATAATTGGTCTTCTTACAGATAAAGCTATTGCGGAGCATAAACGCCTTCCTTATCTGACCTATGAACAACGAAAAGAGGTAGTTCAGAATATTAAAGGCGTATGTAAAGTTGTTCCTCAAGAAGAATGGAGCTATGTTGAGAATCTCAAACGCATTAAACCTGACTATATAATTCATGGTGACGACTGGAAAACCGGGCCTTTACGTGAAGAACGTGTGCGCGTATTTGAAGTGATGAATGAACAGGGAGGAAAGGTTATCGAAATTCCATATACTTTGGGAATTAATTCATCTTCTTTGGATAAAGATATTAAGGCTATAGGTACAACCCCTGATGTACGTTTAAAATCACTTCGTCGTTTGATAAATGCCAAACCCGTAGTTCGTATTTTGGAAGCTCATGATGGACTATGTGGCTTGATAATTGAAAATCAGGAAATATTAAAAGGGGATAAGAGGGAAGTATTTGACGGAATGTGGTCTAGTAGCCTTACGGATTCAACCAGTAAAGGTAAACCTGATATTGAGGCGGTTGATTTAACTACCCGATTGCAAGATTTGAATAATATTCTGGAGTGTACTACTAAACCTATTATTTTTGATGGAGATACAGGTGGTAAAATTGAACATTTCGTATTTACAGTACGCACTTTAGAACGTCATGGAATTTCAGCTATAATAATTGAAGATAAAGTTGGATTAAAAAAGAATTCATTGTTTGGTACAGATGTTATTCAAACTCAAGATACAATCGAAGGTTTCTGTAATAAGATCAAAGCAGGAAAGGCATCTCAGATTACTGATGATTTTATGATTATCGCTCGTATTGAGAGCCTTATAGCGGGAAAGCCGGTAAGTGATGCTTTAGAGAGAGCTTTTGCATATGTCCAAGCGGGAGCGGACGGTATTATGATACATAGCAAAAATAAGTCGGGTGAAGATATAAAAGAATTTTGTTTGGCGTTTCGAAAACAGTATGCTCATGTACCTATCGTGGTTGTGCCTACTACATATGATCATATTTATGAGTCTGAATTGTGTGATTGGGGTGTGAATATAATTATTTATGCTAATCATATGCTTCGTGCCGCTTATCCTGCTATGATGAATGTCGCAAAGATAATATTAGAGAATGAACGTGCTTTAGAGGTGCGCGAACTGTGTATGCCCATAAAAGAAATATTGGAACTGATTCCAGGTACTAAATAAAAAGAGGAATATCATTATGTTAAGCGTAGAAAAAGTTTATGAAACGTTTCTGAGTCATGACGTTGATTTTTTTACAGGAGTTCCAGACTCATTACTAAAAAATATTTGTGCCTATATCACAGACCATACTTCACGTGAGAAACATATCATAGCTGCTAATGAAGGTGCGGCTGTAGGAATTGCTTCAGGTTATTATATGGCATCAGGTAAGGTTCCTGTGGTTTATATGCAAAATTCCGGCTTGGGTAATACTGTTAATCCTCTGCTGTCTCTTGCAGATGAACAAGTATACAGTTTTCCAATGCTTTTGATGATTGGCTGGCGTGGTGAACCGGGAACAAAAGATGAACCTCAGCATAAAAAACAGGGTGAGGTAACTTTAGATTTGTTGAAAGCAATGCGGATTCCTTATATAATTCTTGATTCAAATGAGAATGATGCATTTATTCAGCTCCATGATATCATACAATCAGCAAAAACTAAGAATATTCCTCATGCAATAATTATTCGGAAAGATGTTTTTGGCAAATATAAACTTCAAAAAGAGTTCGGATGTAATTATCCTTTATCTCGTGAGGATGCTTTGCAAATAGTTGTGGATTATCTGCCTGAAAATTCAGTGGTCGTTTCTACTACTGGCAAGCTTTCTCGTGAGTTATTTGAATATCGAGAAATGAAAGAGCAAGGTCATGAACATGATTTTCTCACGGTAGGCTCTATGGGACATAGTTCATCAATCTCTTTGGGTATTGCTATAGCAAAGCAAGATAGACCTGTTTATTGCTTGGATGGTGATGGAGCATTTATTATGCATTTAGGGGCAATTAGTAACATTGGCGATTTATCTCCTAAAAACTATTATCATATTTTGTTTAACAATGGTGCTCACGAGTCTGTAGGAGGACAGCCTACTTTAGGATTTAGTTTAGATATTCCGGCTATTGTCCGGGGGAGCGGATATAAGCATACTTATACTGTTTGTACAAAAGTTGAAATTGAAGAAGCAATGAAGCAGCTTCCAAAGTTATGTGGTCCTGTTTTGTTGGAAATAAAGGTTAAAATAGATTCTCGGGAGAATTTGGGACGTCCCACGACTACTCCTATAGAGAATAAGGAGCATTTTATGGATTTTTTAAAATAAATATATTCGATGAAAATAGAAAGAAAAATATTATTAAATCCTGGGCCTGCCACTACTACTGACAGTGTAAAAATGGCACAAGTTGTTCCGGATATTTGTCCTCGCGAGAAAGAATTCGCAGGTATGATGAAACAACTTCGGGACGATTTGGTCAGAGTTGCTCATGGGAATTTGGAAAAACATACCGCTGTATTATTTTGTGGCTCAGGAACCATCAATATTGATATATGTCTAAATTCTCTTCTTCCTGAAGACAAAAGGGTGCTTATAGTGAATAATGGGGCATATAGTACCCGTGCTGTAGAAGTGTGTCAATATTATGGTTTGCCTCATATTAATTTGGAATTTTCCGTTTACGAACGTCCTGATTTATCGGTGGTGGAAAATGTGTTGCAAGAAAATCCTGATATAGCTATGGTTTATACTACTCATCACGAGACGGGTACAGGAATTCTGAACCCTATTCGCGAGATGGGCGCTATAGCTCATAAATATCAGGCTAAATTTGTCGTCGATACTACTTCTTCTTTGGGCATGATTCCTTTTGATATAGAGAAAGATAATGTGGATTTTTGTATGGCATCTGCTCAAAAAGGACTTCAAGCGATGACAGGTCTTTCTTTTATTATAGGCAATGAGGAACAGATTAAGTTTTCAAAAAAATATCCCAAGCGTTCTTACTATTGTAATCTTTATTTGCAGTATGAGAATTTTGAGAGAACAGGTGAAATGCATTTTACTCCACCGGTACAAACTATTTACGCCACTCGTCAGGCATTAAATGAATATTTTGAAGTGGGTGAAGAAGCTAAGTTTGCCCGTCACAAAAGAGTTTTTGAGGCTATTCATTCAGGTATAAATGAAATTGGTCTTAAAAGTGTAATAAAGCGTGAATGGCAGTCAGGACTGGTTGTCTCAGTTCAATACCCAGAAGATCCCAACTGGGATTTTGAGAAAATACATGATTATTGTTATGAGCGTGGATTTACGATTTATCCAGGTAAGATATCAACTGAGGATACTTTTAGAATCTGTGCTTTAGGAGAGATAGAAGTAGATGATATTGAGAACTTCTTTAAAGTACTAAAAGCTGCATTAAATCATTATAACGTCACATTACCGATGTCATGATTGCAGAAATATTATTGAAGATTCGTCATTTTTATTTTTCCCTTCGTGGTATACACTTCCATCCGGAAAGTGTTATTTCTGGAGTGCCTATTCGTAGCTTTCGCTTAGTAGGCAAATATGGCAATATTAATTTGAGGTGATGCATTAGGAGTTCTTTATTCTTATAAAAAGGCATCGGTAGTTATAGGAGATAATGTTTGTGTAGGGTAATTTGCTTTTAGTGGGAGAGACCATATTAGAATTGCGGTAAGGGGCGAAGAAGATAATAACCAATTAGTGAGAATATTGGAAAAATATAATTGATATCGGTAAATGTAGTTGTTTTTATACTGTATTTAAGTAATGGAAAATCTAAAGCAGAAAACTGTATCAGGAATAATGTGGAGCGCTATAGAACGTTTCTCTTTACAAGGAGTACAGTTTATAATTCAAATAATATTAGCTCGTTTGTTACTACCATCGGATTATGGTATGATCGGGATGTTAGCTATTTTTCTTCAAGTCGCTCAAGTATTTATAGATAGCGGTTTTACAAATGCTTTAATCCAGAAAAAAGATAGAACTGAAGAGGATTTTGCCACTGTCTTTTATTTTAATATTCTTGTCGCAGTATTATTCTATGGTATATTGTTTTTTTCGGCTTCTTTGATTGCAGACTTTTATAATATGCCGACTTTAGTTCTTGTAATTCGTTTTATAGCATTGTCGTTGATAATAAATGCTTTATCGGCTATTCACAGAACGAAATTAATTATTTCTGTAAACTTTAAAACTCAATCTAAAATTTCATTAGGTGCAGCTTTTATATCAGGCGTGATTGGAATATGGATGGCTTATGTCGGTTGCGGGGTTTGGGCTTTAGTTTGGCAAACTCTCTTAAATAGTATAATTTTGACAATTTTGTTTTACTGTTTAGTTCATTGGAAACCTTTACATACTTTCTCCAAAAGTTCTTTTGAAAGATTATTCAATTTCGGATCTAAATTATTGATCTCAAGTCTTATCAATACAGTATATCGTAATCTGTATACCATTGTAATAGGAAAAAAGTTTTCTGTTGTAGAGCTTGGTTACTATACAAGAGCAGAACAATTTGCTATTTTTCCTTCCAATAATTTAAATGCTTTAGTTTCTAGAGTAGCGTATCCTATTTTAAGTTCCATTCAAGATGATGATAAATGTTTAACAAACGCATATCGAAATTATATCAGATTATCCTCATATATAATTTTTCCTTTAATGGTAGGTTTACTTGTTTTGGCTAATCCTATTATTAGTCTATTGTTAACAGATAAATGGTCTGGGGTTGTTATTCTTTTACAGATATTATGTTTGGATTGGATGTTTGATCATTTGAGCCAAATTAATTTGAATTTATTATGGGTTAAAGGAAGATCTGATCTGTCGTTACGTCTTGAAATAATAAAAAAGACGATTGCTATATTCATTCTTTTTGTGTCAATTCCATTTGGGCTTGAGGTGATGTGTTGGGGTAGAGTTATTTACTCTCTGATAGCGACATATTTGAATACATATTATACTAATTCTCTTATTGATTTGACCTTAAAGTTGCAAGTTAAAGATGTATTTCCAAGTTTAATACTCTCTTTCATAATGGGGGGGATCGTTTTTATATGTATTTCTTTCTTTGAAACTGATATAGTAAAAATTGTGATTGGATGTATTACTGGGATGTCCTTCTATATTTTACTTTCTTTTCTTTTTAAGCTAGATTCTTTTTTTTGTATTTTAACATTGATCATTAAAACTAAAAACATAGATGAAAATATTAAAAAAGATTTTTCAAGTAATAGTAAAGATAATTAACCATTGTGTGCCAGTTGATAGTAGATCATTGTATTTTATTCCTCATCCTAATTGTAGAACAGATAAATATGATATTATAAATTATTCGTCAGATAATGTTCTCGTTCTGTTAAATTATTTGCTAAAAAAAGATAGTGCTGAATATTATAAAATATATGTTGAAATTTATGATTCTTCTCGTATTTCAGAATATCAAGAATATATTTATGGCATAAATCCTAATATTAGGTGTACTTTTTTATGTGCATGTGTTGGACGTTTTTTCTTTAATAAAGTATCTTTTAAGGATATGTTGTATGCCTTTTTTTGTTTTTGTAGAGCAAGTAAATGTTTTACAGCTACTTTTTATTATGATTTTTCATTTAAAAAACGCTCTCAACAGATTATTTGTTTGGGGTATTATACTCCATTCAAAGATGATTATCATATGGGAGATCATTCTTATGATAAATTTCGTAATACAACATGTAACTCATTTGATTACTCTATTGCTACTTCTTGTTTAAGTGCTAGAATAATTTCAATAGATTGTGGAATCTCATATGATAAATTCAAAGTCTTAGGATTTCCCAGAAATGATTTGTTGATATCGAAAAATAATTGCAATGTTATTAAAAGAGAAATTTCGAAATTTGCGGGATATGATGTAACTAAATATATAGTTTATACTCCAACTTTTCGTGATTATGAGACTGTTACTGAAGGTAATTTGCGTTCAATACTCGGATATGTTGATTGTGATTTGTTGAAGTTATCGAAAATACTATTGAAGTTTAATGCGGCTTTAATTCTTAAATTACATCCTTTGCAGAATAAAACAGTCTTAAAAAAAGATTTACCCAAAGGTATACTTGTTTTTGAACAAACATATAAATATGGATTGTATGATCTTTTGTCATTTTCAGATGGAATGATTACTGATTATACTTCTACCTATTTTGATTTTTTATTGGTAAATAAGCCAGTCATATTTAATTTCTACGATATTGAAGAATATCGTAGAGTAAGAGGTTTCTCATTTGAGCCAATAGAATTTTTTTGTGCAGGTGATATTGTTTACAATTATAATGAATTGATAGATGCTGTGATGGGACTTCTGGCTGGGAAAGATATTCATGCTGAACATCGACGTCATATTTCTTTATTGATGAATCAATTTCAAGATGATAATTCAACAAAGAGAATATGTGACATATTTTTAAATGAAATATAATAAATAAAATGAATTATGCATTTGTGGTGCAGGCACGTTTAGGTTCTACACGTTTGCCTGGAAAAATATTGAAACCTTTCTATGGTAATCAATCGATTCTTGACTTAATGGTTCATAAACTTTCTGCTATATCGAATATTCCAGTAATTATTGCTACAACAAATTCTGTTATCAATGAACCTATTGAAAAGAAGGCACTTGCATTAGGGGTAAAGTGCTTCAGAGGTGAGGAGAATGATGTTTTAAAACGATTCATTGATGTTGCTGAATATTTTGATATACAGGGTATATTCCGAATATGTTCTGATAATCCATTTTTAGATGTACATGCGGCAAGGCAATTGGTCGAAATAGCAATGAAATCTTGTAACGATTATATAAGTTTTGATATTGATGGTACTCCATCAATTAAAACTCATTTCGGTTTTTGGGGAGAATTTGTAACGCTTGATGCGCTGAAGCGAGTTATAGGATTTACTGATGATTTATTGTATCGTGAACATGTTACTAATTATATATATAGTCATCCTGAACTTTTTAATATTCAATGGATTTCAGGATCTCCAGTCGTGTCAAAACATCATAATATTCGACTCACGATTGATACGTTAGAAGATTTTTCTGTAGCACAGAGAATATATAGGGATTTACAAGAAAAAAGAGTGGAAATATCGATAGAAGTGATTGTAGACTATGTTCGAAGACATGCAGAATACATTCAACTGATGAAACAACAAATAAAAAAAAATTCTAAATAATGAAGAATACTTATATTATTGGTGAAATAGGGCAGAATCATAATGGTTCTGTTGACTTGGCTAAGTTGATTATTGAATTAATCTCACGACCTGTACATGAGGATGTTTTTGGTATGGATTTCATGCCAATGAATGCTGTTAAAATGACTAAAAGAGATTTATCAGAAGAATTGGCTGTTTCTCAAATGAATCAAATATATGACAATCCTAATTCTTTTGGGCGTACTTATGGTGAACATCGTGCTTTTCTTGAGCTTGATGATCAAGCGCATTTTGAGATTTATAAATATGCTAAGTCATTAGGATTAGATTTTATCGAGACGTTATGTGCCAAAGGATGTCTGTCTTTGCTTAAACTGTTCACACCGGATAGGCTAAAAGTTGCTAGTCGTGATTTGACTAACTTACCATTGCTTGAAGCATTAGCAGAAACTCATATTCCTATTATATTATCGACAGGAATGGCTGGTCAAAGAGAACTTGACAATGCATTAGATGTGATAACGAGATATCATAGTAATATAGCTATTCTACATTGTGTATCTCAGTATCCAACTCATCCAAATAATTTGAATCTACGTACAATAACATATTTGAAGAAGCATTACAATAAGTTTGAGATAGGTTTTTCTGATCATACAATAGGTATTTCTGCTGCTACAGCTGCTGTAGCGATGGGAGCGGAAATTATAGAAAAGCATGTAACAATTGATCGGCATATGAAAGGAACAGACCAGCTTGGCTCTTTAGGTCCAGATGGGGTTAATCGTATGATTCGAGATATTCGCATAGCAGAGTGTTGGCTTGGTACTGAAGATCTTTATATAGAAAAAGGGGTGGAGAAGTCTAAGATAAAACTTGAACGTTCTATTGCCACTCGAAAATATATTCCAGCAGGTAGTATTATTCAAGAGTCGGACATTCATTTACTGAGTCCTGGTGATGGTTATAAATGGATAGATAAAAAAAATGTAATTGGTCATTTTGCTAAACAAGATATATCAGCGAATGAAATAATATATCCTGATTTTATTGAATAGATATATTCCTACTGCAACTTGTATTACGGTATAGAGTACTGCCTGCTATAAGCTAAGTAGTGATTAATAAATAAGGGTAAAATACTAAAAAAATGAAAGAGATAAAGCTTATACTTACAGATATTGATGGCGTTTGGACTGATGGCGGAATGTTTTATGATCAAACAGGTAATGAATGGAAAAAATTCAATACATCTGATAGTGCTGGTATTTTTTGGGCACATAATAAAGGTATTCCTGTGGGTATTTTAACAGGTGAAAAAACTGAGATAGTGCGACGAAGAGCAGAGAAGTTAAAAGTTGATTATTTATTTCAAGGAGTAGTGGATAAATTGTCTGCTGCAGAAGAATTATGCAATGAATTAGGGATTAATTTGGAGCAGGTGGCCTATATAGGGGATGATTTGAACGATGCTAAATTACTTAAGCGTGTAGGTATAGCTGGAGTACCTGCAAGTGCTCCATTTTATATTCGTAGATTGTCTACTATATTCTTAGAAAAAAGAGGTGGTGAAGGTGTTTTTAGAGAATTTGTTGAAAAAGTTCTTGGTATAAATTTGGAAGATTTTATTGCTGTGATTCAATAGTTGTTGTAAAAGATGAAAAAGGTAGATATAATTCATGGTGGATGGCTTAAGGCTCCTAATGGGGCTAGTTCTGTTCTTAGGACTTTAGCTGAATCTACTTCAAAATTTGAAGAATACGGTATTCAGCTTTCGGTTTATTCAATGGATTTGATTGTGTTAAAGTCATTTGAAAATATAGCAGCTATAAATCAACGGAAAGGATTACGGTACTTTATTAAAAAGAATGCTAATGCAAATTCTATACTAGCATTCATTTCTATTTATGCAATATATTTGCGGCATGCTCGTAAGATTGTTAAATATTATTTTGATCAAGGGCTTGAGGAATCGAGAATCTTGTTTATACATGATATTTTTACATGTTATTACTATTTGAAGTATCGATCTAGAAGACAAAAAACCGTGTTGGTATTACACAATAATGGTGATACTTTTAATATGCTTAGACAATATTATCCTGTGCTTAATAAATCAAGGCTTTATAGTATATTATTATACATTGAAAGGAAGGTTTTATCTGAAGTGGATAAGGTGTTGTTTGTTGCTGAGAATCCTAAAGATACTTTTGTACAATTACATCCAGATATTCCTATTGAAAAAGTAGGATTTGTTTATAATGGCATTTTGAGCAAAGAAATGCATATATGTCCGGAAAAACATCTAGGGCCACTTGAAATCTGCTGTGTGGGATCTGTTTCAAAACGTAAAGGGCAAGATATGATTGTTGAAGCTCTTGTGAAGATGTCTCCTGTTCAAAGAGAGAAAGTGCATTTTACCATTGTAGGTGATGGTACATTAAGGGGGGAATTAGAAAAGTTGTGTTTTGAGAAAGGAATCTCTAAATATATAGATTTTATAGGTGTTTCGAATCAAGTAGAAAATTATTTGTTGAGGAGTGATATTTTTATGTTACCTAGTAGAGATGAAGGATTCCCTATTTCTATTTTGGAGGCTATGCGAGCAGGACTTCCTATTATATCTACTAATATTGCAGGTATTCCGGAAATGGTTTTTTCCGGGATCAATGGAATTGTAATTTCGCCATGTCTTGAAGATATATATGATATCTTGTGTCATATTGAATCTTATAATTGGAGTGCAATGGGTAAACTCTCTTATGAACTATATCAACAGAAATTTACGCTTGATTCAATGATTGAATCTTATGCTAATATTTTGAACGCTATATGAAATATGTCTTTTGGATACATAGTAGTACTTCGTATTATATGGCAAAAGCTATTATAGCAAAAGAAAATTTAGATTGCCATAATGTTGTTTATTTGATTGATCGGAACTATGCTAATAAATATCATAATAATATTGATATAGAAATTGAAGATATTTCATTTTGGATGAATAAGTTTTATCCGATGAAAATTAAAACTATATTAAATTTGAGGAGGATTATTAAAAGTTTTGATTGCTATATATCCTGCTTGATTGCTGATAGTTTTACTGTATATATTCCCCAATTAACTACTCCTATATTTCAATTACTCATCACACATCATTCATGTGTAGGATATCATTTTATGGAGGAGGGCCTTGCTTATTATAAAGACCAACTTTACAAGGCATCTCCTAATAAATTTCCGTTACTAGTAGAATTATTATTTAAGGTATATAATATTTTTTGTCGTCGTGTACAATTAAATTATCCGTTTTTGAAACCTTATAAAAAGAGTCGGTTTCAACCTAAATATTATTTACTTAATAATAAATATAATGTATTAAGGGAGAATGTTTCTTTGGTTTCTTGGATTAAGGAAGAGACTTTTTTCACATCTATTCCTTCAGGTGCTTCTGTTTTGGTTTTAAGTCCAATTGTAGAATATCGTTTGGCAACTCCTGAGAAATTCTATGCAAGCATGAATCTGTTGTTTAATTATATTTCGGATTCGCATGTGTTTATTAAAGCACATCCTTATCAGGCTTCTAGTGTTGTGAATACTTTGGTTGGTCTGTTAGAACAACATGGAAAAACTTGGACTCTTATTCCAAATGATGAACCTTTTGAACAGATCCTTTTATCTGTTGAGAATCTTTGTGTGTTTGGGACAGAGTCTAGTTTGATGTTTTATGCGACACTGCTTGGTAATAACAATAAGATTATTTCCAATCGTAATAATTTGGCTTTTAATGATATTATTTTTAGAAAATATGCTCAAAATAGTGAGTCCTTAGTTGTAAATAGTTATATTCAAATTTAAAGATGTTGATTTATTGGGTTGTTTTCTTTATTCTTTTTCTTTTTAGTTATGTAGAACTTATTTCCGCTAGACAGTCCTTGGTATTATTAAGATGCGTGATTCTATTTATAGCATGTATGGTGGGATTTCGTTATAATATAGGGGCTGATTGGGAGACATATGTAATTATTTACAACAGGCAGATTCCGTCGCTTCTAGATCCAGAATATAGAATTCTCATGGAACCTCTTTTTTGGATTTTAGGGAGTTTATGTAAAACTCTAGGTTTAAGTTATGCGTGTTTTTTTATAATATTGTCATTGATATCGTTTGTCGTATTATTTATAGTTATTAGACGAATTGGATGTGGATATATTTATTTGCCAATTCTTTTATATTTTTGTTTGTTTTTCTGTCAGTTCCAGCTAAATATAGTTCGCCACGGGATTATGGCTTCATTTGTGTGGCTAGCTTTTTCATATATAAAGGAATGTTCTTTGAAGAAGTTTGTTTTTTTTCTTTTGATAGCTGCAGGCTTTCAACTTGCTGCGTTGGCCTTTTTCCCATTTTATTTCTTGTTGAATAGATGTTATATGCAGAAGAGTGTTGTTACTCTTATTTTTATATCATTGATTTTTGTAATGTTGGGAGTATCACAAAAAATACTGTTATTGGGTACTAAAATACCTGTTTTTGGGGAATTTGTAAACTATTATATTCTAGATTTTTATGGACGGAATGTTGATGCTTCTTATGGTTTTTCTGTAGGGATGATTGTTAATTTGTTCCTTTTTTTGTTTCTTTATTTTGGAATGCGTTCCGTCTATAATGATATATCTAATCATTTGAAGATTTTTGTAAACTTATTACTTTATAGTTTTATATTGAGTTGTTTTTTTAATGCATATGCGGTTTTTGTAGAACGGTTAGTGAGCGTTACTAATATGACTTTACTATTTATATTACCTTACGTTTTGCATAAAATCTTTATTGGAAAAGTTAATAAAACAATAGCATTTGCTTGCATTGTTGTATATGCGATGTTGATGTTTACTAAGACGCTTTATACACCAGTTCCGTTAGGTGGAAAGTATGAATATCAGTTTATTCCTTACCAGTATTCATTTGTTATTTAAGGGATTATAACGTTTGGTAGATGAGTGTAATTCAATTTGTCTTTTCTGTGATCTAATTGGATGTTCTGAGAGTAATATATCCTAATTTTATCAATATCTGTTTCTTTGGATATTGTATCCATATGTAAATTTATCAAAATGTCAAAATTAATATTTTCAGTACTTATTTCTGTATATTATAATGAAAGTATTTCTTATTTTAAAAAGAGCTTAGATAGTATTTTATATCAGACTCTTTTACCTGCAGAGGTTGTTTTAGTCAAAGATGGGATTTTGACAGATGATTTAAATTGTATTGTCAAAGAGTATTCTCAAAAATATCCTATTTTGAAAGTGATTTCTTTGCCTGTTAATCAAGGACTTGGTAAAGCACTGAATGAAGGCTTAAAGCATTGCTCCTACGATCTAGTTGCCCGAATGGATACAGATGATATTGCCAAACCTGATCGTTTTGAGAAACAAATAAGGGTTTTTCAAGAGCATCCGGAATTAGATGTAGTAGGAGCATGGATCGATGAGTTTGAAGAAACTACTTCAAATATTATTTCTACAAGAAAGTTACCTGAGGTTCATGATGATATTTGTCAATTTGCAAAGAAGCGTAATCCGGAAAATCATCCGGTAATTATGTTTCGTAAGCAAGCTGTATTAGCAGCAGGTGGATATCAGCATTTCCCTCTTTTTGAGGATTACTATCTGTGGATACGTATGCTACAGAACGGTGCTAAATTTTACAATATCCAAGAGAGCTTATTATATTTTCGCTTTTCACCGGCTATGTTTAAACGGAGAGGCGGTTTAAAATATGTGACAACGGAACTACGTTTTCAAAATCAACTAAGAAATTTAGGATTCATAACTTCCTCTGAATATCTCTATAATGTCTTTATACGGGTGATTACTAGGATGATGCCCAACACTTTACGAGCTATCTTGTATAAAAAAGCTCTGAGAAAATAGTCTTTAACCAAACTATAATTAATAATTTATGGAACAACAAACAACTTTTATTCCCGACGGAATGAATGCTTTTGAGCGCAATGTAAAGCGAATTGGGGATTGCATTATTGCGGGCATATTACTGATTATTTTTTCTCCTTTATTTTTAATCTGTTATATAGCTGTGAAACGTGAAGATGGTGGTCCGGCTATTTTCAAACAGGAACGTATCGGTCGTTTCGGCCGTCCGTTTTATATTTATAAGTTCCGCAGTATGCGTTTGGATGCGGAAAAAATGGGTCCTGCGCTATATAGGGGTGGGAAAGATAAACGATTGACTAAAGTGGGTAAGTTTTTGCGTGAACATCATTTGGATGAATTGCCGCAACTTTGGAATGTCTTCTGCGGGCAGATGGCTTTTATTGGTCCACGTCCGGAGCGTAAGTATTTCATTGATCAAATAATGGAACACGATGCTCGTTACGTATTTTTGTATCAGATACGACCGGGTGTTACTTCGTATGCTACGTTATACAATGGGTACACGGATACGATGGATAAAATGTTGCGTCGTCTTCGCTATGATTTGTTTTATTTGCAGCATCGCTCATGGTGGTTTGATTTTAAGATCTTGGTGAAGACATTTATAAATATTTGTTTTGGCAAGAAGTTTTAGCAGAGAAAATTGTTGTATTTATAGTGAAACACCGTTGTTGAATACGAAGAAGTTGGTAATGGGCAGAAAAAAGCAATATCTCTTTGATTATTGAAGGAAAATTTCTTTCTTTGTAATAGACTAAAAGTATCTATTATGTTAAGTACTATAGAATATCTATCCCTTCTTCGTAAATACATGCGGGAGAATGCTGTTAAATATGGTATATCTCGTATGGGAATATTTGGCTCAGTAGCTCGTGGTGAGCAACATGACGGTAGTGATGTTGATATATGCGTGGAGATAGATAGGCCTTCTATATTTACTTTAGTTCATATTAAGGAAGAATTGGAAAAACTGTTTAAATGTCCTGTAGATGTAGTTAGATTGCGGAATAACATGGATGAATTGTTGAGAAACTGTATAAATAAAGACGGGATCTATGTGTAGAAAACAAATCAAAAATGATTTGCCCCAATTGAAAGAAATACTGGAACAAATCATTGATGAGTTTGATAAGTGTGATTGACCTCCTCTTTTACAACTCCTTATATTCCTCTACACACCGAAAACACGGACATTCTTTCATCGGATTCAAATCATGATGCCCTACTATCAACGCTTTTGGAAACCTCTTTCGTAACTCACGAATTAAGGCTAACAACGATCCCCGTTGCTCTAGCGTACGTGTATCCTTAGTCCGTCCGTCAGCATCCAGTCCTCCTTCGTAACAGATTCCTATAGAATGTGCGTTATGATTCCGGCAATGTGCTCCGACCTTTTCTAACGGTCGTCCCGGATGTATTTCCCCATCACGTGTGATGTAGAAATGGTAAC
>NZ_JAHQUN010000074.1:0-17634 GCF_019052485.1 Bacteroides sp. MSK.20.82
GAGATAGGGAGGACGCATTTAACCCGGCTGTTGGATAACGGCTGGTTGCAGGAAGCCTAATCCGAAGCCGTCTTTTGCGGCGGCATTTGAAAGACGTTCAAATGCACCGAATACTCGTTGTTGCTCATCTTCGGTCATGCCCGTACCGGTATCTTCAACGATAAGTTTCAGCAAACCGTTATCATAATCCGCTGCCAATGATACACTACCGTTATCCGTGAACTTGATGGCGTTTGACAACAAGTTGTTGCCGATTTGCAGGATACGTTCCTTGTCGGTCAAAACCACCGCATCGGTGTGGCTCTCCACTATCAAAGTCAGCCCCTTGTTCATGGCAATGGGCATGAACTCCGTTTCAAGAATATGCGTGATTGCGGAAATCCTGCAAGGGGAAAGGTTGGGTTGCTCCTTGCCGTTGTCCAGACGGAAGAAATCCAGCAGCGTGTTGAGCATCTCCCGCATACGCTCGGAAGATTGCCGGATATTATCCACATACATGGTGCTTTTATCCGCGCTACAACTTTTCTGCATCAGTCCGGCATAGCCTCATTTTGTCAATCGTATTTTTTCGTGGTAGAAGTAGTTTACGATGACAGGTTTGCCTTTTTCCGAGCGTCCGTATGGCAGATCGTTTATACGATACGGGAAGCCCTGCTCCTTGGCGTAATTTGAAATGTCCTGCTCCAATGCCTGCCAGTATTCAAGCCTTTTTTTATTGTAAATTTCCTCGTAAAGCGGTATGAGGTCAGGATACTTCTCACGGATATACGTCATTATCCCGCCTTTGAACTGCCCGCGTAAATTCAGGTTTTCAAGCCAGATTAAATCAGCATAATCTTTTACCTCCTCTATTATTGCCTTTACGTCTGTTATTCTGGGGAATATGGGCGAGACGAAGCATACGGTGCGGATACCTGCCTCGTATGTCTGACGCATCGCTTTCAGACGGCGTTCAATGCTTACGGCGTTGTCCATATCTGCGCAGAACTGCTCGTCGAGCGTATTGACAGACCATGACACAGTCACTTTGGGAAAACTCTTCAACAGGTCGAGATCGCGAAGGACAAGATCGGACTTTGTGCATATCATAATCTCGGCATCGCTTCCTCGCAGCTCTTCGAGCAGCCTTCGGGTACGGTGGAATTCTTCTTCATACGGATTGTAACCGTCCGTCACAGACCCTATTACAACACGTTCACCGTCGTATTTATGAGGATTCGTTATCGGCTTCCAGTTTTTTACATCTAAAAACGTACCCCACGGCTCGGTGTGCCCGGTGAACCGTTTCATGAACGATGCGTAGCAATACCTGCAGGCGTGGGGACACCCTACATAAGGGTTGACCGAATATCCTCCCACCGGCAGAGAGGATTTGGTCATTACACTCTTTACATCTATTTCCTTTATTGTATCCATATTCATTGTATTCGTCTGGTAAATTGTTCCGGCAATTCCTGAATCATTCTTTCGTCGCCCATAATCGGCAGCAAATCCTCTTTCATGAACACCGGTATGCCATGAGCCTTTGCCTGTTCTGCAATGCTAAGCACCCATTCGGGGCGCGAATATGACTTTCCTTTTCGGTTTCCGGTCTCTGTGCCTATGACAATCCAGTCAATTCCCTCGAAATCAATCTCGCCGATATCATCGAAGAGAGGTTCAAACGTGACATGGTAGTGTCGTGCTTTGATATTCTTTTTCAAATCATCAATCCTCCTTTTCTCGGAACTGCGCGTAACGGTCACGCCCATCCATACGTTCTCGTCGTCAGAGGAGAAACTGATTTTGTCAGGGCGCTTCGTCAGAAAGATATAGGCGTGCTGGGGATTGCTGCTGATCCGCTCGAAAATTTCTGCGTTCCATTCAGGCTTCCAATCGGAGAAATCGCTCATTCCTGTCATGAGCCACACATGAGGACGGGACGTATCGATGATGCGCAGTTTTCGTTCCATGTATTCAGGCACGGAAAAGTCGTCGGTAATGTGGAAACGGCGGCAGTTGTTACGGGCATAGCAGTAAGGGCATCCTATAGTGCACCCTACCACTATGTTCATGTTTTTTATCAGGGATTTAATGCAGACACTCATAACACAACTGTTTCTCCGTCCTCCGGGATAATCAGCCGGCTCATGTCGGCTTCGTGATGCGTTGCCTCATTGCGCAGAATTGCACGGGTGGTCTGGCAATGGTCGATGGCATCCATGTGTACGGCTATCAGCTTGATATGCGAAGGCAATTCGTCAAGTATCTGCATCACTTCGTTCTCGTCGGGGATGATAGGACCGTCCGTTTTGGAAAATTCGGGAAAGATTGCACCTCCGGAGTTTACCACGATATAGTCAGGATTGAACCGTTCCACGGTGTCTCGGATACATGCTTCCCATCGGCAGTCACCCATTATATAAACGGTCGGGAAGCCCTCGGCTTTTAGCACATAACCTGATACAGGTCCCATCATCTGCCCGATCTGCCCGAAACCATGATGTCCGGTCGTGCGGTAAATGGATATGCCGTCTATTGTTTTTATTTCTTCGATGGGTATCACATTTGTAAATCCGTCGTTTCTGATGGCGTCCGCGTCCTGGGGCTGAACGTAGAAAGGAATTTCTTTGGGCAAATGTGTGGGGACACTCGGCTCGTAATGGTCGATGTGATTGTGGGTCAGGAGCACCATGTCCACGCCTCCGATAATATCCTGAATAGGAATGGTGAGGTGTACCCTCGGTGTTTTATTCACACCGAGGGCCGATATCAAAGTGCCTTTGTCGGCTAAAACGGGGTCAATTAGCATGGTGTGTCCCGCATACCTGATTTTCAAGGTGGCATTGCGCACCAATTGTACTGTAGATGTCTTTTTCATGACTATATGTCTTGTTATTGATTACGGGTGCAAAGTTCGGAAGAATCCGGCGAAACATCTATGCCTGAAAAAACGGTAATTATGCCATTTTGATAAATGAAATTATTATCTTTGCAAAAACGACAAGGATATGGACGAGATAATCAACCCTGATCGACTGGTCAGCGTACCGTTCAACAAGACACGCTGCGGCGTGGATTTTTACATCAATACTGCCATAAACAAGGACATCGGACTTGTGCTGACAGAAAACAAGCGGTTTAAGACAGACTTCTTCAGCTTCTACTTTTTCCGTAAGGCAAACGGATATTTGCTACTGAACTTCCGCAAGATTGAACTGCGCGACGGCATGGTTCTCCTGCTTTCACCCCATCAGCAACAAGAGTGGCATGTAGATGAGACGGCGTTGGATTACACGTTCCTTATATTCCGCGAAGATTTCATGCGTACTTTTATCGCCGACAAGTTCTTCGTTTTTCGCCTTTTGTATTGTTACCAGACAGATACGCCGCCTTACATCAATGCCACACATGACGAAATGAAGGAATATATGCGGCTGCTCGGAAAGATTAAGTATGAGCTGATGAATCCAGTGTCCGATACGTACAATATCATTGTTTCCTTACTATATTATCTTTTGCTGATTATCAATCGTACATACGCTGCCGCCTATTGCTTGCCCGCTGAAATTGCTAAAAACAATTTCGCTTTTCGGTTCAAGGACTTGTTGGAACAGAATATCCGCACCCACCAGCGGGTGCAGGAATATGCAGACATGCTTCATGTCAGTCGCATCACACTCAATAACTCAGTAAAAGCCCAATTCGGAGTATCAGCTACCCATTTGATAAAACAACGTCTGCTTGAGGAACTGAAGAACGAATTGCTATTCTCCAACCGCACTGTCAGTGAAATGGCGGATGATTTCAATTTCTCTGATCCGAGCCATCTCATGCGCTTCTTCAAACAGCAAACAGGCAAAACATTTACTCAGTACATGACGGATTACAATAAAGGCATATACGAATAACTTCTTAATATAGTCGATAGCGGCTATCGAAATATGGTTGTTGATGTTCAGGCGTTTTTGTACTGCATGAACCATTTTACGATTTCTGGATCTTCGTGCGAGCCGAGTAAGAAAGGCTTGTCGGTATCCAGCGTCTTTATCCGTGCCATGTCGTCGGCCGACAGGGTGAAGTCTAATATGTCGAGATTCTGCTTCATGCGTTCCGGTTTCACAGACTTAGGAATAATTATGCACACTGATATTTATCGCGCCCGGACAGGTGTTCGGTGCGGAAGATGACGGCATGCAGTTCCAACCAGATGGCTACCTGCTTATGTTCCATCCCGACCTGCTGCGGAATACACCTCTCGGGCGGATAATGCGTGAATATTCGTTCTTTTCCTACGAGACAAACGAGGCATTGCACCTTAGTGTGGAAGAACGGCAAATCATCATGGATTGCTTCCACAAGATTCAATATGAATTGAACCATCCGATACACCGTCACAGCAAGAACCTCATCACAGACAGCATCAAGACGTTCCTTGATTACTGCACACGTTTCTATGACCGTCAGTTCATCACACGCGACAACCAAAACCGAGACATCCTCGCAAGATTTGAGCGGTTGCTTGACGAATACTTCCATGATGGGGCTGCTAAACGGATAGGCTTGCCCACTGTACAGTATTGTGCAGACAAGCTCTGCCTCTCGCCCAACTATTTCAGTGATTTATTGAAAAAAGAAACAGGTTCAACCGCCCTGCATTTCATTCATGACAAGTCTATTGAAATAGCCAAGACGGAACTTGCATCTACAGACGACACCGTTAATGAAATCGCCTATAATCTCGGTTTTCAGTACCCGCAACATTTTACCCGACTGTTCAAGAAAGAGGTAGGTTACACTCCGAATGAATATAGAGCGCAAGTGTCGTGAGAATTGGATTAGTACAGAATATTAGAACCCAACACCTCTCTTGCGCTTAACTTTCTTCCTTCTGCGAAGTATATCCACCATTTCCTGATTGGCTTCCGCATCAGCAGTGTTATAAGATGAGCCACTGCTTTTTAGCAATCCCCAAGAGCCGTTGAACAACTCGCTTTGTGCCGTGCCGGACGGTGCGCTTGGTGTAGCCGTTTCATATATTCCGGCTGTTATTCCCATACGTTCCCTGCATCTGTTGTGCTGCAAAGCCGCGTCAATCTTGGAATAACTGAAACGCCTGTCCACTTTGGAGCCGTTGAAATGGTAGCCATTCATGGAGAATACAACACCCTGCACCTCGCTGGTCTGCCCCTTATGCTTGAAATGTACTTCCACTCCCTGCCGTTTCAGGTTGGCGATAAGCACGTTCCAGTTGCCGCATCTGCCGACTTCCATTTTGATGATGTCGTAAAGCGCATATTTCGTCCTGTCTGGCTCTTTCAGGCGGTTGCGTTTGACATTGTCCTTTCCGCCAGCCATATGCAAGCCGTATTTCAAGGTCAATTCCTTGCAGATGCGGGTACTGCGCAGACGCTCGTGCCTGTCCGATATGGTATTGCCGTTGTTGTCTATGCGGTTGAAAGCAATATGCACGTGCGGATGCTCCTTGTCGAAATGCTGGGCGATGAAGAACTGCGTATTCTTGATTCCCATCCGTTCCATATATTCAAGCGCGATGCCTGCCATGATACGGTTCGTCAGCCGTAACTCATCCTCTTTGGAAAAACTCAACGCGATATGTCCGACAGGTTTTGTCACCTTATCGTTCATCCGTGACTGGGCATTGAAACTCATGGCGATAGTTTCCAGATTTTCCATAAACAAGCCTTCGCTTGCTACTATCTGCGTATCCTTCTTCTTGTCGATGATGTAATCCACCGCACCCTTGAAGTCGCTTCCTTTTACGATTTTCGCCATCATATCCCTATCTTGGTTATAAGTTCATGAATCCTTGCCACTGCCACCTTGCAGTCCCACCGTTCATCGTGGAAGCCTCCGGCGTTTGCCTTACGCGCAAGCTGGTTGAGATTGTTAGCCATGCCGCAGAGTTGGCGGATGTATCCGGCATGTTCCTCCGACAGCCGTTCTTTCACATGACCGTTACGGAAACATTCCCTCATGTACTCGCTTGGTGATACGCCCGCCTCATGCGATCGTGTCAGCAGGCGGAAGTAGTCGGCTGCCGTCATTTTCACTGCGATACGGTATTTCAGTTTCTCGGTTGCTGTTAATTCTTTGTATTTTCTTACCTGCCTCAAATCCGCAACTAAGCCCTTCAACGTCCTTCTTGCGTGTACACGTCCTCTCATTACTGAATTATCAGATAAATTGAGGCAGAAACACCCACTTCTGCCTACAACATCCCCTTACCCCACAATGCGACTTGAGACAATACGCAGTATCATACCCATAAGTTGTAGGCGTTATCCAAAATCAGTCTGAAAAATATCTGCGTAAGCATTGTTACAGGTATAGATATTCAGCACATACCGCCTTGATGTCCTGATCCACTTGGCTGGTACAGAGATAAACCTGAAGACAAACGCTTTTATGCGACTTGTTGCATTGAGTCCGAACCTCTTTACGTCAAGTCTTTGGATAATGGCCTTGTAGAAGTTACGGATAAGTGCTGTAAGAAGAAGGAACACAGTGTTCTCGGCCATGAAGGATTTGGGCAATCTGTCCCACCCGAAACCATTGTTCATATCATCAAAGATACGTTCCTTTCCTCCACGAAGGTTATAGAACTCGACAATTTCTCTTACGGAAGATTCATAGTCGTTAGTCAGGATACAACGGTATGTGTATTCTCCTTCCCAAAGATCCTGCACACCATCCATCCGTTTCTGTCTTTGAATCACAAGTCGGTATGCTTTACCCTTCCACTTCTCAACAAGGATAGAGTTCAATTCAAACTCAATGCCATTGATTTCCTCAGTCTTCCAGCCTCTGAGAGCAAATATGTCATTGTAGAGCGAACTGCAGCGGTTAGTGCGGATATAGAAGGACTTGCAGTGTTTCTCTATTTCCTCCACGATTTCCTCGGAACATGATCCGCAATCAGCTCTGAAACGATTGATAGTGAGCCTGTTCTGTTCAAATCTCTCAAAGAACCTCTTCAGCGTGTCCTTCTGATGAAAACGAAGGTTTTCGTTAAGCCAGATGAGCAGAGCTAAGTTTACTTAAGCTCTGCCATGGCGAGAAAACGTGCCATGAAATGGAACTTTTGTGTTACCATCGCTATTCTCAATGCCAACAATCAAGTCACCAATAACCGCCACGCCAGGGCGATAACCAGAGAACTTCTTGTATGTAGGCTTTGCATCATACTTCTCACCCTCTTTCAGTTGGTCAGATGCAAACATACAATTGAGCAGTAAAGTATTGAGAGTGTCAGCCGTGTTGAAATCGTAGTTCTTACCCGTATCTGATGTGTATGAGATGTTTTCTTGCGTCAGTTCCTTTATCGCTCTGAGGATAGTATCAGAACTACAAGTATGAAGTGTCGGATGAAGCGAGAGATGGTTCATCAAATGAGTAGTGACATCCTCAATACATGAGCCACCACAGAAGTAGATACTCATGAGAGAACGGATGATTTCGCTGTACTGATAACCTAACGATCTACACCTTAGACCGAGGGTTGAGTCGATTACAGATGACAATGTGGAGTCAAATTGCTCATCAGGTAGGGCGGAAGGATTTCGAGGAATTTGGACGACGCATAGGGTTGGGCAATAAATTGATAAAGCGTGAGCTTGATGAGTTTGTCAAAGAGAAACCATTGGTGCAAGTATTGATAGACCGTTCCTTTTTATCGGAAGAACTGAAAAAGTAATATAGGATGTCTATGGGGTACAGGTGTAAGATGCTTTCTTTCTGATGAAGGGCGGATAAAGCATTCTTCAGGAAAGTACTTCTCCTTTTCCCATACCGGTCATACCGTTAAAACTGATTGATAATTATGACGCGTATGTTGGCCGGTATGCCTATCTTTGTGGCAATGAAAACAGAGAAAGGATTGATTTTGTAAGTATTATCATGGCAAAAGAACTGATTCGTGTCCCTAGGGTGCTTGGGGAAAGCTATAATTCCGTGCTGATTGAACGGTTGTATGAGGCAGGTGGAAATGTCATGCTCGATCTGATCATATACCTGGGCAGCTATCACCTCAAAGACTTGTTCGGGACTTCCTGGTTCTCCGTAGAAGACTTCTGCCGTAAGATGGGGTATGACCGTACCAACTTGCAGCGCAAGCTGGATAGCCGGCAGCTCGCGGCCATGTTCGGAAAGAATATGCAGCCGGAATATGTATGTACCGACACGGCAGGACAGAGAATCAGCCATCCTATCGAGACGGTTTTTGAGGCGGCTCTCTATAAACTGGGATTGGAGAACCTCTGCTATCCGACCATTGGCGAGGATGGCCGTACATCCTATAATTTCGTGCAGATCTTGAAACGTTTCGACATAATGACCGATTTCAAGACGAAGAAGTCAACGAAAAGGCTGTACTCGGCAGTGGTAAGCCCGGAGATAAAGAATTTCATGTTCTCGCTCTATAACCTCTTGGAACTTCAGGATTACCGTAGCCTGCCCAGCCGTTACCGCTATTTCTATCTGGAACTTTCCAAGATGGTTTACCTGATCAAGTATAAGACCACCAAGAATGAGGCTCCTTTTTATGTGCTGACAGTCGATCAGCTGGCTAAAAAGCTCGGCATAGAGATTGCCGAACCCAAAGACCGGAAAAAGAAGGTCGCCTCGATACTGAAAAAGATGAATACTTACCTGAAATATACCAATTTCAATTTCTCTTTTGTGAAAGGCGATCATGAGAGATGGGCATATACCGTGTTGTTCTCGTTTCCTAGGCATACGCTGCACTATTTTGATGAAGGACAATATGCTGTCGTGGTGAAGAAATTCTATAAGAACCTGCTTGGGCTGTATGTCGAGATTGCCTACCCGGACACGGATATGGCTGTCAGGAGGAAGAAGATCAAAGAGGTGGAGGAAGATGCCGGACTGTATAAAGAGTTCCTTTTATGGGCAAACTCCCCGGAAAGCGTAGAAAAGAAGAAACAGATATATATCAGTGATTTCGTGGCTGTATTCGGCAGGTTTCCGGAAGGATGGGCACAGGAAGAGTTGGAGAGTGCCAATGGAACGGAAGTTGCTCCTGCTCCTGAAGAGTTCATATCTCCGGAGACGGACGGGGCGGTGAACATGGACGATCCAGCTGTGTAGAACCGTCCACGTTTCACGGTTTTTTATAGAATTAGTTGTGTAGAAGTGTCCCTATTGGGGTGATTAGATGTGTGGAGTCATCCGCTTTGCCTGTTTTAGTTGTGTAGAAGTGTCCCGTTTGTTGCTTCTAGTTGTGTAGAACCGTCCACTCCTTTTGCTTTAGTTGTGTAAAAGCGTCCGGTTTCACTTGTCAGCTGTGTAAAACCGTCCACCCGTTAATGAAGGGAATAGGTAATCCCTGTTTTTTTTATATGTCGGTATATCAGTGAAATAAAAGAGAGAAATTTTTAAATAAAAGGTATCGGCTGTGTAAAACCATCCACCAAAATACATAATAAAGACCTAAACTCCTAACCCCTTTAAATATCCCCAAAGCGATAACATAGAAATGACTGGGAAAATAAATTTTCCCTTCACATGCCCTATACGTACTTTCGGAAAAAGATTTTTCGGAAGTATGTGTTGATTTTCACGCTTTTTTATATGATTGGAAGGCGGTTCTGTTCATCTTCTGTATCCGAATTAGTTTTTCAGGGCGTTCCCTTCTGACCGGGCTATTCGTTGCAAGTCCTCGTTACCCTCCAGGCTTTTCCCTGCTATCCCTAACGCTCTACGCTCCGGCTATGCCGGAAGAGAGGTATGATGATTTTTTCCTGAACTGATAGGAACATTGCGAAGGTAGGCGTGGCCGGAACGCCCGATATTGAAAAGCCAAATCTCCATCCTCCCATTCCGGGAGGTAGTATTTACCAGTTCAATCCCGTTCTGATCCGTCTTTCCCGCTTTCTCTTCAATGCACTGTTCCCAATCAGTTGAGGAAAAATTTATGGTTGGGGCGACAAGCGATGTTTGCGAGTATTAATCTTTTAATTTTTGGCAGTATGAAAACGAAGAGAACCGTATTTGAAGTGAATGACGTTTATCGGGTGATGGAAAACAGCGAGTTGATTTATACCTTGACGAACAGTGAGAAACTGAAACGTGAAGAATATAAGTATGAACAGATGGAAATAGAAGGATTGTGCTTGTCTGATGTACTGGAAACACTAACACCCAGCCGTAAAAAAGTCGCTTATGCGGCGATTGAGCTATATAAACGGCTGAAAGAAGGGCAAGTTGAAAGTCCTGCGCTTTTATCCAGCAATAATGTTTATAAAATGATGCATCCTGTTTTGTGCGATATAGCTACTGAAGAGATGTGGGTGCTGTTGCTGAACAGTTCGTCCAAACTCATCCGTAAAGTCCGTATCTCATGCGGCGGGATAAATACCGCCCCTGTGGATATACGGGTTATCATGAAGCAGGCATTGTATTATAACGCCGTATCTTTTATCATGGTACATAACCACCCATCAGGAGCACGCAAGCCCAGCAGTGCGGATGACCGCTTGACGGAAGCAGTTAAAAAAGCCGCTGAAACATTAGACATCCGTTTGGTTGACCATGTGATTGTGGCAGGCAATAACTATTATAGCTATGCGGACGAGGGAAGATTGCAAAATAGGTAAGGTGGACGGGAGAAATCCCGTCTGCCCGGGATTTCGGCTTCGGGGTTCTTTTTTGGCAGTCACCCCAAAAAAGAACCAAAAAAATGCTTCCCGGACTATCGGATGCGACATCGTAAAATACGCAAAGACGTGGCTTTTCAGAATAAATACATATCTTCGCGCCAAAGGTGATCGGAATGAATGTATTTTCTACTTTTGATACAGGCGTTATGGTGGCTCTCTTACTGGGCATTGAGTTTCTTAGAAGTGATATCCGAACGATTCTCTATTGTAAAAGGAATGATCCCAGGATTCTTAAGAGTTGCTTATATACGCTGCTTATATTATTGACCAGCCTTTATTCTATTGTGGCCGGAGCCATGCTTCATCCGGAACCCGTACCTGTTTATGAGTTGATACCCGGTTTTCAATATGGGGTTTATGGCTTTTCTTTTTCGTTTATATTGCTCGCTGTTGCATGTCTTTATCGTAAAACATTACCTTTTGTCCTTTTGGGCTACGCTATGATATATGTGATCGGTGTATTGATACCACTACTTAGGTATGTAGTGTCTATGATGGATTATTTCACTCGCACAAGGGTATAGCAGGTTAATTTCTTGATTGTATCGGATTGCCCTTTCTGTGGGCTGCCTCCCCCGGCTTCTTTCCTCCGATCCGAGTCCGGCTTTTTGCTCGGCAAAGGTTTCGGGATTCCGCAAATGGCAAGTTACGGCCATGCGCCTTTACTGTATGGAAAATAACGATGAAGAAGTGTCTTCCCGACATTTTCCATAAGTGAAACTTGGCTTATTGCTTGCAATCCAGACCTTGATATGCCGAAAAAAGGCTCAGAACTCAGATGGGGAATGACATCAAAAAAAAGGTCGGCTGACCAAAGACCTTCCCGATACAAAAAATGAAAAGGTCTTGAATCTAGCTGAAGAATAAATCAGATGTTCAACTTAAATAATGCTAATATGGAAAATTTGATTACACAAATCAACAAAGAGAGATTGGTTAATAGCGACACAGCTCTTATGATGAAGGAATTATACTATTACGTGCCTTGTGAGTATTGGTATGACAAACAGGATAGGCTACGCACCGATATTGAGGGAAGGAATACCCCGATGTATATGTGCGAGTGCCCGACACTGGCAGCATGTATCCAATGGATGATACAGACTCGTGAATATACGTTTCAAACAGAACAAAACGTGGCGGTCTGGCATGTGGTTGTGAGGGCTGGAGATTATGTGTTGTATGACTCCGAAAGTAATGCGGACGCTTTTTGTTGTTTGGAAGAAGCATTGGAAAAAGCGGTACAGGAGTGCATGGAGTTATTGTATTAAAATTAAAAAAAATCAGTCCCCGTGAAGGGGACTTTCCTATAATCTTGCTGAGAGGTGGAATTGCAGACGATCTTTGAGAATCATCTTTGAAGGATGGGCAGAGGTTTATTCGTTATTTGTTATTTTTGTTCTCGGATTTCAGCGCAATTCCATTCCTTCTTAATAGGCGATATACTGTTCCGCTACTGCCTATGTTTAATATTTTCTGTATCTCCCTTACCGGCGTTCCGGATTCATAGAGTTGGATGCAGCTTTTCTGCTTGGCGATGTTGTTTTTGTTGATAAGTGTCTTTCTGCCGAATTTGACACCTTTTTCCTTGGCGATTCTTCTGCCTTCTTGGGTTCTCTCATAGATAAGGTCTCTTTCAAACTGAGCGAAAGCACCGAGAATGTTGTTCATCAGTTGGCCGATTGCGCCTTCCGTACTGATGTTGTCTTGCAGTGAGGTGAATTGGATGCCCCTATTCTTGAAATCTTCCAATAGCGTAAGGATATTCTTCAGCGAACGGCCAAGCCGGTCCAGCTTATATACGACAAGTGTGTCGCCTTCCCGGAGAAAGCTCAGGCAGGCATCCAGTTCCGGGCGGTTTTGTTGACGTCCGGTCATTTTCTCAGAGAAGATTTTCTCGCATCCGGCAGCCTTCAACGCTTCCAGTTGCATATCCAGATGTTGTTCCTTGGTGGAAACACGGGCATATCCTATTTTCATCCTGTTTTCGTATTTAAATGTGTAATGAAGGTTTTAATTCTTCACTTTTTCAAATATGAAGACATTAATTCTTCATATTCCTCACGGCTGTATTGGTTGAACCCCTTTTGCTTCATTGCCAAAAGAAGCCTTTCCAGTTCTCCGATAGTCACTACCTGTTTGCCGATAACGGTAAATTGTTCCCATTCTCCCTTTTCGTTGAGCAGGTATTCCCGGTGTGCAAAACAGTAAAGAGAACCATCGATGTCATTCCGTTTCTGCCATTGACGCAGGTGCTTCAAACTGGTGAAATCACGGGTGACAGTACGTGGAATGGGAACCAATACGTCAATTTCCATCTTGAATTTTATATTCTCTTCCGCTTCTCGCATGGGTGATTAGCTTATTTCATAATACATCAATTATCGTATGGGCAGGAAGTTCCAGTTTGGAGAAAGCAAACATTTTCTTGCCCAAATCCTTTAGCGATGCCCCAATATGATATACTTCCGTATTATCAATGATTAAGAAGCGGTCATGACTACTTTTGTAGGTTCTAGCTTCAATGGGAGGATATTGGTCATTGTGTTTGTTTAAATCAAGTTGGAGCTGTGCGTTTATTTTGTGTATAAATAGTAGCTGATACTCCACTGTTTCGTTTGCTCAACATGAGTAACACGGATTCATCTACATAGTTGTCGATAAGCACAAGTGAGCATTTGGCAGACTTTATTAAATCTGTAGCAAACTTATACGCATCGAATATCTGACCGTCAAAGAATATACCTTCCACCGGAGGCAATGAGGTGCGTACAAAGAAGTCTATCTTTGCATCATGTTCAGCAATGGTTTTCTCTATTTGGAAGAATCTATTGTTCATTCTATATTCCATGTCATTGAGCCGTTGGTTTATAGAATAACCTTTCAATAAATATTCTTTTAAAATTTTATTTGCCCATTGCCTGAATTGCGTACCTCTTACGCTTTTAACTCTGTATCCAACTGAAATTATTACGTCTAGACTAAAGAACTTGACAGGCTTATCGGAATTAGCAATGTGCAAAAAATGCACATTGCTTTTCTCTTCCAATTCCTTTTCCTTAAAAACATTATTTATATGTTTGGTAATAACGGTTCTGTCACGTTGAAAAAGTTCTGCTATCTGCGCTTGTGTGAGCCAAACGGTTTCATCTTCTAAACGTACTTCCAACCTTACAGCTTCATCCGGTTGGTATAGTATGATTTCTCCTTGCTTCTCCATTATATGTTTCGCTTTTATTATATTGTTGCAAATGTACGAAAAAGAAACGTTATAAAGTCTGTTTTTTCCGTAAGTATTACCTTAAAAATTTGTTCCCTTTTTATTTTAATAAAACAGAAACATTCTGCTGTTTTAAAAATCAGTTATCTGTTTGCTATTCATAGTTAGGGTATCAAATAACTAAAATTCAAATGGAAACGCAAATCTATATTTTATGCAGATTTGTTTGTTAGAAGCGGAGAAAAGGACACAAGACATGATAAGAATCATAGGTCGGGGAGCGCCGCACGGCAAGGGGGGCACTAGCCTCCCGACGAGTGCAGCCGTTGGCCGGGTTATCGGTGAAAATGGAAAAAAGTTGGCTTTTCTTTTGGTATTGTTATAACTTTGTCTATATTTGTGTTGTGATAATCAATTTTAAAGTTATAACATTATGGTAACAAACATTATTCAGATTGGAAACAGCAAGGGGATAATACTTCCTTCCGAGATATTGAAACAGTTGCGTTTGTCCTTGAAATCGGCTGTGAGCATTTCTTTGGACGGGAACAATATTGTGATAAAGGCACAACCACGGCAGGGATGGGCGGAAGCTGCCAAACGTGCCCATGAGAATGGGGATGATGAGTTGCTTATCCCTGATGTGTTTGAGGATGAAAAGTTTGAGGATTGGACATGGTAGAACAGTATGGAGTGTATTGGGTAGAGTTAGACCCTACCCGTGGGGGTGAAATGGCAAAGACACGGCCATGTGTTGTTGTAACTCCTTCAGATTTGAATATGTACCTTACAATAGTAGTCATTGCTCCGATAACCTCCACCATAAGGAACTATCCTTACCGGGTTCTGTGTTCTGTAGCCGGGCGTGATGGGGAGATAGCCACGGATCAGATTCGCACGGTGGACAAAAGCCGGCTGAAAAGAAAGATTGGAGATTTGAATTTCAGTGAGATAAAAAGACTGAAGGAAGTGTTTCATCAAATGTTCTGTGAATAATGGAAAGTGTGCAAATAACAGGTTATGTAGCGTATTCAAAAAAGATATTATGAAGCCAACTACTTATATTAATTGGGACGGTCTGAAAGACATTCCATTCTTCTACTGCGATACAAAGGAAGATGAAGAAAACAAGGATTTCGACATCTATTACCAGGGCAAGCTGGTGTTGCATGACTACAACCATTGCGGACACTACCTTTACACTGCTGCGCTGCTGTTCAGTAAAATCAGAAACATTACAGCCGACTGGGTGAACCTGCATAACCTTTGGATTCTGCGTGATTGCGTGCGCGAGAATTACAATCACGGCATAGGAGTGGACGACCTTATTTTCGGAGAGAATTTCGATGGCAAGAACCTCGATACACTCACACCGCTTACCAAGAAACGCTTTGATTATTTGTGTAAGCGGATTAAGGAACTTGACCCATACGCAACAATTTAACACTTCATTGGGCGAAGGCAGGGCTTGCTGCGGATGCCAGACTTTAAATAATCCATTGGATTAATTATCTTTGCACGCTAATTTTCAAATTATAAAGAAATGACTAAATCGGAAATCGTAAAGGAAATATCTGCCAGAACCGGCATCGACGGCAAAGCGGTGCTTGCTGTTTTGGAAGGATTCATGAACGAGGTAAAGACTTCGTTGGGTAAGGAGGAAAATGTCTATCTTCGTGGATTCGGTAGTTTCATAGTGAAGAAGAGAGCGCAAAAGACAGCTCGGAATATCTCTAAGAATACTACTATGATTATTCCGGCTCATAACATACCGGCATTTAAACCGTCTGACGAATTTTTGAAAATGGTAAAACAACAGAACGCATAATAGGTAAACACAATGAAAGATCAGTTACGATTATTGAGAGACTGTATCAATAATGATCGTCCGGCAGTTGTCTTTCAGGGAGACGATTTTTGCGCTCCTGAGATTTTGGAAGCAGCAAAAGAAATTTATCGTAAACATGGTTGTTCCGAAGAATTTCTTTTTGACTGGCAGTTGCTTATCAATGAGGTGAAGGCTTACCAGTTAGAAAGTCCGGCAACTGTCAAATTGCCGAAACTCTCCCCGACAGAAACGGAACTGGTGCGGGAAGAGATGACTAAACGCTAAAAAATATTCTCGTTTAATACGCACCTTTTATTCTTCAGGCAGCGTATTGAACGGGATGGGATTAAAATGTTGGCGAACCTGCTTTTTTCGAAAGTTCCTGCCAATAGTTGAAGTCACTCGGTGAAAGATGCTCTTGCATCCAGTCACGCATACCAATATCGTTTCTTTCGTTCACATATCTCGTAAACGGAATCATTGTCTTACATGCTTCAAATCCAAGCATTCTCATATGGCGTGAAATGTTGGGAGGAAGACCTTCCAACCACTCTTTATAATACATTATCAATCTGTTTTCTTGGATTGGAACCGCTTGTTGGTGGTAAATATAGCTGGCGTTTCCGATTCTAATATCTCTGGCCTTATTTTCCCGTTCTTCTTCAGGTAGCCGACTTAAATATTCAGCTTGTGCTATTCTGCATTTGGAGTTTGGATGTTCCATGGTATTTTATATAATTAAGACTCTTCAATGATACGGTTCATCAAATCACATATTTTTTGGCAGCTATGACGGTCTGCGCAAGCAGGATAGGGGCATTTCTCAAAGGATGCCTGATTATCCGTAACTATGAAACCTCCGGAACGACGTACATAACTTACCGGATGAAAATAAATATCTTCCTTTTTCGGCCTATAAGTACATAGTCTTATAAGGCTGTTCAGCTCTTTGCAAATTTGCTCACATTTTTCTTTGGGATAATGTGGCAAATCACTGAATGCTTCGTAGGGGACAAAGGCAAATGCTTTGTCATCCCACATGACAGGTGTGTAATTCTGTACCATTTGTTATTTGGAATAAGGATGGCTGGCAGATTCCGTATTTCTGTATCAGTTAGGTAATCCGTCACTATTTAAGTGCGCCTGGGCAAACTCCCGGAGGTTCGTTTCGGCAATGCACTTTTCATAAATCTCATCCAATACTTCTTGCATATTTTCTACTTTATTGAATTTTAAGGGGCTGCCGTTTGTTGCGGCTTGCCTTTCCAGTTGTTCGATGATACTGGGAAATATCCCACGCAATAAACCGACGGTAGCTACGGCTGTAGCTGGTTCTACCTCTATTGTAATCTTTTTCTTTTCCATATCGTTGTATTATGTTATCAAAAGTAATAATTATTAGGATATTGGTAAGCATTTCTTCTGAAAAACTTTTTAAAGATATTGTTTTAAGATGACATACTGTGTTTTTGCGTTCACGCAGTATTCTTTCCCACCCTCCCCTTCATCGGAATGACTGTTCTCATTTCCGGTTTACCCGTAGTCATCCGCTATGCGGCTGATTATGGGCAAACCAGAAAAGAGAAGTTCCAAACGTGGGCGGGATTGCAATGGTCATCATCCGGAGCTTCGGCATTGCCGAAACAACCTCCTTCTTCCGTATTGCAGCCCCGTCCTTTTACCGTTTGTCCCGGCAGTCCGTTGCTAACCCGTTCCCCCCTGCCACTTGTGGCAGGGAGATAGGAATACGGTTTTGCAGGCAAAACCGTATGGCTTGTTTTACTTTCCGTACTGCCCTTTTCCTAGTTTTCTGCCTCCCTTAATGTGCGTTTTTCATAGCCCCATCTGAGACCCTTTGTTTTTGAACGGCAAATTTATTTCGGTGGATGGATACGAAAGAGTTCCGG
>NZ_JAHQUN010000075.1:0-17312 GCF_019052485.1 Bacteroides sp. MSK.20.82
GTAAACTAATTCAGTTATAACAAACGAAGTTGTCAACTAAAACCAGTACACATCAAACTATAGTTCCAAAGCCTTGAAACCAATGGTTCCAACGCCTTGAAACTAATGGTTCCAAGCTGCAGAAACTTTAGTTCCAAGCCGCAGAAACTAAAGTTTCAAGCTGCAGAAACTCTGGTTTCAAGGTGATGAAACTGTAGTTTCAAGCGGTGGAAACTACTGAAAGCTATATATGCTTGGGTTATAAGGTAAGGCCGACTACAAAGTATACTTGCTCTTCATAAGGATTGGCGATCACTTTTCCGAAGATCGGCAAAGAGAAAGTAGAGGTAATCTTTAGTTCTTTGGTGGCCGAAAGTCCGATGTTGACAACGTTGAATTTATCGGAATACATGCCGTCCCAAGGGGTAAAGCCTGCTTCAAGGGCAAGGTCCACCTTCTTTATACTGAACGGATAACTGAGTTCGCAGTAACTGGACCACGCACGTTTCCCGTTTTCGCGGTAATCATTCCCCGCAAATGTGGTGTACCAGCTGACTGAAAGCGGGAACTTTTCACTAATCATATATCCGGCACCGACTTCAAAAGTATGTCCGGTGGAGTGTGAACTGTAATTGAAGTACTTGAAAGGTTCTTCTTCCGTTTGCGTGAAGTAGTTGTTGGCGTATAAGGTCAGATTCCTGTATTCGTATTCCAATGACAAATCTATTTCATTATTCTTATGGCGAAATTCGGTCGAACCCCAGACGTAGGCAGTCAGTCCTTTCCAGTTGACGCCCAATGACGGTTGTACGCTGGCGTTACCGCTGTCCATACCTCTCCAAATGTAGCTGCTGACAAAATCCGCTGTTACAAAAACATCCTGTGCCTGTGCTAAAACGGAACAAAATAAGAGTGCAATCAGTAAAATTCGTTTTTTCATTTTGATGACTTTGTTGTATTCGGGCGGCAAAGATACGAATTGTTGACGAATCTGAAAGGACCCGGAAACAGAAAAAGCATTCGGACAGGTGGTTAAACGGGAAGAGTAACCACCATTTTGCAGCCGGAAGTATAGCCGGTATCTATTCTGATTTGCCCTCCGAGCCGTTGTATGATGATGCGGCAGATGTACAGGCCAAGTCCGGTGCCCGGTTTGAAGTCATCTACTTTGGTGAAACGTTCGAACACCCATTCCTGCTTGTCGGCAGGGATGCCGATGCCCGTATCGGTGACGGAGATCACCAGTTGTCCTTTTTCTTTGTCGATGTTGCAGGTCAGTGTGATTGTTCCGCTTTCTGTAAACTTGGCGGAGTTACTTAGTAAATTGCCAATCACACGGGAGAGATAAAAGGCGTTTGTCTGTGCCGTCATTCCGTCTTTATCGCCTGTGATGATACATTCGATGTTCGGCTTGGACAGAGTTTCCTTAAGTTTGGCCATTTCTTCAACACATAGTCCGTATACGTCGGTAGACTCCACAGGAAGAGGCAGTTCGGAGCTGACAAGCTGAGACAGCTCCAGCATATTGTCCATCAAAGAAGCTAACGCGGTAGAATTGCTTTGTATCAACTGCCGGAATTCTTGTCTGGTGGCCGTGTCTAAAGATTCATCGAAGATCAGTTCGGAGAATCCGGCGATTGAATTGAGCGGAGTACGTATTTCATGACAGATAGAGTTGAGGAAAGCCGTTTTCATCTTCTCGCTTTCGGTGGCTTTCATGCTTTGTTTTCTGACTTCTTCGTGCGCAGTCATTAGTGCGCAGTGCATTTTCTTCAGCCGTTTTACCATCGTTCGCTGATAGATGCTCCATCCGATTGCTGCCAGTAATAAGATAAAAGTACCGGTCAGTGCGATTTGTTTGTTTTTGTTGGCGAGTTTGCTCTTTTCCAGTTCCAGTTTGTTGACGTCGAAGCGGGTTTGCATTTCGATCATTTGTTGCTCTCTTTTTTGTGATTTATCCGACATCCGGTTCTTATTGCTTTCTTTTAAAGTCAGATATGCGTTTTTATAATCATTCAGTTTATAGTACAGACCGGCTTTCGCATTGAGTATGGGAACGAGGTTGACTGGTTGGAAATGGTCTGTTTGAGTGGCGGAATCAATGTAAGCTATCGCCTTTTTGTATTCGCCTATTGTCTGATAATATCTTGCTGTCGTCTCGTAAGTGCTTTTTACAACCTTCTTTTTATTTGCTATCTGGATATATTTCTGATAATAGTCCTTTATCTCTTCTTTCGAAATAAGATCTGCCATGAAAATAATCTGCGAATATTTAGCCATGTAGTAATGTGATTCGTCCAGAAATCTCCGGTCGAAAGTCGTATTCAGATGATTCCATTGCTTGTGTAGCTCGATCATTTTGTTCACTTCGTCTACTGCCTTTTTGTTTTCAACAGTTGTATATAAGTCTGCCAGTTCGTAGTGGCACAATATTTCGAAGTGCACCCTGTCTTGCAAAGGATAAGGGGCTAGTATCTCCAGTGCGCGCTCTACGTAAGGAATGGCTTTGGAAACTTCATTGTATGAATGTGTCAGTACCGCTGAATAATCGAGTGATACTCCGGTCAGATATTCCCATTGAATTTGTTCTTCAGGTGTCATTTGTCCGTGATTTTCCTTTTTCAGCTTGTCCAGTTCCTGTTCGATTGTTTCCAGCGAATTGTTCTTTCGCATTTCCGCCCAGATGTTGTAACAATACAAGTAATACCGGAAAAGGGTGTTGTGTTCTTCCGGCAGATATTGTCGGGCGAAGGTTATATACTTTTCTACCTTCTCTTTGTTTTTGGAAGCATATCGTTGTATCAGATTATCGAGTGCGAGCTTCATCATATATTCGTCTTTGGCTTTTGCGGCCTCGGTGAGGGCTTTGTCCCAATATTGGGAGGAAATGTTGAGGCTGTCTACGTGGATATCCGCCAGATGAATATAGATAATGGCCCGTTGCCCGGCATCCGTGTCGTTTTGCAAGAGATTCTGCAGACTGTCGACGGAAGCCGTAACGGCGGAAGCACGTGCGATAGAGGGCGCTAGCAGGATAGCTCCGATGAGAAATAAGAATTGTATTTTTCGTGTGATCAGATTCTTGGTCATATGATTAGATATTATTTGTTTTGGAATAAGGATATGTGAAAGTCAGTACGGGACCTTCCGGAGTATTCGGTTCAATCGTATATGTACCTTTGAAATATTCGATTGTCAGACGGTTGATGCTATGGCGTACTTCTGCTTTTTGTGTTTGCAAGGCCGGATCGGCTAACGGACTGTTGACTACCCGAAAGACAAATAGTTCCCGTTGCGTGTCACGTTCCAGATAGAGAGACACTTTCCTTTTCTCTTCACACGGGTCTGTGTAGATCAGTGTACTGAGAATCAATTGTGTGAATCGGGCGGTGTCTACCTGAAACGGCTGGCTTTCTATTTCCGTATGAAAGTCTGCCTGTATCTTATCTCCGCATCTCATGCGTACCATACCGAGAACGTCCGAGCACAAGGAGATGATTTCGTGCTCCTGTATCTGCCATTTCGTTCTTCCGGCCTCCAGTCTGGAGAGGTCGAGCACGTCGTTCACCAGTTGTATCAGTTCGGCGGAGTTGGTCTGGATAATCTCCGAATATTCTTTCCATTGGTCGGCATCCATGCTTTCCGGATCAGTAGTCATGAGTTGAGAAAACCCTAAGACGTTATTCAACGGGATGCGTATGTTATAGCTCATGTTAACAAGGAAGCGGCTTTTTACTTCGTTCGCTTCTTCCGCAATCTGGCTCATCTTGCGGATTTCCTCTTCTTCTTTCCTCAATTTCTTGCGTACATAATAGATACGTATGGTAGACGGAATCAGGATAAGCAGTGCGATGGCTATCAGAGTCAGTCCGGCATAATGAACCATTGCTTTGTACTGTTCTTTTTCAAGAAGCAGGTTGTCCATGTTGCGCATCTGATAGATTTCATTCGTCTGCGAGATGGATAGTGCCCGATAGAATGAGTCTTTTTTCGCCAGCAAACTTTGGAATAACGGGATTGCTTCATCCGCTTGTCCCGCCTCTGTAAGAATGCTTGCATGTTCTATTTTGTAGTTCAGCCCTTCATTGTCCGATACTTCGGACAGGAGTTCGATAGCATTTTGAGAGTATGACAGGGCCTTTTCGTATTCTTTGGTAATCCGGTAATAATGGGAATACACATTATAATATAATCCCCGGCAAGGAATGTAAGTGGTAGGAGAGAAGTATTCATCCATCTTTTTCAGATGGGGGCGGGCTTCGTCCAGTGTGCCTTCATTCAGATAATAGTCGGCATAGAGAGACTCCAATAACAGGTAGCTGTATGCTTTGGGTGTCTGCTTTGCTTCTGATAGTGTGTCCAGCACTTTCTTGTATTCCTGCAGGTACTTCAGGAAGTTTTTGTTTCTAGTGGCGGAACAAGATAAGGCTATTTCTTGGAGCACGCTTTTGCGCGATTCCAGGGAGGCGGCGGGTGGCAGAAGGCGGTAGGCTTCGAATCCGGCCTCTTCGCCTTCTTTAAAGCGGGCGGTCATCATATAAGCAGTCATCAGGCATAGTTTGGCCGATGACATTCCTTGGGGATTGTTTAACTTTTGTGCCAGTTTAAACATCTCTTCGGCTTGGGTGATGCTATATTCTATTTTATGCTTTATGATATGTATGGTTATTTCTGCTCTTTTTCCTTCGAAGTATAAGCTGTAGGAGTTGTTTTTTAAAGCAACCGGAGAGAGCTTGTCCATCCAGATGACTGTGTTTTCTTCGTCTTGGTGGTTGAAGTAATAAACGACATGGGCATACAGAGCAAGACACTGATAATACTTGTTGTCCTGTGTGGTAGCTTCCTCCAATAATTTTCCCAGATAGTAGACGCAGGAAGGTGACATCGGGTCCAGATAAGCGAGTGAATAAAGCATCTCCAGCCGGGAAGAATCGGCCGGCAAAGTGTCCAGTATCTGAAGCAGACTGTCTTTGGCAGCTTCGTTATTGCTGGAGAGAGCCTTGCCGGTTCCTCCTGCCAGTACGATCAGTATGAAGAATATCCATAACCGTTTCATGACTGTGCCTCCTTTCCTTCTTTTGTGGGGTTGATGGGATGGGTGAAATAAAATCTGCATCCGGTGGTGTAGGCAGGGTCTATCCATATGCTGCCGCCGATCCGTTCAATGATCAGTTGGCAGATAGAGAGGCCGAGTCCGGTTCCCTGTGCTCCTTCGTTCAGTTTTTCAAAGCGGTTGAAAATGGAACTTTGCTTTTCCAGTGGGATTCCGCAACCGGTGTCGGTGACGGAGAAGAGCGCAAATTCTTCCGATTCCTGACGGACTTCCAGCGTGATACTTCCCTGCGGGGTGAACTTCGTGGCGTTGATCAATAGGTTGATCAGTAACTGTTGCAGGCGTGAATCGTCAGTGTATAACTTTAGGGAAGCCAGCGATGTGTTGAAACGGAGCTCGGCTTGTGTCTGCTTTACTTTGTTGACGGTATCGATTACGTTATTGCAGATGGCGATAGCGTCACAATAGGTGAAGTTGAACTTCATGTTTCCGATCTCCAGATTGGAAAGGTCGATTACGTCATTTATTAGTTTTAGCAACAAGTCGGAGTTTTGCTGGATGATGTCGCCGCATTGGCGGCGTGTTTCGGCGTCGAGTGCCTGCTCGGTCAGCAGACTGGAGAAGCCGGAGAGGGCACTCAGCGGAGTCCGTATCTCATGGCTCATGTTGGAGAGGAAAAGACTTTTGGTCTGCATGGCATTCTCGGCGTTGAGTCGTGATTGCTCCATGCGGATTTTGGATTCCGCTATCTTCTTGTTTTGTTTTAATATGTGTATCACGAGGTAAATCATGATGCCCAGCACTATGACTCCTATTAAAATGCCGCCCATGAAAATACGGTTGAACTCGGCTTTATTCTCTACTTTCATCCGGTTTTCCTCATAAGATGCCCGAAGGCTGTTGATGCGGTGTGCATAGCTGGGAGCGACTACCGAATCGGTGACGATACTGATTTCTTCATACAGATGCGCCGCTTCTACTTTACTGCCCATTTCTATCAGTAAGTTCGCTTTGGCATAAGCTACTTGCAGGTAGATGATGGAGCGCGTCTTTTGCCGGATGCCGGTCAGAATCTCATTGTAATACTGTAATGCAAGATTGTAGTTCCCTGTTGCTTCGTTATATCGTCCTTGCATATAATTGTAGGTGGTGCGATAATAAGGTTGCCTGTCCGAAAGGTAGATTTGCTCTGCTTGCAGCAGGCAGTTGTTCGCATTGCGCAGATCGTTCTTCTGGATATAGTAAGAAACATCTGTAGCAAGTGTCAGAAATTGCAGCGTCTGATGGGTCTGTATGGATTTTGATTCGGAAAGTATCTTTCTGTATTTCTCTGCTTCCTCTGTCCTTTGAGTCAGAATAAGCACCTGTATAAGTTTCAGGATAGTCATTTCTTTATAATGGTTGTTCTCCGAAGGCGAGGCGGGATAACGGATGGCTTCCTTATAAGAATCAGTGGCTTCTTCGGGCATATTGGAGCAGAAATAGGCATCTCCGATAGCTGCGCTCGAAAGGGCTATTCCTAAATCATATCTCATCGTTTCTGCTTTTTCGTACATTTGTCGCGCTTCGTCGATTGCTTTCCCGATGTCTCCGCGCAGGGAGTAGATGTAAACCACCAGTTGCCGGATGCTGAAAGACAGTTCCATCTTGTTTTCCTTTTCCAGTATAGGGCTCAGTTGCTGTCCCCAGGCGATAACGCTGTCTATCGGCGCGATGGAATCGTACGCAATGTTGTTTTCTATCAGGCGTTTCAAATTGGACAGTCGTTCGGTATTCAGGTTTACTGAATGTGAGGGGAGAATCCGGATAAACAGACCTATAGTAAATAATATATAGATATTCCTCTTCATTAAAAGTGGTGTTTTGTTGTATGTGTTATACTAGTTGCCAAAAATAAGCAAAAATCACAAAGAAGCGGTAGGTTGGCGGTGAATATTTTTCTCTTTGTGTTAATATACGTTGCTGCTTGTTCGTTTCATTGGTTCTGTTGCCGGCCATCCGGGAGCTGAGGCTTTATTCTGTGTGGATGTATATAAAAAAATCTGTCGGGGAAGTCTCCCCGACAGATTTAACCAGTAATCTAAGTGAGTTTTTCAGAATGTGATGTCCATTTTCACTACAAAAGTACGGGGAGCGGCTACTGCCATCGGGCGGTAACTGTATTCTTTATTCAACAGGTTGTTGACCATGAATTGGAAGGCGACTTCTTTGGTCGCTTTTACCCCGAAGCGCAAGTCAACGGTGGCATAGTCTGTATTATGTTTTTTCCAGTAAGTAGCCAGTGTTTCTCCTCTCGATTTTCCGAAGAGGATCGTGCGTACATAGTCCATTAAGTCTTGTTGTTGCTTTTCACGTTCGTCCATCATGAGGTAGTCCACTGCCAGTATCTTGCTCTTCCATGCAAAGTTGGCACCCAGATTGATACGCTTCCATTGGAAATCGACTGTTGCTTTAAAGCTGTGCTTCGGGCGGTATTTCAGATATTTGCCTGTATTCGACTTCTCCTTCATCTGAAGGGCGTCGGTGTATAAATCTTCTATTTCATTGCGTTCCTTATAGTCAGCGTCGCGAGGCTCGGTATATACATATCCCAGATTATAGAATAGTTTCGTATTCTTGTTGAAGTCATAAACGCCGTTTGTCGAAATCTCCATACCGTAGATTTGCGCTTTCGATACGTTGTGGAACTGTGCTCCGATACCGAAACCTTTGCCGTCCGTCACCATCTGGATGGCATCGCTGATGCTGTTGATCATGCTGTAGTCTGCGTTATTGAACAGTCCGAACTGAAATTCAACCATGTCTCTGTACTCGGTATAGAATCCGGCTACGTCTACAAATCCTTGGAAGTTGCCGATCTTGTATCCTTGCTTGAATCCCAGTTCGGCATTGTAACCTTTCTCCGGTTTGATGTCGAGGTTCGGATAGATACCTACTCCTCCGATGTCCTTGCGGAGATATTTCTCGTTGATGGACGGGTTGCGGTAACCTTGTCCGGCGCTGGCACGGATAAAGCTGTAATCGGCTAACTGATAGTTCAGTCCGGCACGGAACACGGGGCGGAACGGAACTTTGGCTCCGAATATTTTCGTTTCTGCTTCACGGTGATGGTTGTTCACACGGTAGTATTCGGCTCGTACCCCTGCCGATACGCTCAGGCGGTCCCAGAAGCGCTGGTCGTACTGGAAGAAGGCGGCTACATTATCGCTTTTGTACACCTGATCCATGATGGAAGAATTGTAGCGGACGTGCTCGTAAGTCATTCCGGTAGTGATCTGTGCGCCGCCGTCCCATTTCTTGTTGAACTGGTAGTCAAGATAATAATTATAGTTCTTGTCCGTTTTCGTCTGAACGTTGTTTCGGGTCGGATTCATTACGTTGGACAGCCAGGGGATGAGATCACTGGGGACTTGTCCATTTTGTATGCCGTTCATCAGGTCACTTGGCAGTCCGTTGTCCATCACCCACGAGATGAGGTCACAATAATCGGCGGTAGTGGCGTTGGGGAAGATGTTGCCCAAGGAAGTGAATACCCCGTTCATGGCATCTTCCAGATTATTGTTGATCAGACCGGAGCCGATGCCGACCAATGCCGGGTAGAGCGAACTGTAATCGCCGCCTGCTATATTCTGTATAGTCTGGGCATTCGTTCCCATATTTCCAAGGATGTCGGTGATGGAGTTTCCCTGACTGGGTTTGACTATGTTGTCGGCACTATGATAGAAACGTCCTTTGATCTTGTGTGACGTTCCGTTTTCCGGATTCACGTAGTTGATGAACGGGTCGATGTGGAAGTTGTTTTCTTCGCGTCCCATGTTGGTGAAAGGAGAAGGTTTGTAAACTTCTGTTGGTGATCTCCAGATGAAGAAATCTCCGTACTGATTGGAAAGAAAATCAACATTCAGACCATAGTTCAATATCTTCATACCCATGTCCGGTTGATGATAAGTCAGGTTGCCGCCCATGCGGAAACGTTTGTTATATCCTTGTTGACGGTATCCCTCATCGGTAAAGAGGTTAATGCTTCCGCTGACGTCAAAGTTGCCGATACGGCGGGAGTGGGAGAGATCGAAGCCTTCATAAATAGGGTTTCGTATGCCGCTGAGAAGGTTTCCGCGCAGGATGGGTTTGACGGAATACTTGTCGTCTTTCCAGAAACTCTTGTCGCTCCATTGGTATTCATCGTTTTCGGCATCACCATATATACCGATATAGGCGCTGAAGCGGGTTTTCGGTGTTAATCCCGGACGGGCGGTACGGATATTGATAATACCGTTGAGAGCAGACGAACCGTACAAAACGGATGAGGCTCCTTTGATTACTTCTATCTGTTCGATGTTTTCTAGAGGTACGGTGTTCCAGTTGATTTCTCCGGTTTTTGGATTTAGGGTGCTCATTCCGTCTACCAGAATCTGGCTGCGGGCACCTACTCCGTAGGTCCATCCGCTGCCGCCACGCATGGAAGGCTGTTTGTCCACAATGTCCACGCCGGGCAGCGTGCGGAGAGTAGAAGTGATATCCGTCGGTGCCTGACGGGCGATATCGCCTGCTTTCACCAAGTCCATGGATACGGTGACATTACTGAGCTTTTGCTCAAAGCGTCCGGCGCTTACCACTACCTCTTCCAGCAGCTTGGTACTTTCTTTCATGTACACGTCTTTAGTGATCACTTCACGTTTGCCGATAACAATGGGCATCAGAACGTCTTCGTAACCGATATAGCTGAACACAAGGTCGACACCTCCCTCCGGAAGTTTGATTTCATACGCTCCGTTTATATCGGACACGGTTCCCTGATTGCCGTGCAATTTATACGTTACTGCGGCGCCAACCAAAGGTTCATTGGTATTGGCGTCATATATATGCCCTTTCAATGTCTGGGCAAAACTATTCCCGAATCCGGCAAGGCAGATGAATAATGTCAGAATATATAGTTTCTTCATTGTTTCTGTAATTTATGTTTTTTCTTCTGGTGGAAAGTCTCATTCATTTTTGTCGGTCAGGTCGAGTCCCAAGTCCAGTTGGGTGATGATAGACCAGTTGTCATACAGTGGACCTAAATAGGAATTGTACAACATCGGACCGAAGTTAGGAATACCTTCCATCACTGGCTGAAGATGGGGGATGAAGGCTATGAGAGGACTCAGCGCTTCCCTGTTCAGATAGATATGCGTATGTCCGTTCTCCTTTTCTATCTGCATGGGGATACCTTCCTTTATCCATGAGAAGAACATCTGAAAACTTTGGTGATCCATATTGGCGATCATAGATAATAAAGAGTTGTCCAATGATTCGCTCACAACTCCCAGTAGAGTCTTCAGTAAGAAAGGATTGGATTTCAGGATAGCATCTGCAATGCCTGCTATCAGATGAGCATCGACCGTCTGTCCCTGCCCTTGCATGGCCAAGCTGATAATGCTTGGAAGGTTCAGTTTGACATAGAGAAGGTCATTTTTCAGATACCAGAAAGCCAGTCCCCGGGGAGAATCTGCATAATTGCGTCCTTGGGTTGCGGCAGTAATATCATCGGCAGACAATGTATTGAACATTAACTTCATCATAATGAAATTAATGACTTGTTGCTGGGATGCGGGATTATCCATGTCGATTTCGCTGAACTTCTGTTCCCCCAATTGCAGTTCGTCCGATGTATATTCGGCCGTAATGTTTCCGTCGGATTCCAGAGTGACACTTTTGAGTAATTGCGGCAGGAGGTATCCTCCCATGCCTTTTATAATAACGGATACGGTTGCGTACAAACTTCCCGCCTCCTTTACCATCTCTAAATCCATGTCGGTATAAAGGGCTGCTGTCAGTATCTGATTGTCCGACTCTCCCCATTCATATTCGCCGGTCGTCTGATTGCGTATGACATCTTTTCCTCTGCCGCGTGTCAGTTCGCTCATCTGATAAGTTTTTATCCATTGATTTTGCGGCATCGTTACATTCAAGTCCAGTTTCATCGTCTTCGGAGTAATGGAGCCGGCGTATTTCACGGTTGCTCCTGCGCCCGAAACTGTTTCTCCGCTGAACGTATAGTTGTCTTCCTGCTCTGATAAGTTTATCCGGAATGATGTCTCTTTTTCTCCCGGAATGATATCGTTTAATGTCAATGTTCCTTTTTTACTGTCTTCTGTCTGAAAGCTGACGGTTTTTCCGATTAACTTTTCTCCGCTGTAGGTCAGATCCAGAGTGGATGGTTTGATATACGAGCCATATTCCTGACTGAGTTCGCCTGGCCAGAACAGCTTGTCATTGTAGGTTTCTTCGCAAGATGTAAGGAAGAATGTTGTACAAGCTACATAAAATAGTTTTCGTAATGTTTTCATTCTCTTTTTTGTTTTTATTTCAACGTATTTATTAAAACATTGCAAATGTCGGTTAATATTGTTTCTACATCAAGCTCTATTCTTGGTATTCGATGTTCTATTTTAACTATTTTATATGCACGTGTATTTGAATAGATAACTGTAATGTTCTCTTTTAAATAATAGATGTTCTGTTTTTCATATTTTAATAAAGAACTTGGAGGAAATTCGAATGGAAAAAGATATCTTTGTGGAACTAAATTTCTTAATTATGATCATAGATGATGCTCTTCCCAAGTTTGACCTTCCGGTCGATTTTGTTACAGATGACAGCATAACCGGTGATATTCTGAATCAATACGGTCGTTTTCCCTGCCATATAAAGGCGGGAGTCTTTGTTCTTTGCACGCGGGGAACTGTACGTGCCACTATCAACCTGTCCGAGTATACCATTACCCATAATGACTTTGTGACTGTCCTCCCCGGATCATTCATACAGATTCACGAAGTATCTTCGGATACCCGTGTCTGCTTTGCGGGCTTTTCTTCGGAATTTATCTCCCGTGTAAGTTATGTAGAGACCTATCTGGATTTTCTCCCTATGATTTTGGACAATCCTATTATGGCATTACAGGAAGAGGTAGCGCAATTATACCGAAACGCTTTCAGCCTGCTTATCCGTGCCTATTCTTTACCGAACACACTGGATAACAAAGAAATATTAATGTCTATTTTTACTATATTCTTTCAGGGGGTGGGTGAGTTGTATAAACGCTGTAAGCCGACTACTAACGAACCTATCAAGCGGGAACATGAACTTTATCGCCAGTTTATCCAGTTGCTGATGACTCACTATACACAGGAACACGAAGTTTCTTTTTATGCGAAGAAGTGCGGAGTAACTCCGGCTCATTTTTCCGGTGCCATCCGTAAAGCCAGCGGGCATAGTCCACTGGCGATTATCACGGGAATTATTATCATGAATGCCAAGGCACAATTGAAGTCAACCCGATTGCCGGTGAAGGAAATTGCTTTTTCATTAGGATTTAATAATCTTTCCTTTTTTAATAAATATTTCCGTAAACATGTGAAAATGACTCCACAGGAATACAGGGAATGCTGAATGTTAACGATCGGATACATTTTTCGTTCATACGCAGTTTTCTTTCTGTGGAAAATAAAGGCAGTTTACCGATAAGAATACCCGATTCATTGATTTTTTTTCTTATTCTTCTCTTTCCGGCATATATTTGTAATTGCGCAATTATAATATGATAATAAAGGGAAATTATGAAAAAGAATGTACTATTTTTAATGTTGTCCTCCTTGCTGTTGTTGTCGGTAAGCTGTACGACGGATTCGACTGAGTTTGACGAGGGGAAATGGGGAGGCGGTTCGGATGAAGAAGGAGGCAGCCAGCCCAATCCTACTGTTCCTGAAGAATCGGATGATTTGCTGAATTTTACGATTGCTTTCGATGAAAGTGATCGGACAACTTACGGCAGTATGTCAGAGACTGTGGTGACGGATGAAAATGATGCGAATTATGATGATTTTATAGAAAACTCATCATTCACTTCTGTAGTTACTGTCAGTTATGACGGGGCCACGGCTACTGTCAGCAATGAAGTTGATGGGGTAAGTGTTTCGCAGAACGGAGCGCATATAGTAGTGAACTCTACGGTCAAGGGAATAGAGTATGTCTTGAAAGGTGCTACGACAGACGGTTCGTTTAAGGTATATAGTGAAAAGAAGTTCAAACTGTCATTGAGTGGAACGTCTATTCATAATCCTGTGGGTGCTGCCATTAATATTCAGTCATCGAAACGGGTATTTGTTGTCTGCGCGGAGGGTACGACCAATACACTGACCGACGGAACATCTTATACACTGACTGACGGAGAAGATATGAAGTCCTGTTTCTTTAGTGAAGGACAGCTGATATTCAGTGGAAGCGGTTCGCTGTCGGTAACCGGAAATTATAAACATGCGATAGTCAGTGACGAATACATACGTCTGCGTAGCGGATGCAATATCTCGGTACCTTCGGCAGTGAAAGATGGAATCCATACCAATGATGCCGTTATCATCGGCGGCGGAGTGTTGAATATCTCTTCTACGGAAGACGCCATCCAATGTGAAGACGGAGGAATCACGATGACAGGTGGTTTTGTCAAAGTTGCCACTACGGCTGATAAAGCGCATGGTTTTAAATCGGAGTTAGATGTGATAATCAGCGGAGGCGCTCTTCAGGCGGAAGTTACGGGAGCCGGTTCCAAAGGAATTTCGTGCAATGGAAACCTGACGGTTTCCGGAGGAAAGATAACCGCATTCACTTCTCAGAAACCTCTTTATGAAGATGATGATCTGAGTTCGTGTGCAGGAATCAAGTGTGATGGAGATATAGTAATTGAAGGAGGCGAAATAGCTCTTCAAAGTACGGGAGCTGCGGGCAAAGGTATGAATTGCGACGGTTCTATTACTATCCATGACGGTACGGTAAAAGTGATCACTACCGGTACACAGTATGTATACGGCAAGCTCGATTCATCAGCTAAAGCAATGAAAGCGGAAGGCGCATTGACCATCAACGGAGGAACGGTGCTGGTAAGAGCCACGGGAGGAGAGGGCAGCGAAGGTATTGAGAGTAAAAGTGTGCTGACCGTTAATGATGGTATGATTGCCGCTCTCTGTTACGACGATTGTATGAATGCGAGTAACAGTATTGTGATCAATGGCGGAAGTATTTATTGCTACAGTTCCGGCAATGACGGCATCGATTCCAATGGTACGCTGACCATTACCGGCGGAGTTGTGATCGCTTCAGGAACTACTTCGCCCGAAGACGGTTTCGATTGTGATCAGAATACGTTTAAAATTACCGGAGGAATTGTACTCGGCATAGGCGGGGGGACGAGTACTCCTACTTCAAGTGTGTGTACACAGCGCAGCGTTATTTATGGCGGTTCGGGATCGAACGGAGAAATTCTGAATATCCAGTCTGCGGATGGTACCAATGTTCTGACATATCAGATTCCCCGCAATTATTCCCAGATGACGTTGTTGTTCAGTAGCCCGAACCTGGCTTCGGGAGGCAGCTATACGATCTCCAAAGGCGGTTCTGTTTCGGGAGGCAGTGAGTTCTTCGGACTTTATACGGGAAGTTCTTATTCCGGTGGCACGCAGGCGGCTACCTTTACAGCCGGTTCAATGGTGACGCAGGTAGGAAATGTGAACTCCAATCCGGGTGGTGGTCAGCCCGGTGGAGGAGGACGCCCCGGAGGATGGTAAAATAGCAGTTTACCGTTGAAATAAGTCCTTTGGTCGATTATTTTTGTGGAGAAGAAGTAACGGTTCTATCTTTGTATCAGTAATTTGGAACAATGAAGCATGGAAAGACTGCGTAAACAACAATTGCTGGAGCAGAGCATTTATGGGGCTATCTGGACAGTTATTTTTCTTCTCCCACTGATAGGCGGATACTTTGCCGTCAGTGGTGGACTCGAAAAAGAAGAAATCCGTGTAATTGTTCATGATTCATGGTTGAGCATCCTTCCTTTTTTCGTCTTGTTTTTGTTGAATAATTATGGATTAGTTCCATATTTCCTGTTTAAGAAAAAGTACTGGCAATATATTATTTCTTTGGCTTTTCTAATCTCTACTGCTTGTTGGGTTATTCCCGGTCCCTCTATGCAGCGTTTTCCAAAGGAATTCAGATATGGCGATCTACGCAAGGGTAAAGGAAAAAGTCAGAGAGACCTGATTATTAAGATGAGAGAGAAGGCTCGACAGGAAGAGTCTGTTCATTGGGAAGCGCCTCAGGCAAACGATCCGGTTTTGGAAAAACCGCAACGACCGGGCGGCTTCCCTAAACCGACTCCTTATCCCATTCCTCCCTTCACCATCCGTTACCTTATTCATTGTGTAATTGCCTTTTTGATGGTAGGATTTAATATTGCCGTCAAACTGTTTTTTAAATCCTTTCGTGATGAAGAAATGCTGAAAGAACTGGAGCATCAGCGTTTACAGTCGGAATTGCAGTATCTGAAGTATCAGATAAACCCGCATTTCTTTATGAATACGCTGAATAATATTCACGCTTTGGTCGATATCGATACGGGGAAGGCAAAGAGTACGATTGTGGAACTTTCTAAGCTCATGCGCTATGTGCTTTATGAGGCCAGTAATAAAACCATTCTGCTTTCGCGCGAGGTTCAGTTTTTGGAGAATTATGTTACTTTGATGAGTTTGCGCTATCCTGAGAAAGTTTCTATTGAAAAGAATTTCCCTCTCGAAGTGCCCGAAGTTCAAATTCCTCCTTTACTTTTTATTTCTTTTGTGGAGAATGCTTTTAAACATGGAGTGAGCTACAGGAAAGAGTCATTTGTTCATGTTGTGATGCAACTGGAAGAAGGAAACCGCCTTGCTTTCAGATGTACCAATAGCACGGGGACTTCGTCTGACGAGCAACATCACGGCATCGGTCTGGAGAATATACGCAAACGGTTGCGGTTGTTGTTTGGTAATGATTACACTCTCTCCATTACTGAGGAAGATGATAAATTTGATGTCTTACTTATTATACCTTTATTATAATGAAATGTATAGCGATTGATGATGAACCTTTGGCATTGAAGCAATTGACGGATTATATATCCCGTGTTCCTTTTCTATCTTTAGTCAAGTCCTGTCAGGATGCTTTTGAGGCGATGAAGGTATTGGCAGACGAAGAGATTGACCTGATATTTGTGGATATCAATATGCCCGATTTGAATGGACTGGATTTTATCCGCTCTTTAATCAGCCGTCCGATGGTGGTCTTTACTACAGCTTATTCTGAATATGCGGTAGACGGTTTCAAACTGGATGCTGTCGATTATTTATTGAAGCCGTTTGAATTTCAGGATTTGCTGAAAGCGGCGGATAAGGCACGAAAACAGTACGAATACCGAATGTTGGAACAGCAGGGAGAACTGGGAAATAGTTCGCAGATTAAAGGAGATTCCTTGTTTGTAAAGAGTGACTACAAAGTGGTGCGCATTGATGTGAAAAATATCCGGTATATTGAAGGGATGAGCGAATACGTGCGTATCTTTATAGAAGGAGAGGATAAACCGGTCATAACCCTTGCCAGCCTTCAAAAAATGGAGGAACGGCTTCCAACGTATTTTATGCGGGTACATCGTTCTTACATTGTCAATCTGCGTAAGATAACCGAAGTTTCCCGGCTTCGTATTATCTTTGATAGAAATACATATATTCCTGTTGGTGATAATTATAAGGAGAGATTTGCGGAGCATATCAGTAAGCTGAGTTTCTCTTAGAATGTTTTTTATAATTACATTTTGTTACGTCTTATAATTGAATGATATTATGCTTGTTTTGAAAAAAATGAATATTCACATTCTCTTTACACATTGGTTTTTATCTGATTTCCCATTTCTCACCGAGGAACACCCTCTTGGTTTTAAAGAAACAGGTCGTTGGTTTTAAAGGAACGGCCCGTTGGTTTTAAACCCAAAATAGGTATTTATAACCATTTGATATTCAATTTCTTATAAAAGTAAGCGTCTATTTTATAAATATCTGTGATTTTTATTGACAGATAATGCAGACTTCATGATCTAAACGATTTTTATGTGTATGAAATATGTTTATATTTTGATTAAGATGTCTAGTTCTGTACAGCATTGAACAAATTTATCCCTATCTTTGTCTTCTTAATATTTAGAGAATAGAAAAACAAAGAATACTGGAGAAAGTAGTGGGTAAGGGAACGACTTTCTCCCTGAACGTATCTTTGAGTATTATTTAAATCAGTAGAAAATGGGGAATTTAATTTCGTTTATGAAGGAAGTAGCCGATGGGCTGCGGGAAAGTGGGAATTATGGGACCGCCCATATTTACAGGAGTAGCCTGAGTGCAATCCTTGCCTTTCATGGAAGTGATAAGCTTCCTTTCCGGAAAGTAAG
>NZ_JAHQUN010000076.1:0-16068 GCF_019052485.1 Bacteroides sp. MSK.20.82
ATGGAAAGATTATCAAGGTGGCGGGATGTTCACCCATCCGTGAAGGAGTATTGCTCATCAGACCGGATACCACACTTGCTGATGTACGCAAATTCGGTGAAGAGTGTCAAAGACGCTGGGGCATCACTCCACTACAAATTTTCCTGCACAAAGACGAAGGGCATTGGCTGAACGGTCAGCCGAAAACGGAAGACAAAGAGAGCTTCCAAGTCGGGAACAGATGGTTCAAACCAAACTATCATGCCCATGTCGTTTTCGACTGGATGAACCATGAAACCGGAAAGAGCCGAAAGCTCAATGACGAGGATATGGCAACCATGCAGACCCTTGCTTCCGATATTCTCCTGATGGAACGTGGACAGGCAAAAGCTGTCACGGGTAAGGAGCATTTGGAGCGAAACGATTTCATCATAGAGAAGCAGAAAGCCGAGCTGCAACGTATAGAGGAAATCAAGCGACACAAGGAGCAACAGGTAAGCCTTGCCGAGCAAGAACTCAAGCAGGTAAAAGCAGAGATACGCACGGACAAACTCAAAAGTGCAGCTACCGATGTAGCCACTGCCATAACCAGCGGTGTAGGTTCTCTTTTCGGAAGTGGTAAATTAAAAGATTTGGAACAAGCCAACGAAGGTTTACGGCATGAAATTTCCAAGCGTGACAAAAGCATTGATAACTTAAAAATTCAGATGCAACAAATGCAGGAACAGCACGGTAATCAAATTCGTAACATACAAGGAATACATAATCAAGAGCTTGAAGCCAAAGACAAGGAAATATCACGATTGAACACCATTCTTGAAAAAGCATTCAACTGGTTTCCATTGTTTAAAGAAATGTTGAGAATGGAAAAATTGTGTCATGTCATAGGTTTTACCAAGGGGATGATAGACTCTCTTTTGTACAAAAAAGAAGCTATCAGATGCAGCGGAAAAATCTATTCCGAAGAACACAGACGGAAGTTTGACGTCAAAAACGATATTTTCAGAGTTGAAAAAAATCCAACTGACAGCAATAAACTTGTTCTAACCATAAACAGACAACCAATAAGCGAATGGTTCAGAGAACAATGGGAAAAATTAAGAAGAGGTTTACGACAGACGGTTGAAGAACCAAGAAAAAGCAGAGGTATAAAATTATAAAAAGATGGTGTCAAAACTAAGGCACATCCCCTTCTTTTTTTAATATAAAATAGTCGTTCCTCTTTTTTGTCTATGCGACTATTTTTTCAGTAATTAGGTAATAAGGCTTAATATTCGTCGTATTTTGAGTCACACGTGGTCTGATAAAGATAAATATAGTGTGTGCACTCCTTCTCTTTCTTGCTTTTAGTAGTTTTGCACACATCTTTTTGATATTAAAAGCTATAGCAAAGAAGGCAAAGTCCATTGTAACCTTGTCTTCTCCCACATGCCGGAACCTTTTGTATGCCATGTTGTGTTTCATTTGTCCAAAAACTGCTTCCGGTTCTATACATCGCCTTCCCCTATGCCTGATGCCTTCTTCCGAGAGTAACCTTTCCCGTGCCTGCCGTTTGTATTGGTTTAACCGGTGGTTGACTTCTATCATACGGTTCCCCCGAGCTTTAAAGCAACTGCCACACAAAGGACACCCTTCACATCTTTGTGCTTTATACCGGGCACTTTCGGTGATGTATCCGCTTGCTGTTTTGTCACGTCTAGTTCCTATACGGTTCATGTGCTGCCCCATAGGACAAACGTAATAATCCTCCCCCGCATTGTAATGGAGACTCTCCGCATGGAATGGATTGGGGGTATAACGGGGACGCTGTTCTTTATGGAAGTAGTTGTACTTGACAAAGGCTTCTATCCCATTATCTTGCATGAACCGATAATTTTCTTCCGAGCCGTAACCGGAGTCTGCCACACCGACAGTTGGTAAGCGGTTATAGCGTTGCTCAAAGGAGTGGAAGAAAGGTATGAGGGTCAGCGTATCGGTTGGGTTGGGAAACAGTCGGAAGTCTATGAGGAATTGGTTCTCGGTACCTATTTGCAGATTATATCCGGGGTTGGTCTGTCCGTTTCTCATGGCGTCTTCTTTCATGCGCATGAAGGTGGCATCAGGATCGGTCTTGGAGTAGGAGTTGCGTTCTCCAAGAGTATCAAGATGGTTGTCGTATTCTATCAACTTGTCACGGTACTCCTCAAGTTCCCGGACCTGTTTCTTCTTTTCCCGGATGACCTTCTTTTGTTCCTTGTCCTTTGTTACAGGCTGGTGTTCCAGCACCTCTTTAAGTTCATTCACTATATCTGAGAGCATGGCGGGAGTGAACTCTACAGGTGTATCTTTCATGGAGTTCTCTTGGGCTATGACTTCATCCACCTGCTTCAGGAGAATGCGGATCTTATCCATCAGCTTTGTACGGTTCTTTTCGACTGTTTTGCGCCAGACAAAAGTATATTTGTTGGCTTTGGACTCAATCTTGGTACCGTCGATATACTCTACGTCAAGGCTGATGAAACCTTTGTCGACAAGGACAAGAACCAACTGCGTGAATACGGTATTTATTTCCTCTTTTACACGGTTTCGAAAACGGTTGATGGTAATAAAATCCGGATGTTCATTACCGGAAAGCCAGATATAATGAATATCACGTAGGAGAAGCTTCTCTATTTTGCGGCACGAATAAATATTGTTCATGTAGGCGTAGATAATCACCTTAAGCATCATTTTAGGATGATAAGGACAACGACCGGTTGCTTTATAAAGCTTCTTGAAATTGTCAAGATTGAGATTATCAACAACAGTATTAACTATGCGAACCGGATCGTTCGCTGCTATGTTTTCATCAATTCTTCCGGGAAAAAGAACTGTTTGGTTGGGAATGTAAGGACGAAAATGTAACTTTGCCATAACGAAAAACTTTATGCCTAAAGATACAAAAACTTTGGGTAATAACAAAGCCCGGGCTTGTGAAAGTCTGGGCTTTGTGCATAAAAAAAGGTTGTGCCAGAGTTTTGACACACCTCTACGTTATGATGAAACTAATTGGCGAAGGTTATGACTTGTATAACTGCATCCCTGTGATTTCCGAGTTTATGGGACATAAGAGCCTCTTTTCAACGGAACAGTATCTCCGCTTTACAGCGGAAATGTACCCTCAATATATATCGTATAGCCATATGGCAAGTGAACCTATTACTGATATTTTAATTAAAGCGGCAGAATTTGAAGATGAATGACTATCCTGATTTTGGCAAATCCGTTGAAAGATACTTCCAGAAATATCTTGTCAAGGAACGAGGCGCAAGTAAGCACACTATTAAAAGTTATGCGGATACGTTCTCCCAAATGCTCGATTTCCTTCAACAAAAAATCGGCATTACGGCTGACGCCATCCAGTTTGACATCTTTAACCGGGATTTGATTTGCAACTTTTTAACTTGGCTGGAAAATGAACGTCATAATAGTATATCCACAAGGAACATCAGATTATTTGTACTCCGTTCATTCTTTACATACATGATTTATGTCGATCCTACTCATATTGACCAATGGAAATCCATTTGCTCAATTAAAAAGAAAAGATGTGATTCTAAACCGCCAAACTATCTTACTATAGAAGGAATCAAAGCGATACTCTCTGAAATAGATGTATCAACCATTCGGGGAAGAAGAGACTTGACCATGCTGTCACTGCTTTACAATTCCGGTGCTCGTGTACAGGAACTTATAGACCTTACACCCGACTCCATCAGAATGGACAAGCCGTATTGTATAATTCTACATGGCAAGGGTGATAAAATACGGCAAGTTCCATTGGAGAACAGTATCATAAATCTTATAAAGTGCTATGTGGAAGAAAATGGACTTGCCATCAAAGATAAGCAGTCCCATCCTCTTTTTTCAATTCCAGACATGAGAAATTCACTCCTATGGGGATAACATATCTTCTGAAAAAATATGTCGGCTTAGCCAAAGCTAAATTCCCGAATCTCATTCCAGAGCGAATTTCGCCTCATTGCTAATAGCTTACGTATCAAAATATTATTTGTATATGCAGGAAAATCGGCAGAGTTTATCCGTTGATTGGCGAAAAACCAATCATTCATATTATCTCTTCTTTTTGTAAGAGTCTGTTTGATTTTTACTATGTTTGCAGATGGTTACTTTAATAACTATGGCCTATGCAGACATTATTTACTGGAGATCCGTCTACTACGGTGCAGTATTTTCCCTGTCTTTCCATTAAGGTACATTGTTGCAGGTATTGGTGGTTGAAGAATTGGGAATACAGTACGCTTTCGTTTCCTTTCTGGCGGATTTACCACAATACCGGGGTTGGCGGTGTCATCGAATACCGGGGCAAGACCTATCGCATGGAAACGAATAAAGTCTATCTCATCGCTCCAAATGCGGATTACAGTTCGCGCATAGAAGGAAATAGCATCCCCCGTCAAGGGAATTGCCTATGTGGAGGAAACCTTGGCGCCTTGACGGAAAGTGAGCGGGAACAGTTGCTGGCAGATGGGGCCATCGGACATTTGTTCGTTCATTTCTCGTTAGGATTTCCATATGATAATGCGCTGACGGGTGTCTTTCCTATTGACCTGACGGAAAATCTGAAGGCGAAAATCAACCATATGCAACACTATCTCCTGAGTAGTGGGCAAATATCCACGTTCAGTATAGGGGCTTTTTTGAACGTTCAGGCACTTATCTGTGAGATACTTTTGGGCGTTGAGGGAAGCCAATGGAAACCAAACACCGGCGATGTCCGCATTGCGCAAGCCATCAGTTATATTGAAGACCATTGCGAAGAGAATCTGTCCAACGAACTACTGGCGAGTAGGGCTTGCATGGCCACTAACTCCTTTTCTCGTCTGTTCAAGAATGAGACGGGAGTCACTTTACAGAAGTTTGTCAAGAAGAAAAGGATAGATTATGCTTGTATGCTCATCGCCCATACCGGAATGAGTATCGAGGAGATAGCCGCCAAGACGGGCTTCTCCAACCGTTTCCATTTTACCCGCGTGTTTTGTGAAATCATGAAAGTGGCTCCGGGCAAGTATCGGGATTTGTTCTTATTTCCTCCTGCATAGAAACACTATCTAAAAGAGCCTGTCTCTCTGCAACTTGTTATTCGTTTTCGGGTATATAGGAAGAAAAAGACTCCCTTACGATTGCGGATGTTTGTTACAGATACAATATGGGGTGTATCGGATATTTGTAAACTCCGAATATTGTCGTATATTTACATCCGTGATTTTATGTTAAACTAATCTAATTTTACTATGATTAAAAAGAGATTATCTAAAGTGCTCTCCATTTCCCTGTTTTACTTAACGTGGTTGGCTGGGGGGGGTAACCATCTGTCCTTCAATTAGTTATGCCAACACAAGTGAGGCGTTGGTTGTTCAGCAAACACGTACGGTGAAAGGGCTTGTGAGTGATGAGCTCGGTCCGGTCGCCGGTGCAACGGTTATTGTAAAAGGTACGCAGAACGGAGTTATCACCAATGTGAACGGGGAATTTACGCTTTCGGGTGTTAAGGTGGGCGATGTCATCGAAGTGTCATACATCGGTTATGCCACTCTTAGCGTGAAATACAATGGCGAACAACGCTTGAGTTTGCAACTGAAAGAAGATTCGCAACAACTGGGTGAAGTGGTGGTGACTGCTTTGGGATTGCCCAAACAGGCTAAATCAGTGGGATATGCGACATCCCGTGTATCCACGGCTGAGATTGAACGAGCCAATGCATTGAACCCGGTAAATGCGTTGCAAGGTAAAGTGGCCGGCGTACAAATCAATGCGGGAGGTGCATCCGGTATCACTTCTTCTTCCTCCATTACTATTCGTGGAGCTAAATCTGTTGATAAGAATAATTCGCCGATATTTGTTGTCGATGGCATGATTATTCAAGAAGCTATGACGGGTAATCTGGCCGGTACGGACTGGGGTTCTCAGCTTAAGAACTTGAATCCTGCCGATTATGAAAGCGTCACTGTATTAAAAGGAGCGGCTGCAACTGCGCTATTTGGTTCACGTGGTGCCAACGGTGCCATCATGATTGTATCAAAAGGCGGTAAATTCGGAAAGAAAGGTTTGGGAATAGAGGTGAACCAAACGGTTGAAACGACGGATGTTTATAAATCTCCGGTGGACATGCAGAATGTGTTCGGAGCCGGTGTTGTTTACAACGGTTATCAAGGCGACTTGGGGCCTGACGGTACTCTGTTGAAAACGTCAAACAGTTGGGGCCCCAGAATGGACGGCCGGATGATTAACCAATATTTACCGAATGGAGAATCCACTCCTTTTGTCCCCCATGAAGATAACTGGAAAGAGTTTTACCAAACCGGTGTGAACAGTACCACCAATGTGGCTGTCAATGGAGGTAACGAGAAATCGTCTTTCCGTCTCTCTTACGGATATACCGGCAATAAGGGTGTATTCAAAAACAATGACTTCTCCCGTCACAACATCGCTTTCAGAGGTAATACTGAATTGAACAAAGTATTCTCCATAGAATTAGGTGTGAAATATGCTTTTTCTTCCGCCAAGAACGGTGCCAGCCAAGGTGGTTGGGATTGGGGGAACAACGTGGGTATGATGACCTCGTACAACTTGCCTCGCAATTATGATGTAGGCGCCCACTACCAACAATATCGGGATCCTGAGACCAAAGCTGTTGTTAATGCTACGTTCGGGGCGTTGAGCAGTTATTTCCATACCCGGGATACCCAATTGCAGCAACGCAACGAAAACTCCTTATTGAGCGACATTATTCTTCGCGCCAAAATAACACCGTGGCTGACGAGCAGCATCAAGGCCAACTATAATTATTATGCCATCAGTTCTGAAAAGCGTTGGTGCGGTACAGGCGCGAATTACGGTCCTTCCGGTTCGGGAGGCTACGGACGTGGCGGAAGCACGGAGGGCAATTATAACTTTATGGGAATGCTTCAGTTTACAGAACAGCCATTCAAAGTGGGCAATGAAGATTTTACGTTTAGCGCCATTGCAGCGGCCGAACTTTACGGTAATACGGAAAAACATTCGTGGAAAAAAGAGACCAATGGCGGGCTGGTGGTTCCGGGTGTTTTCGCGTTCTCCAATTCCAAAAACAAGATTGAACCGGAATTCGATTATACTCCACGTAATCAGCAGACATTCGGTATATACGGAATCGTCAACTTAAGCTGGCGCGACCAGGTATTCTTGGAATTGACGGCACGCAATGACTGGTTGTCCACTTTGACTTATCCTGTTTACATGACAAGCGGAAGAAACAACTTTTCCGTTTTCTATCCTTCAATCAACGGCTCGTGGGTATTCACAGACACGTTCAGGAAGAAGATGCCCGAGTGGTTCTCTTTCGGTAAGATACGTGCTTCTCTTGCGCGTGTAGGTATGGGAACGAAAGCCTATGCCACCAGTGATGGCTATGGCATCTTTAAACAAAAAAACATTTATCTGCCCGACCGTAGCGGTTCGGTATTGGCTGCAACCCCGAATCTGGGAACTACATACAACGAAGATCTTAAACCGGAAATTCAGCAGTCTATTGAACTTGGCTTCGATGTCCGCTTTTTTAACGAACGGTTGAACATTGACTTCGCTTATTATAAAACGAATACATTCAACCAGATCATGAAGGTAGGTTCCGTAACGGAATCGGGAGCAAACTCCAAGTTGATCAATGCCGGTAATATCCAGAATCAGGGTATAGAGTTGCAGGTTGAAGGCACTCCCATTCGTACGAAAGATTGGCGTTGGAGCCTTGGCGGTAACTTGACGGTGAACCGTGGTAAGGTAATAGAGTTGGACAACGAAGTGAAAGAGTGGCAGTTGATGGGTGGTTATGATGCTGCACCCGAAATTTGGGCCTACGAAGGAGGAGAATTCGGTGTATTGACTTCCTACAAGAATAGTTCTTACATGTCTCCGATTGTTACATGGCAAGGTGAGAAAGGTGACCCGCGCAATGGCAAGATGGTTATCCAGTATGAAAGGGAATACGCTTCTCCGCATTCCGTATCCATGTATTCGCCGGTGACTTACTACCAACGTAATGAGAAAGGTGATCGCGACCGTCACATTTTGGGTAAAGTGGAACCTGATTTTACATTGAGCTTGAATACGTCTTTGTCTTATAAGAATTTCGACTTATATATTCAGGGCGACGGACGCTTTGGCGGAAATTACTTCTCCAATATGTGGAAATATGCTTCCCCGACAGGCTCTTTGAAATCCTCTTTGGAAGGACGTGCCCAAGAATATGGCGGTATAAAGCGTATAAATTATAAAGGCGAAACGGCGTATGACGGCCTTATGCTGGATGCCGTATTTGCCGAAGGAGCCAAAGCTCCGGTGCAGAATCCGGACGGAACGGCCGGTGAATTGGTCGATGTGGGTGGTATGACCTATAAAGAAGCCATTGAAAAGAAGAACATTCGTCCGGTCATGACAGGAGCCTGGTACGCTTGGAATTACGGTTGGGGTATGGCTGCCATGCCGGGTTCCATTCAGGATAACACCTGGTTCTGCCTGCGTGAAATCACTTTAGGCTATCGTTTGCCTGAGAAGATATGTAAGAAGTTTGGAGCCAATTACCTGCGTCTCGGTTTCACAGCCCGCAACATTTGTTATATCATCAACAAATTGACTGATGGTTTGAACCCGGCCTCCATATCAAACAATAACCCGTTGCAACCTATGGATATTGGTGGTGTTCCATTCTATCGTACCTATGCCGTTAATTTAACCGTAAGATTCTAAAACATCTATATTGAAAGATATGAAAACATTTAAATATTTATTTGCAGGAGTTTGTTCCGTGTTCATGCTTATAAGCTGTTTGGGCGAATATCAGGACTTGAACACCGATCCGGAACAATTGAGCGCAACAGATCCGCGTAGCGAGTTTACCGGTGCTACCCAAAACTTCAATAATTGCAGTCGCAATCACCTTACCGGTAAATATCACGGAACCATGATTTATATGCAATATCTGGTTGCGGCGGGAGGCGCTTCCAGCGGTTCGTATGTTTCGGTGTCGAAACCCAATGAGCATCCCGAACCGTACAGCCCGTCCTATGGCTTTTATTACAGTGCCAATAATGACGGTTTTGGTGGATTCGGTTTGAGACTGACCAACATTATAACTTCATCCATTCCTCAGAATCAGGAGGCGGAACGCTTCAACGACTTAAAGGCCATTTCGCAGATTTTGCTGAACTACGAACAATGGTTGATACTTGACACTTACGGAGCTGCTCCTATTACGGAAGCTTTCCGCGAACAAGGCGAAGGCATCCGTACGCCTCGTTACGACCTCTATCAGCAAAGTATCGACGGCAGTACTCCGATGTATAAAAAGATAGATGCAGAGGTAAAGGCGGCCATTGAACTGTTGAAAGCTTCGAATGAGAATCAATATGCCATTGGTAACAGCGATTTCTTCTATTTCGGTGATGTTCGGAAATGGATAAAATTCGGTAATACGTTGCGTGTAAAGATGGCTCAACGGCTCGAAAAGGCCGATGTTGTTTTCTACGAAAGTGTCATTTCCGAAGTCTTGTCATCCAGCGACAATATCATTTCCAATCAGGGAGAATCTTGTATCTATTATCATCCGAATGACTATAACAACAATACGGACGATATTCAGGATATTACCAGTCGTTATGTGGCATCGGCCGCATTTGTGAACTATTTGAATGCGTACAATGACCCGCGTCTGCCTGTTTTGGTCCGTCGTAATGGTTTCGGCGATGGCAACAACAATGCTGAGAACGATAAATGGTTTGAGACTTTTAAGAAAGAATATCCTGATTATCTCACTCAATATTCTGCGTTCACTAATCGCTATGTCGGCATGTCGGCCAATCCGGACAGCGCCAATACCACGTTCCATAAGAACGCATATCTGACATTGCCCTATCATAAAGAAGACGGAACAGAAGCCAATCTGGAAATTCGCATGCACTCTCAGGCTGAAAGTCGCTATTTTGTGAAAAACGGTGGCCGTAATGGTAACAGCAATATGCCTGCACGTGCCATTGAAAGTGTGGATTATGAAATAGACCAAGACAAAATCGGCTGTTTCACGCCTATCCTGACTTATCCGGAAACATGTTTTATGCTGGCTGAAATTGCTGTTAAAAAAGGCTTGGGAGTAGCCGGAAAAGATGCAACGACATGGTTTCGAGAAGGTATACGGGCTTCTGTTGAGCAGTATAAAAATTGGGCCGCCAAAATGTATGTTGTTGCTCAAACAGCCGAAACAGCTCCTAACTTTAATCCGATCACTGAAGAAAAGATTGCCGAATATCTGAAACGGCCGGAATTCCAGACTGCCACTTTGGAAAAGATCATTTCGCAACAGTGGATTAATTTATATATGCAACCGGAAGAGATGTGGGCCACTTGGAAACGGACCGGATTACCTAAATTCAAAGACAAACCGATGCCTGAAGAAGGTGTAGCGTTCCTGGAAACGATTCAGGATGCCAAAGCAGATCTTATTATTCCGCGTCGTAACTCGTTGGGAACTCCCAATTCTTTGAATATGGATAATTATCTTTCTGCCGTTGAGGCTTTGAAGAAAGATGCCAAATACGGTTCCGGAACGGAAAAGACAGAAGGCCGCATCTGGTGGGATAAAGAATAACAAACCTACGTCCTAAGTTTACGGACATGGGAAAAAGAAAGGGGCATCGCTGTTTAAGTATAGCGGTGCCTTTTTTCTTATATAATAACTTGAATTCGGTCTATTTTTTATACAATAAGTCTTTTTTTTAATGATCTCAATATTCATAGTTGGCTTCTTAGGCATGAGTTGACAGGCAATAAGTGTGGCTAATTGGATACGAAGTTATCGATACTTCTGTGCCCGGTATGTTCTATGTGACATACATTCTTGAGTTCATCATTGACTGTTTCAATGGCAGATTGCATATTCCGGAGCAACCCCACCCAATCACTAACGGAAAAATATAGCTCATAAAGCTTTACAAAGTCGTTTCCCGGTGTTTCCGTTCATCCGATTTGAGTTCAAAATTGGATGAATATGACTAAAAGAACGATAGATTTTACCTTTTTCCGGAGCATATCCGTTCACGTTTTGCACTTGTCAAGATACCTTTGCGTTCCTAAAACAGTAAAATGCAAAGATATGGCTGGTACACTAATCGATATGAGTAAAATCAAGCAAATGTTCCGGTTCTACCAGATGGGACACTCCAACACTTTTACACTACAATACCATGTTATACAGATAACCTAACATAATGATAAATAAGGTTATCAATCCAAAGAATATCCCTATCAACCGCCAAGTCATTACTTTTTTCAACAGCGTAGCTTCGGGCAATGACAGCCCAACAACTGCCATCATAAAAGCAAGCGCAGTTCCTATGGGGATACCCTTAGCTACAAAAACTTCAATTACCGGTACTATTCCGGCAGCATTGGCATACATTGGAACTGCCAACACTACTGATAAAGGAACTGCAAACCAATTATCCTTAGACATATACTGTTCAAAAAATCCTTCCGGTACATAGCCGTGCATAAATGCACCGATACCGATGCCGATAAGGATATACAGAAGTACACCTTTGACAATGCCCCATGCTTCTTGCATGATAATCGGCAATCGTCTAAAGAACGGAGTATGCTCTTTTTCCCATGTTCCGGAGTCGGAAGTTGAGTTTTGCTGAATTTGTTTTACCCAATCACTCAAATAAGGCTCCAATTTCATCTTGCCCAAAATAAATCCACCTACCATACCTAACAGAATACCGCTAATCACATAAATAGAAGTAATACGCAACCCAAAAGTGCCGATAAACATGGCAACAGCAACCTCATTCACCAAAGGCGAGGTTATCAAATAGGCGAATGTTACCCCCAAAGGAATACCCCCTTTCACAAATCCGATAAACAGCGGTATGGAAGAACAGGAACAGAACGGGGTAATAGCACCAAATAAGGCTGCAAAGAAATATTGCAATCCATATAGTTTACGAGAGGTCAAATAATTGCGCAAACGTTCTATCGGGAAATAAGCATTTATAATTCCCATTATCACGCTGATAAAAAATAATAATATCAAAATCTTTATCGTATCGTAAAAGAAGAAGTTTATAGCTTCTCCTAAAGCTGTTGAAGCATCCAAACCGAAGATGTCATACACCAGCCAATCTGCAAACCTTTGTATCATAATCCTATTATTGTTTGTAATAATACGAACATATTACCTAAAAAATTAGCGGTTACAAGCACATTTAGGCAGTTCTTGTTTTTTTATCTCTGTAATGTAGAACTTGGCAAATTCATTCTTGATTTCATTACGCACTCTTTCAAATTCGTTTCTGATGAAGTCCGTTGTCCCTATTACTTCCGAGGGGTCATCAAAACCAATATGCAACCGTTTCCCTACATTGCCCTCAAAAGCCGGACACGTTTCGTTAGCACTACCGCATACTGTTATCACATAATCCCATGTATCACTTAAATAAGCAGTTACATTGGTAGGAATATGCTTACTTATATCAATGCCAACTTCTGCCATTGTCTTAACAGCCAAAGGATTAACTTTCTCAGCCGGATGCGTACCAGCGGAATACACTTGTATATTCTTATCAAACGATTGCAGGAAACCATGCGCCATTTGGCTGCGACAGCTATTTCCTGTACATAAAATTAAAATTTTCATATTATACCCAAATTTATCAATCCATAATAAATGCCAACCAAAATAAACAGTATAGCTACCATGTTATTAAACCACTTCTGAAAAGTCTGCACACGGTTATAAAACTTTCCTATCCCTGCTACACTGTATGCCAAAATCCAAGCGACAAGCATAACTGGAAGCCCTGTTGCCAATGCAAAAATGACAGGTAGCAAATACCCCTCACTTTCCATAGCTGACATGGGAATAAGCATGCCAAAATAAAATAGACCACTGGTCGGACAAAACGCCATGGCAAACAATATCCCCAACAACAAACTACCCCATGAGCCTTTTAGTTTTTCTGTCTTTTCAGTAGCGGAAAATCCGAACTTAGGTAATTGCAATTTATCTCCGAATAGCATAAACAGCCCTATCAACATCAAAGCAGGAGCAAGCAGCAGTTCCCCCCATTCGCTGATACCTTTTTGTATGGCAAACATATCTGCACCCTTTCGGAGTATTGCGATAAGTATTGCGCCTAATGCAGAATAAGCCAATACACGCCCTAAAGTATATAGAACACCATTTGTAAATATCCGGTTACGGTTATTTATATCCTTACTGATAAATCCAATAGCGGTAATGTTGGTAGCCAATGGGCAAGGACTTACAGCAGTCAACAGACCGAGCAGAAAAGCGGTAATAATAGGTATCTCACTATTATCCAACCATGTTTGCAAGTATTCCATAAAACTGTATTTATTTTAGCAACTGATTGATTTTCTGTTTTAATTCTTTCTTGAAAGCCGATGTATTGTTTCGGGCATTCTGAAAACCAAAGCGTGTCATGTCGTTACGTTCTTCTTTACCGTTCTTCCATTTATTAACATAAAGAGAAGACCAACTTACACGATATTTCTCTGCCAACTTCTCGCCTTCGGGAGTTGAAATATCTACTTCTTTGAAACGTAGTTTACCATTTTTAACCAACTCTGCCAAATCTGCATTGACCACTTCTTTCGTATATTTCTCAATGGCTTTGCAAGTTACACAACGTTGTTTCCCATGAAAATAAAGAACTTCCACATAGGTATCCGCGGCAATCTGAGCCATTCCACAAATAGAAAACAAACAAGCAATGGTAAGGAATAAAAAGCGTTTCATCATAATCTGATTTACTTGGTTAATACATCTTTTACTTCTTTGGCAGAAAGTTTGCCCTTTGCCACAACCTTACCGTCAACAACGAGGGCAGGAAGTGTCATTACATTGTATTCCATAATCTTCATCAAATCTTCTTCTTTGGTTATTACCGCTTCCAAAGCTAATTCTTTTACTACTTGTTCAACCGTTGCATGCAGAGCCTTACAACCTGCACAGCCTGTTCCTAATACTTTAATTTCCATAATTTATAAATTTATTATATTAAACGTAATTCGCAAAACAACGAACATTGATATTAAAAAAAGGGGATTATCAGCAACACTCCCCCGATTTACAGATACATTGCCCGAAAAACTCCTTAAAGAGTTCACGAGCCAATTGCCAATTCTCTCGGTTGATACAGTATTTCACTTTAGGCGTTTCAACCTCTCCTTGTATAAGTCCTGCATCTTTCAACTCTTTCAAGTGCTGTGATACGGTTGCTTTGGCAATGGGAAGTTCTTCGTGAATATCCCCAAAATAACACGTTTTCTGCTTTGCCAAAAAGTGCATAATAGCAATTCGGGCAGGATGTCCCAATGCTTTGGCAAATCTTGCCAACTGTTCCTGCGTAACAGTATAATCTTTCTTTTCTTCCATATCTCGAATATTGTTCGCAAATATACGAACAATATTATAAAAACCAACAACACTTCTATAATTTAACAAATCAAAATTTATATGATTTTATTCTTTTACTAATGGAAAGGAACGGCTTACTGCTACATTTTTTGCACGTGTGGGGAAAATGTGGGGAAAATTCAAGCAAAAGAAAAAGCTAAGTGATTGATTTTTCAATACTTAGCTTTTATCTTCGTACCCAGACCCGGGGTCGAACCGGGATGGAAGTGAATCCACTGGTGTTTGAGACCAGCGCGTCTACCGATTCCGCCATCTGGGCATGCTTGATTTCTCAATTGCGGTGCAAAGATACGACAATATTTTGATTCCACAATAGTTTGAGAAAAAAAAGGAGCAAAAAATAATAAAACATGTCCCAAAGGCTTCTGTATTTAGAGAATAAACCGTACATTAGCAAAAACATTTAAAAATAGAGTCACTATCATGACAAACATGGATAATTATTGTGTGATTATGGGTGGTGGTATTGGCAGCCGCTTCTGGCCGTTTAGCCGCAAAACATTACCCAAACAATTTCTTGACTTCTTCGGAACCGGTCGTTCACTCCTGCAACAGACCTTCGACCGCTTTCAAAAGGTAATCCCAACCGAAAATATTCTTATTGTCACCAATGCAATGTACGCTGATCTGGTGAAAGAACAACTTCCCGAATTGGATGAGAAACAGATTTTATTGGAACCTGCAAGAAGAAATACCGCTCCATGCATCGCATGGGCTGCCTATCACATCCGCGCTTTAAACCCGAATGCGAATATCGTCGTTGCTCCCTCAGATCATCTGATTTTGAAAGAAGAAGAATTCCGTGCCGCAATCATTAAAGGACTGGAATTCGTTTCTCACTCCGAGAAGTTACTGACACTAGGCATCAAGCCCAACCGTCCTGAGACCGGATATGGCTATATACAAATTGACGAACCAACCGGTGATGGCTTCTACAAAGTAAAAACATTCACCGAAAAACCGGAACTGGAATTAGCCAAAGTATTCGTAGAAAGCGGTGAATTCTACTGGAACTCCGGATTATTCATGTGGAACGTCAATACCATCATTAAAGCCGCAGAAATCCTGCTTCCCGAATTAGCATCCAAACTGGCACCGGGAAAAAATATCTATGCTACAGATAAAGAAACAGCATTTATTGAAGAAAACTTTCCCGCATGTCCCAATGTATCCATCGACTTTGGCATCATGGAAAAAGCGGACAACGTATATGTATCTTTAGGCGATTTTGGCTGGTCTGATCTGGGCACATGGGGATCACTCTACGACTTATCAGAAAGAGACAGGGAAGGCAATGTGACTTTAAAAAGTCATTCTTTGATCTATAATGGAAAAGATAATATGATCGTACTCCCCAAAGGGAAGCTCGCCGTGATCGATGGCTTGGAAGGCTATCTGATAGCCGAATCGGACAATGTCCTGCTAATCTGCCGTAAAGACGAAGAACATTCTATCCGCAAATACGTGAATGATGCCCAGATGCAACTGGGAGACGATTTCATTTAAGAACGAAGAACATTACTGTCCCATTAAAATCTAAAAGAGTTCTTTGAAATATTTGAAATTTAGTTAGTTAC
>NZ_JAHQUN010000010.1:0-186412 GCF_019052485.1 Bacteroides sp. MSK.20.82
AGAGCCGGCTGAACGGCAAGAGCCGGGAAGCGGTGGAGACCAATGAAAAAATAGAAAGACTGCTGCTTGCCGTACACTCGGCCTTCAATTCCCTCATGGAAAGAAAAAGGGATTTCGATGCCGCCGCGGTCAGGGACATGTTCCAGGGCAATGCGGGCATGCAGATGACCCTGCTCAAACTTCTCGACCGGCATAACGGGGAAATGAAGGCCCGTGTCGGTGTGGACCGTGCGCCCACCACACTCTCGACCTACCTCTTCACCTACCGCACGCTTTCCGAATTCATCAAGGCGAAATTCAAGGTTCCGGACCTTGTCTTCGGGCAGCTCAACGAGCAGTTCATCCGCGACTATCAGGATTTCATCCTTCTGGAAAAGGGATATGCCGTGGACACGCTTCGCGGCTACCTGGCCATCTTGAAAAAGATCTGCCGCATCGCCTACAAGGAGGGCCACTCGGAGAAATACCATTTCTGCCACTTCAAGCTGCCCAAGCAGAAGGAGACAACACCGAAAGCACTCAGCCGTGAGAATTTCGAGAAGCTGCGTGATCTGGAGATACCGGAAAAACGCAGGTCACATGTCATCACCCGGGACCTCTTCCTCTTCGCCTGTTACACCGGCACCGCCTATGCCGATGCGGTAAGCATCACCCGGAAGAACCTCTTCCGGGATGACGAGGGCAGCCTCTGGCTGAAATACCAGCGAAAGAAAACCGACTACCTCGGACGTGTCAAGCTGCTTCCGGAAGCCGTCGCGTTGATTGAGAAATACCGGGACGATACCCGCGAGACTCTTTTCCCGCCGCAGGACTACCACACGCTCAGGGCCAATATGAAATCCCTGCGCCTGATGGCAGGGCTGAGCCAGGACCTTGTCTACCACATGGGACGGCATTCTTTCGCCTCGCTGGTCACGCTCGAGGAGGGAGTGCCGATAGAGACCATCTGCAAAATGCTGGGACACTCCAACATAAAGACCACCCAGATATACGCGCGCGTAACCCCGAAGAAGCTGTTCGAGGACATGGACAGGTTCGTCGAGGCAACCCGCGATTTGAAACTTATCCTTTAATCCCTAAACAATCATTATCATGCGCAGTACATTCAAGCTCTTATTCTACATCAACCGTAACAAGGTGAAATCGGACGGCACGACCGCCGTCCTCTGCCGGATCAGCATCGACGGAAAGAAATCGGCAGTCACGACAGGCGTCTATTGCAAACCCGGGGACTGGGACAGCAAGAAGTGTGAAATCAAAACAGCCAGGGAGAACAACCGCCTTGCCGCCTTCCGCAGCCGGTTGGAAGAGGCGTACGGGAACCTGCTGAGGAACCAGGGAGTGGTCACGGCCGAACTGCTCAAGACCACCGTGTCAGGCGCCAATTCCGTACCGGAATACCTCCTGCAGGCCGGAGAGGTGGAACGCGAACGGCTCAGGGTCCGCTCCAAGGAGATCAACTCCACTTCCACCTACCGCCAGTCGAAGACCACCCAGCTCAACCTCAGGCAGTTCATCGAATCCCGCGGGATGAAGGACATCGCCTTTTCGGACATCACCGAGGAGTTCGCCGAATCGTTCAAGGTCTTTCTCAAGAAGGAACTGGGACACAGGAACGGACACGTGAACCACTGCCTGTGCTGGCTCAACCGGCTCATCTACATCGCCGTGGACCGGGAAATACTAAGAGCCAATCCGATAGAGGACGTGGCATACGAGAGGAAAGAAACACCTAAACTAAGGCATATCAGCCGCAGTGAACTGAAGCGGATGATGGAAACCCCGCTGCCCGACCCGATGATGGAGCTGGCACGCAGGACGTTCATCTTCTCCTCGCTGACCGGTCTGGCCTACGCGGATACGAGGGCTCTCCATCCCCGTCACATCGGAACGACTTCGGAAGGAAGAAGGTATATCCGCATCCGCCGCGCCAAAACGGACGTGGAGGCGTTCATCCCGCTGCATCCCATAGCCGGACAGATACTGGAGCTTTACAACACCACGGATGACGACAGGCCGGTATTCCCGCTGCCGGTCCGCGACGTCCTCTGGTATGAGGTACATGGAATGGGCGTGGCATTAGGCATGAAAGAGAACCTGTCCTACCACATGGCCCGGCATTCGTTCGGGACCCTGACACTGACCGCAGGTATTCCGATAGAGAGCATCGCCAGGATGATGGGCCACACGAACATCGACAGCACGCAGGTCTACGCCCAGGTCACCGACCGGAAGATATCCTCGGACATGAACCGGCTGATGGAAAGAAGAAAGCCCGCGGCCGGCAAGGAAGCCGCAGGCTAAATAAAAACTGCCGCCGGAATCGTAAATGCAATTCCGGCGACAATCCTTAAACTTAAATACGATATTATACCAATGCAGGGTGATAGTTCTCCTCCAGCAGCCTCTCGATGTCCGACTGCCTGTACAGGATCTTCCCGCCAAGCTGGATATAGGGAATCCGTCCTTGGTCCCTGTAATCCTGCAGGCACCTGCGGCTGATCTTCAACATCCCGGAAAGCTCCCTGTCGGTCAGGAACCGTTCCCCGTTGAAGGGAGGACGGTTGTCACGGGCAAGACGTTCCACTTTTTTCTCCATGTCGTCCAGCAGGGCAAAGAACCTGCGGACACGTTCGTTCTCCTTGTCGATAATGCCTTCCATCTCTTCCGCTCTTTAAAGGTTTCCGTTCTTCCTTCTTTCTCTCACCTCCTTCTCCTTGCGTCTGATGCCGACGTAGACCATCAACTTCTCCACATCCCCGGGCTTGTAATAGAACTTGCGCTGGAGGCGGGTGAACGCCAGCCGTCCGGTATCGCGGAGAGTCTGCAGGGTACGCGGCGAGATGTCAAGGCGCAGGCAGACATCCTGGCCGTCCAGTCACTCTCCGGGTTCCTTACAGCGGTTTCTCTCATACAATCTGTCCACACGTGCGGACAGGTTCTCGGCGCGCGCCAGCATCCTCTCAAGGACACCGGCCTCGATGTAGCATATTTCCATATTTTCAACTCGTTTAAATATCAGTGCGAATATAAGGGAAGAAACCATGAGAGGCAAGCACGACCGGCACACTGGCAGGAATAGTCATGGATAGTCGGTTTTTGTCATATGGGAAGGAAAAAGAAAGCCGAAGCAGGTCTGGATCCACTACCCCCTTTGGGTATGTGAAAGGAACGTTGTGGTGAAAGAAAAAACTCCTTTTCACACATGGATGAGGCAATGCCGGAAGTCCGGCAATAAAAAATGTGGCTTCTCTATCCGGGTAAATGCCATGATTACAGACTTCTTCCTGTTCCTATACCATCAGGTCGGTTACCTTCAGGTTAACAACTTATCCAACCTGTGATAGATCCGGATGTGAAAAGATTACTTTGGCTGGCTATTACAATATAATAAGTAGAATCATGTCAAATCTACTGCTGCTATTGTTTGTTGATAATGGCTGGCAGTAGAACAAACTTTCGTTAAACCAATACGTTCATTCTTTATTATCAAGTTTTTAGACTACCTTTGTATTTTATTAACTCATTTACCAAACATTATGGGACTACTCAAACCGAATCAAGTTTTGAACAAAGCATATAGACAGGTTGCGATTGAAACAACAGATTTTGACTTATTCAAAAATGCCCTTCGCACATTGAGAGACAATATTGTGGATGGGCAAAGAGAACACACGCAAAAAGAACATTTACGTAATTTTCTGAGTGAAACGTTCTACAAGCCATACTACATGGCTCCCGAAGAAGATATTGATTTGGCTATCCGATTGGATAAAACTATCAAGTCCAATATAGGGTTATTGATTGAAGTAAAGAGTACCACCAACAAAGGTGAGATGATTTCTAATGACAATCTTAATCGTAAGGCTTTGCAGGAATTATTGCTATACTATCTTAAAGAACGTGTCAATAAGAAGAACAATGATATTAAATATCTCATCGCTACTAATATTCATGAATTCTTTATTTTTGATGCCCATGAGTTTGAACGCAAATTCTATCAGAACAAACAATTACGTCGTGAGTTTCAAGACTTTGTGGATGGACGCAAAACCAGTAACAAAACCGATTTCTTCTATACTGAAATTGCAACAACCTATATTGAGGAGGTGAAAGATAGCCTTGAATACACTTACTTCAACTTACAAGACTATCAACACCTGCTTGATAGAACAGACAGTAGCGCTTCACGCAAACTTATCGAACTTTATAAGATATTCAGCGATACACATCTTTTGAAGCTATCGTTCCAAAATGACAGCAATTCGCTCAACCGTGGATTCTACACTGAGCTGCTACACATTATTGGTATTGAGGAACGCAAAGAGAATAATAAAACCGTGATTGTACGCAAAGCTGTGGAACGGCGTGACGAGGCTTCATTACTAGAGAATACTATTAACCAACTGGATGCAGAAGATTGTTTGCGTCACATAAATGGTAGTTTGTATGGGAATGATTATGAGGAACGGTTATTCAATGTTGCAATGGAATTGTGTATTACTTGGATGAATCGTATCCTTTTCTTGAAACTGTTGGAGGCTCAGATGTTGAAATACCACAATGGAGATGCAATCTATAAATTTCTTTCAATAACTAAGATTCATGACTATGATGATCTCAACACACTCTTTTTCCAAGTGCTTGCACGTGACATGGGCAGCCGCACACACTCCATTATGCGTGATTTTGCTTACGTTCCCTATCTTAACAGTTCTCTTTTCGAGGTGACAGATTTGGAAAGTAAAACAATTAAGATAAACAGCCTTTCACAACGTACGGTACTTCCTGTCTTGGCGAGTAGCGTATTACGAAATAAAAAACGCAATCTACAAGTCAACGCATTACCCACCCTGCAATATTTGTTTGCTTTTCTCGACGCTTATAACTTTGCGAGCGAAGGCAGTGAAGAAGTGCAAGAAGAGGCTAAAACACTCATCAATGCTTCTGTTTTAGGGCTTATATTCGAGAAAATAAATGGTCACAAGGATGGTTCAGTATTCACTCCAGGCTTTATCACTATGTTCATGTGCCGTGAAGCAATCACCAAGACCGTGTTGCAAAAGTTTAATGGTTATTATGGCTCAAATTATTCAAGCCATTCGAATCTTGTACCAAACAAGCTTGTGTGTTAAAAATATTTGCTGCTTTTTGAGATAAAAGAATATTTGCTTCTACCGTTATTGCATCGAATATTTTTATACCTGCAAAATCTACCAACATAATAGGATTGGTCTTGCTTGCGAAATAACCTCGCAAGGCTTCACCATACCCTGCACGCATCCATTTATTAGACGTGATATAGCAAAGAAAACCATTGGGAGTAAGCAGGTTCATACCCAACTCATAGAAGAGGCAGTAAATATCACCAGTGCGTGCATAAGTTATGTAACCCATGCATTCTAATACATCGGCACTCTTACCCATAGATTGTAACTGAATGTAAGGTGGATTGCCAATGATACAGTCAAATCCCAAGAAGTTGCCTTCGGCATCGAGTACTTCTGGAAACTCTATACGCCATTCGAATGCACCAAGATAAATTTTGTTGGAGCGTATTTCCTCAAATATATTTTCTAAAGTCGCAATTTCTTTCTTTAAATCGGCAATGCGCTTGTCCGACGCTTTCTTTTCCTTTTTTGTCGGTTCAAACAGTTGAGGCGCTTGTAAGTTTGCCAACTCAGAGCGGCGTTTGTTCAATCTAACCAATCGTGCATCCCGGCGGTTGATCTCTGTTTTCAGTTTCGACTTGATTTCTGTTATAAACGTTTCCAAATCCTGCTTTTCGCTTTTACTTTGGGCATTTTTATATTTAGCTACAGCCTCCTTATATTGGCTGATGCTGATACTAGACTCTCGCAGTACGGTCTGAATACTGTCTGTCAAAGCGAATCGGTGAAGCAAAGAATTTCCACATTTGATGTTAATGTCGATATTTGGTAAGGTTTCTAAATAAGTGTAATTACTTTCAGCCGTATAGTAAGCATTCTTCAACAATTCAATCCACAGTCGTAGGCGGCAAATCTTCACAGAGTTGGGGTTAATATCAACGCCAAATAAACAGTTCTCAATGATTTGACGCTTCTCCTTGAAAAGAGTTTCCTGCATGCGGCGACTTTCCGCATTGAGTGGGTTGTAAGCAAATAAATTACCTTCGGTATCGGTAACAATCAGCTCGTCATTTTCAATGGCAAGTTGATAGTCCGCTTTGCGGATACGCTTACCGGTAGCATCTACCAAAATACCTAATTCGTATTTCAAGAGTATCAGTTCATTGAGAGCAGACACAAGAAAGTGACCCGAACCAACAGCTGGATCACACAGTCGCAAACTGTTAATTAGTTCATTAGCTTCGACTATATTGTCAATATGGTTGTATAGTTCTATACGGGTGGTACAATTCCAGCGATTTCGTGCAGCAACAAGGCGTGAAGTGTAACTTTGCAGATTCTATCCCATGGGTGATATTGTCTCCCATTGAACAGAGCATCAAGCAGAAGATTGAGTCTGTGGGAATACCCTTGAAGGATTGGAACATCCAAATCAACTATGGGATAAAAACTGGTTTCAATGATGCTTTTATCATTTCTACCGAAAAGCGTGATGAGATACTAGCGAATTGTCAAACAGAAGATGAACGTGTTCGGACGGCTGAACTTATACGACCGATTCTTCGTGGCAGGGATATCAAGAGATATGAATATGAATGGGCGGACTTGTGGATTATAGCCACATTTCCTTCGCGGCATTATGATATAGAAAGTTATCCTGCGGTGAAAAATTATCTTCTGTCAATTGGCATAGAGCGTTTAGAACAAACAGGAGAAACTCATATTGTTAATGGCAAAAAAATAAAAGCCCGAAAGAAAACTAGTAACGAGTGGTTTGAAACACAAGATAGCATCAGTTATTGGGAGGATTTTTCTAAGCCAAAAATTGTATGGAAAATAATCGGAAACCAAATGGCTTTTGCATATGATGCCAACAATTATGTAATGAACAATGCCTGTTATATTATGACAGGCGATCATTTGGATTATCTGTTGGCAGTATTGAACTTTTCCAATAACTGAAGTAACCTTCGTGTAATCATACGAGTCTGTGATTTCCTGCGTTTACGCAGTTTGCTATAAGCAAGATAGGCACGGCGTACATCAAGATACTTGTTACGGGGACGTTGTATGTGCAAGGTCTGGCAATGTTTGCACAGATGACGATGAAGCCATACAATACCTTCCCATAAGAGTTTGGTATCAGTAGGAAAACGCAGATGACTTTCATAACAGGTGGCATCGGTCATACAGACATGAAGGTTCTCAAGATAAGGTTTCCAATGCTCGGCAAGAATGAGCTGGAGGGGCTCAACGTCAAGGCGATGCGCTAGTTCCTGACGAATTGCACTAACGATTTTAGGATTGGTTAGTGGATGAAGCGGATCAATCTGAACACCACAAAACAACTGGTAATGAATATTACCGTTTAAATGCTCAATCAGTTGTGCATCGGAAAAGTTGGTATAGGACTTCAAGACCATCAAGGCTATTTTACCTTCGGGAGAAAAATAACTTTTACGACCCAAAGCAGAGGACTTCAAATGCATTTGTCGGGCCAGTTCCGAGAAAGGAAACAGAGCATGGAGGCGACCTAATTCACTCGTTGCAAAACTTTGACGATATTTTTTTAGCATATCGAACTCGGTAAAACCTAAACGAGGTTCGATTTCTGAGATTTTTTGTATCTTTACCATGTGTTTTTATTTTAGATTACCCCCGTTTTGGCCGTCAAACCTTTTTTTGGGGGGAATGCTTAAAGATACAAAAAAGGCAACTAACTCGCAATGAATTAGTTGCCTTAAATTTTATTATTTTAGGAATATCCCTGTTTTAATGATTGGTGTCTGGAACTGGTTGAGGAGTTATACTATAGACATTTACTGAATGTCCCTGTATAGTGTCGATAATATTAAAGAAAAACTTGTTATCTCCCTATATGCCAAAGGAATGAGCGTGTCAGACATAGAAGAGGAGATGCGTGAAATCTATGAGATAGAACTGTCCACATCAGCTATTTCCATCATCACGAACAAAGTCAACCAGGCTGCTCAGGAATGGCAGAACCGCCCTTTGGATCCGGTCTATCTCATCGTTTGGATGATTCTACCTATTTTGACTTTTCAGCCTATTAATTGTTTTGGTAACTTCGTTCATTAGCTTTTGATTGGAAGTTCTAAATGTGTTAAGTTCTTTGATTATATCTGCTTTATTATAGTATAAATTATACCAGCCTAATGTTTCAGCAGCCAATATGCGAAGTTCTTCTTCTTGGCTTTCATTTTTTATAATGTTCAGTAATGGCTCAATAGCTTTAGCAATAGGTTTATTTCGGAACCTACTTATTTCGCTTTGTATCTGTTTGGTAGTACTTTCCGGACTGTCAATAAGTGCAAAATCTCTTTCAAGTCCTTTCTTTTGGCGAGGAAGGTATTCTAACAATTCATTCACATAGGAAGAATCGTAGAAAGACCAATCGGCAGCCTGTTTCTTCAATTCATTCAAAGCCATATCATGGTCGAACGTGTTGATAGCACTAAAAATTCTGAAACGATGGCGGTTTTCATGTCCGCGTAATAAATAGCTTTCTATCCATGCCGGCAACAATTCCGGATTGCAATTCTTTTCAACGTATTCCACCGCATAACGACGGATCAGTTCATAACTGTCGTTCATGGCTGTCTGCAATACATCGGCAACCTCTGTCGGATAGTTCAAAGCTAATAGGCGTAATGCTTCCAACCGCACAACGAAATAGTTCGATTCGTGGTAACTTTTCTTCAGCAACTCAACGAGACCACTATAATTTGCCATTGACAATTGACGGAGCGCCATTGCCTGCATGTCAGCCATAGGGGAATTCAGCTGTTTTTTCCAGAATGTAACATTTCCTTCCTGCGCAACTAAAGCTTGGTTGATGTCCATATCCAGCCCGGCATTATTGGTGAAGTGAAAAGTCGGGTCACCGATCAGATGATTTTCCAAGAAGCAGGTAAAACGAGTGAACTGCCCGATGCGCATACCGGCAGCTAACAAGCCGAGAAATTCATCCGGCCATTTATCTTGAATGGTGTTAACCGTACATCCCATAGTAGCAATGGTCTTACCCTTATTGAATATATAAGAGCCTACAATGTTGTCATCCAAATGGAAAGAACCGTTGAAACAAGCATCGAACAATATAAAACGCGCATTAGGAGTCAAAAGACGAATATCTTCAGTATAGATATCCATATTACGGTTTACAATGGAATCCGATTTTATTTTCTCCTCATCGAAAGCTTCCGCACACCAACTTTCAGGCACCCCATACTGCTTGGCATATTCTTTGATAGCAGCTTCACGCCCATGTTTCTTGGCGTATGAAGGCACTTTGCTTCGCAAGAATATTTTGGCATTCTCAATACTCAAATTAATACCGGAACCATTTTCATAGCCATTGATATACTGCATGGTGGGGCCACCGTGGTGATGGAATAGCATGACATCTAATCCTTCGCGCTGAATCTCGTTCAAGTATAATGGTTTCATCGGATAGCGCATGTTAAAATCATAGAACTTCACTGTATTACCCGATTTGAATATTTGCGGCAATTGCTCACGTAAGGCTATTTGCTCACCGCTCCATGCCAAAGGATCTTCAGAATTGTAACCATGGCCACGGGCCATAGTCAGTTGGTCAAATGCATTTTGCTTTGCTTTTTCGGCAACTGCCTTTTTTAAGTAATCGCGTAGCATCTGATAACGGTTCTCACCTTCTAAATGTAATGGACGGATACGGGCCGAATAAATATCCGGTGAAATATACTGTTTAGAATCAGCACGCAATGTCATATAATGATAGTCAGGTATCAAACTGTCTTGTTTAATATAATCAAATTTTAATCCGAAGTCATCATAATAACGGTCGGAAGGAACGCTTGATTTCTGCCAATTGGCTTTGGGAGACCTTTTGAAAGCCGAAGATAGATGATGTGCATCACGAATCATTGGAATAGGGATGTCACCTATAAATACGCAACCCTCCAAAGGCGTTTTCTCATTCTCATGCAATTTGACAAGTTGCTCACGAATAGGTTCGGGCCTTTTCCAATCATCAATTAGCAAGTAAGTACCTAAACCTTCTTTTTCTATACTGGTACGATAAGCATCAATTTCACTTTTCGCTTCATCATAACTTTTCTGATCGACTACAATTGCAAAAGTAGTCTTTGTTTTTATACTAGGATGTACAACTGTTTGCGCCTGCATATCCTGTAAGCACAAAGCGGTAATTGCCAAAAGGATGTATTTATTCATATTTATAAACTTAATCTTTTGATTGTCTGTTCAAGCTCTGCTTTTAAATCTTCCGGAAGATTGGCTGTTTGTTGCATCTTCTTTATTTCTTCAAGAATGTGTGGCCGTTGTACAGAATTAGTAAACCAACCTAATGCTTCGGCCATTACTACACGTACTTCCTGTGGATTACCGGCATCACGAATTACATTCAAATAATCATCCACGTGGAAATGGAATGTATAGTTACGCACATTGCGGATTGCACTGATACGTTTTGCTTCCGGTGCAGCTACATCCATCAAGGTCTGATGGACTTTTGCCTCTTGTACAAACATTCTTTCCAGGCTTCTTAGTAATCGTTTTTTCTCTTCGTTTTCATTCAAACGGTCAACTTTTGCATAAAAGTCTTCTATTGTCTTTTCTACTTTCTCTTTCGGATAAAGGCTTAAAGCCTTGTTGGCACTCATTTGTACGCGTAAGCGTTCATTATGTTCGACCAATGCTTCCACAATAGCGGGCAATAAGGAATCGTCACCTACAAATCCAGCATAAATGGCACTTTGGCGAGCTACCATTTCATAAGTATCGTTCAAACCTTCGCGTAATGCTTCGATGAAGTTGTCGTCCTGATAACGGCTCAACAACTTGATAGCTTCCATACGAACCGTATTGAAGCCACTTTCCCGGTACTTCTTCAGGAGCAACGGAGATAATTCCTTTTGGGTATCGGCGTCAGCCAGCATACGCATGGCCAAACTTTGTACATCAGCGTATGGGCTGTTTAACAAATTCTTCCAATAGGCTTTGTCATCTTTGTGTATTGTTATATCGGTACTTAAAGTATTGGCTTCGATAGGAGCAAAACGGAAAGTGGGATCACCAAACAAATGACCTTCAAGTGATGCGATTAGCTTATTGTATTGCCCGGCTCGTACACCATGGGACAACAAACCAATCATTTCAATAGTCCAGCGGTCTTGCAATACGTTACGGGTATTTCCTTGTGCTACTAATGTCTGACCGTCATTAAAGATATATTGTCCTGCTATATAGTCGTTTTCGTGAAAAGAACCGTTGTAGCACGCATCAAACATTATCATCTTCGGATTAGTGGAAAGATTTCTCTTCATTAAATCTTCCGTTACGATACGTTCATCAGCGTAGTGAAGAGAGTCTGCTTCCCAGAACTTAGGATTGTCCAGGTCTTTAAAAAACACCTCATTCACTTGTCGTTTTTCCTGCATCTGAATACGTAAGGTGTCTTTGTCACGTTTTCCAACATGGGACATGACTGCATTATAAAGTGTACTCTTCAACATTTTATAACGATTATTGAAATCAGTGCATGCCAATTCATCATTAATAAGCTGCCCTGTTGGCATTCCATGTTCATGAAACATAAATAAGTCAAGGTCCTTTCGTTGCAATTCGCTGAATAACTTATATTTCATAGGGTGTTTCATTCGGAAGTTCCAATGTTTGAATCCCATTTGACGACCAAAAGCTAATGGAAAGTTCTCCATATAAGCTTTTTCGTCATCCATCCATACAATCAGGCAATCGGAATTGTAAGAAGCACCATTGAATGAGAATACCCGATCTAATTGATTATGCTTATCTGCCTTGGCAGCAGCAGCTTTCTTCAGATATGAGGCAATGGCCGCATATTTATCCCCTTCCTTTTTTTCCGGATACTTGATACGAGCTGAATAGAAAGTAGGATTTAGCCGCTGGGGACTGTCTTCTGTCAATTTGTAGTAGAAATGCTGATGATTTACTGAGTCTTGCCTGATGAACTCAAACTTTAAGTTCAGATCATCATAAAAGCGGTCGGTAGGTACGGAAGACTGATCCCAAGGAAAGGCTTTCTCATTCATTTTGAATGCAGTAGTCATGTGTTGCGCATTACGTACCAATGCGACAGGCACATCGCCGATTAAAACCAGACCTTCCAATGAAGGGCATTCTTGATATGTTTTGATGATTATCTGTTTGACTTGATCTGGATTTTGCCAGTCACCGCTGATCAGATAAGTTGCCAAACCATCATCTTCAACCGCAGTTTTGTACTGATGCATGGCATCTTTGGTATTTGCATAAGTTTGGTTATCTGTTATGATAGCAAAAGCGGTAGGTTGTTTGACCAATGGCTTTATGACTGTTGTTTGTGCATTTCCTGCCAATGGCAAAAGAAATGCCAGATATATTATTTTTTTAATCATGGCCAATTAATTTTTAAGTCTGTAATATGTACGGTCGGCTTCTTCACGAAGGTTCTCGGATAAGCTCTTATCTTTTCTCAGTTGATCGCATACCCGAAGGATGTCAGGCTTCCGATAAGAATGAGTGAACCAAGCAAAAGCCTCCAATAAACAGGTTTTTAGCTTTTCACTTTCACTGGAGTCGGTAAGTAAAGCCAAGAGGCCGTCTACACAGGCATGTGCCATATGATTTTTCAGAGAATTGCAATAAAGGATGCGCCAACGTTCGGAAGTTTCTTTGCTTAATAACTCTTTTTGCATGCTACGACTATTATTGGCATTCTCCAAAACCTTACGCATCTCCTCCTTGTCTTGCAACACATAGGTCTCAGCCATTACTTTATCAATTGCCGCCTGTACGGCTGCCTGATCAAAGACTTGAAGCCCCAAACTCACATTAAATGCCACACGCTCGGATAGGTTGTCTTCTACATAGGCTTTGATTTGCGGATAAACATACTCGTTCAGTCCCACATGTTGCATCATACGAACAGAGGTGCGACGAATAAATTCATAGGAATCCGTAATGGCCAAGTGTAAGACTTCCCGGAAGTTTTTGTCACTAATCTTCTCAAGCAATGCCAAGCAGGTGAAACGTACCATCATGAACGAGGAAGTTTCAAAAGTTTTTCTTAATAAATCAGAAATACCCGGATAGTCATTGCGATAAAGGTTGTGCAAAGCAAAATTCTGTATGTCGGCATAGGGCGACTGTAATAACTCCAACATGCGGGACTCGCTATATGGTTCTTTGAACAAAGCATTGGCATCTACCTCATTGATAGATTGAAAACGTAGAGTAGGGTCACCGGTAATGTGCGATTCGAGAATATTCGTCAATTTAGCCCATTGCCCCACTCGTGCTCCCATACCTAACAGGCCGAGCATCTCGTTTGCCATTTTATCTTGCAGTACATTGACTGAATTGGCAAAAGTAGTTACGCATTTTCCTTCCGACATGATATAACGTCCGGCAATGTAATCTTTTTCCCGGAAATCACCATTATAGCATGCATCGAAAATTACCATACGGCTATTAGGCTTAAACTCTGTAACTTCCGACAGGATAATACCGGTGCGCAGGTCTAGTAAAGAATCTTCTGCAATTACTTTGGGATCATCATAGCCTGCAATCCAAGTAGTGTCCAAACCGTATGTGTTTTTCATCATATCCAGCATTTCGTCGAAAGACTTTTTGTTGTTTTGCTTTCTACGCGCTAAACCACGATAATAGTACTTCATTGCATCTACATGAGCATTCCACCTATTAGTAGCGGGACTACCGGAAAGATATTGACGTTCGGGCATACCATGCTCATGAAAAATAGACAAGTCCAGATCTGTGCGTTTCAGCATATTAATGACATCGTCCTTGGGATAATCGCTGAAATTATAACGGATGAAACGGGCCCGTCCCTCTTTATCGAATACGCCCGGCATTTGTTCGCGAATAGTAAAGGTTTCCGGTGTCCATGCAGTCAATGAGTTAGAGTAAGAGCCATCACCTGTATAGGAGAAGAATTGGTCTAATTTATTGTTTATCTGGTGCTCAGCCACCACTTTTTTAAAATAGCGGCTGATTTGCGCATGCGGTTCTTCGCCGTTATCAACAGCTTTGACACGTGCAGAATATATGTCACACCGAATTTGCTGTGGAGATTTTATAGCCAAATTATAATAGAAGAAATTATTTTCGACACTGTCCTGTTTCAAAAAATCGAATTGTAGGTCGAAATCATCGTAGAAACGGTCGCTGGGCACTGAAGAATCTCTCCAGTCATTGTTTTTCTCATCCATTTTAAAAGCGGAAGTCATATGCTGGGCTTTGCGGAGCATTGGAATAGGGATATCACCGACAAATACCACTCCTTCCAATTTATCCTTTTTGTAGAGCTTAACAATAACTTTCTTTACATCTTCCGGTTTATTCCATTCATTGTATACGATGAACGTAGGCAACCCTTCCATTCCTAGAATCTCCTGATAGGCTTTAAGCTCGGCTTCACAAGCCTGAAATGTCCCTTTATCTGTAATTACAGCAAAAGAGGTGTCCTTTACTTTCACAGCCGGTTTAACAAATGTCTGTGCCCGCAGAGATAATATGCTGCAGAGCATCAAACTTCCAGTTATTAATTTACGCATGTTTTGTAATATAGATTTCGTTATGTAGCATTAAAAATTACATTCTAAACTTATCGATAAATGAGTACGCCCATCATAATCATAGTCAGAGGTATTTACACGATCGAATACAACTTTTGCAAATAAGTTCATACGTCTGTTTTCTCTGACTTGTTGCGAATACGTTATCGACCCGCCAATACGATAGTAATCACAGGTATAATAATTAGTCAGCCCTTGTTGTAATTCGGTTACAGTTGGATAGTCTGCATGGCTGCCACCATATACATATTCACCTCCCAGATTATTGTTATACGCAACATGAACATCTATTAAAAGCCTGCGATTCAAACTATTGCCTAAAACAAAATTTTTTTTGCCACCTAAGCCTAAAGATAAATTTTCTGCATTCTGTACAGAATTAGGCATTAAATATTCATCGTCTTGCTTGGTATAATTCACATTTAATTCTGCTTTCCAACTATATTCATTCCCGCGGTTTCTGCTTAATGCATAATTAAGAGAAGCGGTTTGTGCCTTGTACGTAGAACGGATGTTATTATATAATTCCACCCAGCCACTTTGTGATTCAGAGTTATCGCGTTGAGAAATATACTGAATACCATCGATGTTACGATTTGTATATGTGGTTCTCATATAATTGGTATAGTCCTTTCCTTCCTGAATCATCGTTAAAGAAACATGAGCAGTTTTATCTTTTACACCGGCTATTTTTTTAGGAGTCGTATAGTTCTGCTGAACAGTTTCCGCTTTTACATCGTAACTGCCCTCAAGCAGTAAATTGAAAGAGGGCATACTGAAGTTGTACTGGAGAGCTCCACCGAAACGGTCTCCAATATAATTGCTGGTTACACCGCTGCCTATTCCTTTTATGGCTGTTCCCAAACCGTATAATATATAATAGTCCTGATCCACATAAGAGTTGACATTACTCATTCTTGAGTCTTCCTTGATAGAACTATACTTGAAACTTGCACCAAACTTGTGTGAATTATTCAACTTGTAAGTAATCCCCGGCGTCAGTCCCAGCGTATAAAAACGGGTATCCACACGCGGGTCGCGCTGTTTGGCAGCTAATGTAGCTACATAATTACCTTCCAACCCCAATGCCCAATGATTACCAAGTAAAGGAGTAGCTGCACGAAACTTCAGATCGTAATATTGATTTCTCCATTTGCTTAAGTGCTGGTCTGCGACATAGTAAGGCATTCCCCTGAATGGATCGGCAATGGAGGCGTTATATCCGGCATCTGTCAGATTTTTTTGTGCAAAATTAAATGCTCCCCACACATATGCATTTTTCAGATTGATAAAGCCTTCACTGGATACACCTACGATAGCCTCTTTCTGCCCCTCTTGCGGACGGCAATAGTTTCCGTCCTGTAAGTCATATCCCAATATAACATTCGAATAATTCTGAATATCATCGAATGGCATACCGGCAGCATTCTGTGAATGAGACCATAGTCGTCTTGTTTTCAATTGTTCCATAGCGGCGGGAGAGAAGCCCTGTGCCGCTCCCACCATACTTACAAGGCAGGCTATCATTACCAGCAGGCAGCTTTTCATATAGTTCATATATTGTTTTTTCATTGTTCTGTCTTTTTAGTTAATTATTACAATGTGTGATTCCATGAAGGCATTTTTGCTCCATTACGACGCATTACAGGAACAACGCCACGTTCAAAGTCATCCGTACTGTTGTTTGTATCCTGATATATATATGTACCTGTTTCTTCGCGAATAATAGGATTACCTTCTTCGTCTGTGGACAATTTGCGAGCAATACCTAAACCGCAATAAGTAGCTCCTACCCAAGTAATACCTGCATCAAGTACACCGGGGACACGTTTTGCATTCATCTTTGACTCATTGTTTACTGCTTCAACAGCATCCAATACATATTTAATAGGTATTTTTGCATAATAAACATTGCTGTTCGGTTTGCTAAGATCTGTTGTCTTCATATTTTCATCGTTGACCGGATCCCAAGCTTCTCCTTCAGGAACACGAAAAATCACATAAGCACCTCCGAATACGGATGTCAAATATTGTGGTATACTTCCCATCTCTGCTTTTCCTTGGTAGAAAACATGTTGCATATCATAAGCTGCCTGGTCAGGGAAGTTTGGATTATTCATATTAAACTCAAACTCAGAACTACTGCCGTCTATAGGACTTTGAGGGTTATAGATGTCCAACTGATGGTTAGCGGCAAATTGAGAAATGATGCAAGATTCACCTGGCGCTAACGGATATTCGGTTCCATTTCCTGGAAATTTCCACACACGTTCTCCATATGCATAATTATTACCGTCCGCTTCCGGCCAAATAGGTAATTTAGTGGTAGCTGTACCCGGAGTTAAATTTGCGAAATAAATACCGTCCAAATACAAAATGTCAGCAGAGTTATTGTATATCTCATAGAACTGGTCTCGGAAATAGACTCCTCCTTTTTCCGGACGGCTACCGCAATAATAAATCTCCTTGAATATTAATGGGCTCACTTTAAGCCCTTGTACTTCAATATTCAATGCGCTACCATGCTTAAATAATGCCGCATTTACAGAATTGCCATTGATGTAGTATTCATTGTTTTCTGTATCGATCGCTGTACCGGATACTGTTACCGAATAAATTCCGGGGATAATTCCGTCAACTTTCACACTATTATCAGTTACTTCTTTTACATAATGTAAATCTTCATCGTAATTGTCGAACTTTACAGTCAGATCTTTCAGTGTGGATATATTTTCAACGGTAATATCCAAATATACATCCACTGTGATAGGATTCACTTCTGCTGTGCCAGACATGTCCCTGAACGAATCGCATCCTATCAAAAGGGTACTTGCCAATGTAAACAAATATATTAAATATTTTTTCATAACTTCCTAAACATTATAAAGTGAGTGATAATTCCAGCCCAAAGAAAAATCGGTTATTCAATTGAATATATGAACCCGGATTACGTTTGGATTCTCTGCGCGGATAACTTCTGAACATATTGTTGGCAAAGAAAGAAACACGTAGCATATTGCTAATTTCTTTAGTTACATTCAAGTTAAAACAAAAATAAGGACTGTATGATTCTTTTATAGCATTATTATGACTTACATTATTCAACATATATCCATATCCTGCATCCTTTACTTGCTGGGTAGTGGTATATTTCCCCTTGGGAAACATATTTACAGACGCATCTTCCAATGCTAAATAGCCCACAGGTATAGAATCGTTTCCAAATGTATTCCAATTAGACTGCTGCCAAATAGCTTGTGCTGTCATCGTAACAACAAAACCGATACGCGGGATATTGTGAGTGGCACGTAAAGTCGTTACAAATTGTTGTTTGTAACTTGCATTGCCTTCTTGAGAATAAATGGCCACCGGTTTACGGGCTGAAGCAGCATCTTCGCTATTGTCATAGAAGCTATAACCCTGACGCCAACTCTTAGTACGCATCCATGAGCCATTTATTTGGAAGGCCGTACGGATAGCATCAATACGTCCGATATTCAAATCAAATTCTAAACCTTTAGTTTCTATATTTAAATTATTAGTTGGTTTTGCATAAGTAGACAATACCGGTAGGCTACTACTAAGCTCTATCCCGTTTTCTGTGCGCTGGTATTCATTGTAGATAAATGTATTGAAGGTGTTGAAGGTTTGGCTCATTACATAACCATCCTTCAGACGCTCCTTATAAGCTATTACATTCAGATTGGTTTTACCCACTCGTAAATTAAAACCGACTTCTGCTTTATGATTTTGGGCAATCTTCAAATCTGAGTTATCTACTTGCCGAACTTCTGTGGTAGTCATAAACAAGCGCTGGCTTTCCGGAATATTTTCATTGGTAAGCTCATTTATATTGATATATTCAAAATATGCATTTTCTGGATATAAATAGAGAAGAGAAGGCATCTTTGCAGCAATACCGTAACCTCCCTGAAGACTTAATAGATTCGGAATCAAATCAATGGATGCATTTACACGTGGCGAGAAAATGCCTCCTACTACTGAGGTATGATCATAACGCACACCAGCCTGAATGTTCAAATCATGCGTACCGCTTATGGACCATTTGAAATTATCTTCCACATATGCACCAAATTGGTTAATGAAAGGAATATCCTTATAGTTACGTGGACGGAAAGATGAATTATGACCGTATTGACTACGATAAGGAGGAGTACTTGGGTCATAAGTTTTTCCTTTACCAACGTTACCGTCACTCCGGAAATCCGCACCAATCAAGATGCGGTTGTTTACATGACCGCTCGCCTTGAATAGAGAACTCGTCACTTTAGCAAACAAATTAACTTCACGACTATCGATCTCATAGTGTCCCAAATAGCTGCTTGGTAGATAAACAGCATAATGATTTATGTCTTCCGGTCCAAAATTAGTAATTTGATTACCATTGGCATCATAGATATGCTGACCTGCAAAGTTACTAAGTACCGCACCGTTTGTAGTGGTCATGGAATAAGGAGATGTAGCAGAACTGTATACGGTTTCATAATAACTGTCTTTATCCATATACGTACCTGACAATACATAGCGTAGTGTTTTTAACCAGCCCTTATTTATATTCCATGTACCATTGGTATTCAAAGTAAAACCTATATCGCGGCCTTCCGAAGCTGTTTTAGTTTGTTCATCATCAGGATTACGTTCACGTTGATCCTTACCATAAATAAAATCAAAGCTGGAATTGGTACGTAACTTATTATTAAAGAAAGTATTTGAATAGAGCAACTTTGTTGTGGCACGCTGATAGTGCTGGTAACTGGATATTGGATTATTCGTATTATAAGCATAATCTGCACTTACATTTAAAGCGCCTTTCTTTTTTCCAAGTTCAAAACCGGTTCCCATAGACACCTGATAGATATTGGGATTGGCTTTTGCTTTGACACGTAGCGGCTCACGACCAGCTTTTGTATTAATAATTACTGCTCCTGAGGTCAGATCACCATATTCAACAGAAGGGATACCACGAACGATTTGTATAGACTCTATATTTTCAGTAGAAATACTACGAACATCGGTTCCACCAGCCGGCGAGGCACCTCCGGCCAATGAAGCGGGTGTTTCCGTACCACTTAATACCGTAGGGCTCATCGCAGATAGATTAGCATTATTTGAGATGGGGGCACCATCACGAATTATTGCGGTGCCCATAGCATTCATCGGAGCTTCCGGACCACTGGAACTGGAAACTTGACGGATGTTAATCTGTTGTGCCGAACTCATATCTTGATTCTGTGAAATTCCACCTGGCATCAATGACATTACATCATATAAACTGGTCGCTTGCATATGGTCCATAGCAGAGCGGGAAATGTGAGAAGATGTGGATTTGCCTGAACGGCTGTTGGTTGCAGTTACTGTAACTTCTTTCAACTTAAAATCCTCATTCCTCATTGTAAAATTAAGAACCAAATCCTTATTTACATTTATTAAGGTGTCAATGGAGACTTTGCCCAAATATTGAATTTGCATACGAATTTTACCAGTAGGTACGTTTTCCAGTATGTATCTACCATTTTCATCAGAGGTTGTCCCTAGTGCAATTTCAGGAATAGACACAGCTGCAAATTCTAAAGGCAAACGCTTGTTGTTGTGGTCGTACTCATAAACAGTGCCTGTAAGTTTTACTTTGTAATTGTTTTGCGATTTGATAGGGAGGGCAATTCCTATGCAAATAAGTATAAACAAGTATATAATATTACACCCCAAAATACCTTTTTTCATAAGTAACATCATATTTATTAATAATGCAAAATTATATGTAAATTTTAAATTAAAACAAACCATTGTGTGTAACAAAACTAAAATTATTAAAAATACATGTTGTTTTTGTTGGTGCCGTTGCATAATCTCACAGACCTCAACCGTCTGTTGTCTAACAATATAGCAACTGCATTATATTTAGGAAAATCCAATATATATTAGTACTTTATTTAAGTTCCATACATAGTAATACGGATCTTGAGTGATTAAAAGCAAACTGCAAATCTAAATAAAAAACGGGATGGTTGTAGTTCTGATATGCTATATCTTAATACAACGCAGATAAATACTTATATTTTCATTGATAGATCTAACTAAGTTAAAAAACGGATTTTCTCCAAAATTCTTCTGATAGCTCCGTTCCAGCCTCATATTTATCGCACTTTACAGAAGCCCCAGTTCAAATATAAGGAAACTGTATCTCTCTTCGATAAAAGATCTATTTTAGGACGCAAAATTAGATATTACAAAAGATTATAAAAATACCATTTTTTTGGTATAAAAACGCATCTAATACCTATATATAGGTATTAAATATCATTGGCAATGTATGTTCCATTTCATTAAGCAAACAATTTTTTGTATAAAATACAAATAGTACTTTTTTACCCACTTAAAAAGTGCAAGAATGTATAAAAGTCCATGTGTCAGCTATAATAGGGGCATGAATAGGCATCCGTTCCATACCTGTCCCTATTTGAATCGGTCACCCCACAGTGACCGGACATTACTCACCCAATTCGGATTCTCATTACAGTAGGCAACGAAAATCTGTATCAAGTTCCAAAGCCCGAGAATCATTCCATTAAACCTGGCAGGAATTGTGACAACATGTCTGCTTGAAACAGCTACTATTATGGTATCATGCTGTATTGTTATGCTATATACCATGTTCTAAGTCAAAACTCTTTTTTTTTAGAATTGAAGGTTTAAGGCTCCATCCGAAAGTCAATATCACTTTCTCAAAATTCTTTTCTACAGCACCCTTTGTATAAGTTAGGATGTCTTTCTCTAGAAAATTTTTGAAATCGGATGAACTCATGTCTCTAAAAATGTTTATATATTCTTTTTTAAGAAATTCATTTATGGCATGTGCCGATATCTTTTTTTGCGTGCACTTTTCTATAACATATAAGTTGCTTGGTACCGGTACCATCGTGTCCAGCCCCATGAAGATATTACAGTCTACCATAAGAGTATAAGCGCCGCTCTCGGCAAGAGGTGCGGAAATGCAGTAATTGGCTTGCTCAAGCAGAGAATCCACCAGTTCTTTTGTGGAAGAACTGATACTATTGGCCAATTGTTCATATCCTCTTAGATTCAGTTGGGATATGGTCTTTTCGATAGCCGGGATGAATTTCATTCCTGGACCCAGGTTCAAATCAAATCTTTTGTAATAGACAAGAAGCTCATTCCAATCTTTGTACCGTGAAGGTTTGATGATATTTACATTGTCTATACTATGTTGTTTAAGATACTCGCCGGAGGAAAATGCATCTTCTTTGAAGGTCTGTGTGTTTCCATCCGGGAAACTTAAATAGATGGTCTTATATGTGTCTCCAGTGTTGGTCCTTGCAAAAGCTTTACATTCCTCACCTTTGAGATAATATGCTGTGGTGATGTCAAAACCATTACCGCTGGCATCATTGTCATAGCAACAATTCCACTTTACCTTATCAGATGGGAATATACGGCTTATATTCTCTATTTGGGATTTGGTGACATATCCCCCCGTGCTTATGAATGCGCATGTGGTTTCTTTAGTATAATGGTTTATTTCGTAGAAACTCATTGCGTCAATAGCGGATTCAAAGAGATATATGTCTGTAACCTTGTCAAAAGGAACAAAATTGGCCATCCAACAGCTTTGTGCCTTGTCACCACCCGTGGCAAAGGCTTTATAATTGGTATTGGTCTCTGCAAAATAGTTCCTCATTTCAAAGTTAAGGATTTCCATCTGGGAGGGTTTGCGGAATGGAAAGCCGATATGATTGTTTTTTCCTACCTGGTAGATGAACAGTCTATTGGCGAAATCCTCCACAGTCTGTGGAGAGAGCTTCCTTTGGACGGTCAAATATGGATTATCCTTTTTGATAGGACGAGGATTCCAATAATTCAAATTGAATTCCTTAATGTAGTTCTGGGTGTGGTCTTTTGTACGGCTTTGTACGTTTCCGGTGACAATTCTTTCGCCAGTCATATATCTTGAAAGAACTTCATTGACTCCCCTATATCCCTGCTGAGTGCAATAAGAGAACATATGCAATCTTTTAAGGACGAACTTGGTCAGCTCTCCCTTATCGTCAAAGCTGCCTTTCCTTGAGAAATAGGTGTTCTTTTTAGGAAAGATGACTATTTCGTCTTCTGGATTTTTGGGGGTGCCAAGAACATAGGTCAAGTTCGTTGCTTGTCTGCCCGATATACGTGTATATCCGAGATCCTCTGCTATGTCTATGATTGATATTTTGGCCCTGCATTCATCGTAATCCATTTTCATATCTTTTAAAATTTAAAATTACACATTTTTTTGAACTGATAGGGAAAAAAGGGAGAAAAACTTTTTTTATTCTATATTTCTGCTGACGAATCTGTAGAGTTGGCGATTTGTTTTGCAATGGATAACCCCCACCCCGTCACCGTCTTATTCAGAGATACAAGACTATTTCCGCCGGACTTATTGGTCATTTCGACTTTGTGGCCGGACAGCAGTTTCTTGATTGTTTCCGGAGACTGCTTTTCCAGATTAATACTGCCTATGTTTAGAGGTTCTGTTTTACCGGTGGATTTATCTTTTATCTGGAAATCTGTAATCTGACTGACCGGTATATTTCCTTTTTGGGTAATTGTTATATTTCCTTTTAGTTGCCTGCTGTCTGTTTTACATATGGAAACACCTTCAATTATGTATTTTGATTGGGCATTGTTACAAAAGTTGTCTATGGCTGATGCATATTGTGTCAGGGCTTGGGATATATCATCGTATCCCATTTGATGGTAGTTTTCTATTACTGTAAATAGTTCGTTCTTTTCTTCTTTTAACGGGTGTCTGGACATTATGTCAGAAAAGCATGTTTTCAGACTGTTGTAGTCTCCTATTCGTTCCGGATAATTCGGATCGTCAGAAAAAACGAAGTAGCTTATCTGATTGCTTTCTTTGCTATAATTAATGGCAAAATCATAGTTTCCGTTATTTCCTGTGATACCTATATAGTCTTTTTCCTTTAATAAAAGATACTTGCCATAAGATGTTGTATTCTCATAGGTTCTGGTAAATCCGTAATCTTTTAAGTGTTGTTCAAAATCTTTTATATGAATAGGGAAATAGGCCTCTTCTTTCTCCTGAAGAATGTAGAACGCTTCTTTTTCACTTGTTGTCAGATCTGGGAGCTTGGTTGCTATAGAGTTTTCCAGTTGGTATGCTCTGAAATTTTCCACTACATTTTCATGGAAATCTATCAAAAACTCCGGACTGCAACCGTTCTTCCTATAAATGTTTTCCGCTGCTTGCAGAATTTCTACAGCACAGCTGTCGCTTCCCTGGAAAACAATGGCTGGAATATCGTTTACCAGACATTTCTTCAGTAGTTCTTTTTGATCTTTCATTTTATATCTTCGTTTTTGTTGCCAGAATAATTTAAATGCCGGCAGAGTTGTCAGCTGAGTTGAATACTTGTTTTACTGCGGATATTCCCCACCCCGTTATGGTTTTATTCAGAGTGACAAGACTGTTTGTGCCGGACTTATTGGTCATTTCTGTTTGTTGTCCGGATAACAACTTTTTGAGTGTTTCCGGAGACTGCTTTTCCAGGTCAATATCCCCCACATTTATAGATTCTGTCTTACCGGTGGATTTATCTAGAATGCGGTAATTGCCGATTTCTTCTTGGCCGGAAGAATGAGATACATCATAGATCAGAGTTTTACAACCGGAAGATTGCAATTCTATTTGCTTTGTTGATATGTTTGTTTTCATTTCCATATATTTATTGGTAACGGCTGCCCATTTATCCATACCCTCGGCTGATATATTTTCTTTATTGAGAGCTCCAAAAGGATTTTTAGCATATTCACGCATTATTTTATTACGTTCTTCTGATAAATATTGTTCTGGACTTATCGCTGCTTTTGTATTATTCGAGGAGTACCATTCTAAAGGATGTGGGTTATCTTCACCGTAAGCACCGTAAACTATGTCATCTACTGATTTTCTGATGTTGGCATCTGTGGTTAATGTTTCATATTTAAAGCCGTTTGGATTAGAATTTAATTCATCTTTTATACTTTTCAAATAGCTCTCAACAGTATTGTATTCAATAACTTCACATACTTTGCCATTAAAGTCATAATATGAAATGGTTCCTATGACTTCTTTATTGGAGAGTGCTTCAATATTATACTTATCTTGAGGTTTGTTTGAATAATCGATTCTTGTATTAACTTGTTTATGGCCATTCTCTTGTTGAATACCGGATTCTTCTATTTTGATATTAGGTTCTATCCCCCTTTCCTTTGCAATACCAATTTCATATTTATAATCATCTATAATCTGTTTCTGCTTTTAGTATTTAGATAGGTGTAAATACCTGCAAATAACGAGCATTGTCTGCATTTAAATCACTGGAAACCAAAACTGTATAAAATTTAACACTTAGCACACCTTATTTGTTGTTCCGCCATTTTCCGCATATTTTTGTGACGTATTTCTATCGCGGTGAATGTACGGGACTTTTTTATTGCCACAAAATCGAAGCCTGTTGACATCGGTTTACAAGGGTTCACAAGTGGCAACAAACAGCAGGATATAATGCGAGGATTGCCACAGATATTTACCCCGTTGACAACAGGCAACAGCGGTTCACTTCCGTTCACTCCCCGATGGAATATACAAGAATGAGTGTTCAACATCAAACAAAGGGGAAATGAAAACAACCAAGAAATGTGCATTTTGCGGCAGAATGTTCACGCCCAACAGCGGTATGCAGAAATATTGCACCGTACATTGTGCTGATGAAGCTAAAAAAGCGAAGAAGAAGCGGCAGCAGGACTTGCTCAATGCCGTAGAGCCAGTTTTAGAGATACAGCGTCAGGAGTATCTTACCTTTTCTAAGGCAGCCATCCTCATGGGATGCTCACGCCAGTACATTTATAAACTTGTGGCACAAGGCAGGCTACGGGCCTCGCGTATCAGCAACCGTATGGCGTTCATCCGCAGAGCCGACATCGAGAAGATGCTGGAGGACAATCCTTATAACAGGGTGATACCCGGATCACGTCCGAAGAAAGCCGCTTCCACCAGTTCAGGAAGGCCGGAGTCTTTCTCCTGACGGGGATCGGGTGGAAACAGCGTGGAACGAAAGACACCCTTACAGACAGGGTCCGCCTCCTTGTTGTAGCGGAGGGTGTTCGGAATGTGTGAGGACAGCAGCCGCAGCCCCATCCTGTGGATGACCCGGTTCCAGGCATCATACAAATTCTTCCGTCCCCTTCTATCCACCATGTTCCAGAACAGCCGGATTCCTTTCAAGTTGCAGTTCCCCTTGGCGATCAGCTCCTCTTCCAGCACCTTGGTAAACTGCAGGGAACTCTGCATGACGATATTGTCCGCCTTGAGCGGGACAAAGATATAGTCCATCGCGGCAACGGTATGAACCACCCCCTCGCTGCGGAGCGTTCCGGGAAGGTCGAAGAGCACGATATCGAAAGTCTCCCCTTTTTCGTCCATATAACGCCGCAGGTCTTCCACCCCCTTTTCCGGGTCGCTTTTGATGACCGGATAGGCAGGCTTACGGATTCTTTCGTACTGCCGGTACAGGTTCACCTTCAGGTCGTCATTTTTCATGACATTCTCCATGTCCCTCTCACGCATCAGGGCGATGCTGTGCTGCGGGGAGTCACAGTCCACAACCGCCACACGCACGTCTTTGCGGTAATGCAGGACACTGGCCAGCAGTACCGTAAAGACGGATTTTCCCACGCCACCCTTCTGGCTGGCGATGGCAACCAACAACTCTTTTTCTTTTTTCATCATACTTCTTTTTCATTAAAAGTTAAACACTATTGTTTCAGAAACAAAAATAATGCTCCCATCGGGGGAGATCCCCTGTCATGGGGGACGAGCCTTTATGACCGGCCGGGCAGGGACTCCTCCAGAATCATGTCCGTCGTTTCCCTGTATTCTTCCAGATGCCGCGAGACAAGGTGGTTGATGAACCCCTCCAGAGTGACCTTTCCGTTTCTCGAGGCTCCCGCCAGGATGGACAGTTTCCGGTGCAGGGCGGCGGGAATATGCAGCGACCGACGCTGCACGCCCGCAATGCCATGCAGGTATTCCTCCCCGTAGACGGACGGTTGCATGGGGCCATTTTTCCTTGCGGGACGTATAATGTCGTTACCGGACGTTCCACGTCTCTTCCGGGGACAGGCAGGCGCTTCCCCCATGATCTCACGGATGCGGTCCGCGTCCATCCCGCCAAGACCAATCCGCTCTTTTACGTTCTTTCCTGTCATGATATGCCTTCTTGGACAATGACAACGTTTTATCGGCGAGGTGTTCCTCCCGGCTGTCCGTCCTCATCCCAGGGACGGTAGACCTCACCGAGCAGGGAGGCGATGTCCTCCCTGTGTTCCTCCATATGGAGTTCCAACAACCGGATGATAAAACCGGAGATGCTGCCGCAGCCGGCGGCCCTGACCAGCATGGCGATCCGGCGGTGCAGTCTCCCATCAATGTAGGCGGTCTTCCACTCAGCGGCTCTGGGAGCGGGAACCAGAAACCTCCTCTTGTATTCCTCCGGACCTGTCACTTTCCCTGCCCGGACCTGACTTCCATGACTTGGTATCTCCACCACTGGTTCCAGGGATGGGGAAACGGGAGCTGACAGAAGGTTCCCCGTGAGTCCGACCCTCTCGAGAACGATATCGGAAAGCCGGTTCTTTTCCTTTTCTGAATCCATATTTTAAAATCTTAAATTATTAAATTACACAACTGGTATTGTCTCGGAATACAAAATAAAGGAAGAAGAGAACAGGATGAAACCACCTGTCACTTATAGTCATCCAAAGTCAGTTATTGTCATGATACACATGACGGGGGGGACGGAGATGCCGTTCCGTTCGGACGGTTCTTCCTATGCGGAGGCGACATCAGAGGCCCGTAGTGGTGTGGAAAAGCGAGCGGGATTCCGTTTCCTTGTCCACCGTTCCTTTTTAATCCTTATGGGCAGGCGTGAGAGCGCGCATCCGTCCGGATACGGATTCTTAAATTATCGGTCTATGGGAGTGTAAAAGTATTAATCCGTTAATGGAGAATTATGAAGGAAGACCATAAGGTGTACACGGCTACATTCTCCATTTGCAGAAGTGTAGAAGTAGTAATCCATTAATGAAGATAATGCAGAAAAACCATAAACCATATACGGCTCACTGCCGCTCTCCATTTGTAGATGTGTAGAAGTAACAATCCATTAATGGACAATAGGGCATGTAAAGGGCAGATTTCCCGTATATTCGCCTCCTTATTCCCGAATTATGGACGTAAGTCATATGATTATGGAGAGATATCCACCCTTTTATGGGGAGAGCAGCCGGCAAACACCTGATGGAAATGCCTCGTAAATCACAGGAGAATAGCCATACAATGGGCTAATACACAATAATTATTGGATAAATGTGGTCCGCTCCTGCGGACAGCAAGTTGTGTTTTCGTTTAACGAAAACAGGACGGTTTAACGGAGAATACACCGATAAACCGTTACTTATTTCAAGCTCCAGCGTCGCTTTTTACATATCTAACTATAATTCATTTGAAATCACAAAACAGATTGAACCGAATGTGGTTAGTTTGTCTGTTTATTTCATGTCCGAATCATTAGTATGCTATGTTGCAAAGTTCGTATTCATTATGAAAAAATCCGCTTACGAGAACAAGATATTCAGGTAATTTGCCATCCTTTCCCCAAAGAAGTTCGATGTTAAAAAGTTCAGAAAGCGTTTTGGCTATGTCAAATCCGAAGGCTTCGAGTGACGGACGCACTTTTTCCGGGTGTCGGCATGGTGTGCCGCAGTTACGCGTACACTCGTTATCTGAGCAGTGAAGATATTTACCTATATAGGCAAATGAACGCCCTCCATATTTCCGTTCCATATCCAATAATTCGCTCTCGATTCGTATCCGTTCCGGTAAAATGAGTTTTTGTGTATATTCAATCGGAATATCTTTGTCTTCAGGGATTATCTTCGTTGCCATAAGATGTGCATACTTGTATTGTCGGAGAAACGATTCCGTATCAAAATCAAATGGAGGACACCCCCAACTTTTACCGTAATTGGTACATTGTTTGCAAAGTTCAAGAAAATGTAGTTCGTCACGGAATTCGGCGATGTATCCTTCAACAGTGATGTCTGAAGTAAAATTTTCTACAGTGTATATACTCATTGTTTCAAAATCATTGTACCGCATAAGGAGTCGAAACGGATGTTTTCATTTTGGAAAAGTCTGTCAATGTATCCGCTTTTCTGCATTTCAGACGCGGTCAAGCAACTTAAATTCGGGGTATCTAACAATGCTATCGAATCGCACATGGACAACGCGATGTCAAGTTCATGTGTCGAGAACATGATACATTTTTTCTCGTCGTGGACAAGCCTACGAAGCAACGCCACAAGTTCGTAGCGATTAGGCATGTCAAGAAAGGAAGTCGGTTCATCAAGGAGAATGATAGGAGTATCCTGTGCCAATGCACGAGCAATCATCACACGCTGGCATTCGCCATCCGACATTTTATCCATCGTGCGGTTTGCATAAGCCTCCATTCCCACCGAAATGAGCGATTGCATGACTATCTCCTTATCTGTTTCTTGCATCCTACCTATCCAGTTGGTATAAGGAGCACGGCCTATGGCTACGACATCCTTGCACCGCAGGTTGGCGATGCGCGTGCGCTCGGTCGTGACGACAGCCAGCGTTTTTGCCATATCTTCGGTTTTCATGCAGGCGATGTCGTGCCCGTCGAGAATGATTTTTCCGGAATAACACCGGTTCAGACCGGCTATGGCGCGGAGCAACGTCGATTTTCCTGTCCCGTTTCTTCCGATAAGGGCTGTCAGTTGACCTTTTTTTATCGTGGCATTTACCTCGTGGAGCAACGAGTTTTCTTTGTAACCTATGGAAAAATGCTGTAATTCTATCATGCGGTGATGGATTTGTTGCGTAAAACCACCCATACGACGATTGGGATTCCCAATAGAGCTGTAATGGCGTTGATCGGCAAGGTGAATATTTTAGAAATGATGTCGCAAAGAAGCAATATCGATGCTCCCGAAAGAATTGTTCCGGGCAGAAGGACATGATGATCGCTATTTTGGAAAAGCATTCTTGTGACATGAGGCATAGCGAGACCTATGAAACCTATCGGACCGCAAAAAGCGGTTATCGTTCCGGCGAGCAGCGTTGTCGAGAGAAACAACAGGCTGCGTGAACGCCGAATATTCAGTCCCATTGTTACGGCATATTCCTCTCCGAACAGCAGGAGGTTAAGCGGTTTGATGGTCAGTACCGCCAACAGCAGTCCGGCAAACACCGATGGAACAAGAATCAGAAGTTGTCCGGAGGTGACGTCACCCAAAGCCCCCATCGTCCAAATGACAAAGGCTTTCAGCGATTCCTCTTTGCTGAGGTACTGCAATATCTGCACGACAGCACCTACGCCCGATGAGAACATCATGCCCAGAATCAGGATTACCATGATGTCTTTTATTCGCTGTCCGACGGCAGTTATCACGAGCAACACGACAGCCGCACCCACCCACGCTGCTCCGGCAATGCCTATTGATGAACCGATCCCGGCAAGTACCACAAGTGCCACACCGAGACTTGCACCGGAACTGATGCCAAGGACATAGGGACCGGCAAGAGGATTACGGAAGAGGGTCTGCATCTGAAGACCGCTGACCGATAAGGCAGCCCCGGCCAACAGTGCCACTATAGCTTTTATGAGGCGTATGTTGAGTACGATTTTTTCCGTGGCACGGGAACAATTTCCCCCGGTCAGTGCTGCCCATACATCGCGGATCGGAATGTTGACAGCTCCCACGGCCAAGTCCAGTAAAAAAAGACCGACCGTGAGCGTAATCAATATGGAGAATAATATAGTCGAACGGGAACGCATCTATTTCAGTTGCTTGTAATACACACACTCTTCCTGCACCAGTTCAGGATGGAATATCTTCACGAGGTCGCGGAGCACGATGTCAGGATTCACGACGGCAGACTCGTAATAGTCGTTACCCCCGGCTGTGTTGGTACGGGCGTTGTTGTTATACACCTCTCCATTTTTGAAACATCGGGTATCGGTGAATTTCGGACATGATGCCTTCAAGTCGTCAAGGGAGTTCGCCATTCCCACGTTCAGCCACATGTCCGCATCCGACGCGAGCAGATATGCTTCTTCTAAGTCAATGGGGATAGAAGCGTTTCCCGTGTTCTTCTGGTAGATATAGCGGCCTCCCGCATCAGTAATCAAGCGGGCTACATAACTTTGGGTTGAAGGCATGAACCACGAGTCGCCATAGGGAACATTAAGCATAACCGAAGGAGTGCCGAGGGTACTGTCGGCCACTTTCTTTTTCAAGGCGTTGTATCTGACCGGGATTGCGGCAAAGGCTTTTTCACCCTTCTCACGTTTTCCTGTGACTTCTGAAAGCACTACCATCCATTCGGCCTTGCCGAGAGGCGACTCTTCAAGATAATCGCCGACATACATGAACGGTATGTCGAGTTCTTCGAGTTTGCTTTCCATTGCGCTTGCGCCGTTCACCCCATAGAGCAGAACGAGGTCGGGATCGAGCGAGAGCAGCAACTCGTAGTTGATGTTCCCTTCATAGCCGACATCGCCAATACTGTCGCGGCGGGCTTGGATGTCTGGGTTGGAAATGTAGTCGATTCCCGAAACGCCGGTTATACACCGGACTTCACCGATTGCGTCAAGCATGGCGATATGAGTGGAAGACATCGCCACGATGCGTTTGGCGTCTCCTTTGAGTACCTGTCCTGCAAACCCTTCGGGAACCTCTTCACCGTTGCGGACGATAAACAGCCATGTGGTTACACTGTCCGCTCCCTGCCAGGGATTCCTGACGGTTATCAGTACGCTTTCCTTCCCGCCCGCCCCTTTGATGTCGAAGCCGGAGGCATATTCGGGAGCATAAAGCAGCAGGTTGAAATCATTGATTTTTGAGCTTTTGTTGTGGCAGCCTGTAAATGCCAGAGAAAGCAACAAAATCAGGCTTAAATTCTTTAATGCGTTCATATTGATGCAGATTATCGTTTACTATTTTTGTTTTTTCCGAACTTGGGTGTTATGCCGATGAATATCTCGAAATTGATGCCCGGCATGGGACGGGACAATACGGAAAGGTATTCTTCATCGAACAGGTTGTTGATGCTGCCCTTTAGCGACAGATCGGCCCATCGGAAAGAGAGCTGTTTTTCCAGTGTCACGTTATTCATGAAGTAAGGGGGCAGATAGCCCGTCAGGGTATAGTCATTACTCGACATGGTATAACGCTGGCTGTAATAACACCATTTGTAAAGCAGGCTCCATGTCCGCCATGACAGACGTCCGGTCACCGTTGCGGAAAACTCCGGCACGTATGGCAACTGTTTGCCGACGGATTGGTCTGCCGGACTCATCGGTTCGCTCTCGTTGATCGAGGGAGTCCACGAGAAAGTTCCGTTCATATCCAGTTTCCAGTCCTTTCCGAGCATTATATCAAGGTGGGCGTTGGTCTCTGCCCCGTAAGCATGTACCTTTTTGAGGTTTCTGGGGGAGAAGAATCCCTTGGTTGTGGGTAGCCAGATGATCCAGTCGTCGATGTGCGAATCGAACCAGTTGATACCACCGCTCAAAGCATATACATTTTCTTTCCCCACCGAGAACGACAACCCCACGTCGTATGTGAAGCCGTGCTCGCTTTTCAGGTCGGGATTACCGCCCGGCAGAAAATAGAGGTCGTTCAGCGTGGGAAAACGGTAGTTCCGGGAGATGGATGCTTTCGCCACGATATTGCCTTTTTTCGACAGTACCCCGTCGATGAAGAAAGCCGGGATAACCGGGGCCCATTCCGTACCGAACATATCCTCGCGAAGGACAAGCGAGGCGGCAAAACGATCGACAGGCCGCCATTTCGCAGAAACAGAACCGGAAAACTCGACACGTCCCTTGTCATACCCGACAACAGCCTTGTTACCTTCCTGCGAGATGATATTTTTGTCCGCGCTTTCCACCAAATGCTGGTGTACGGAAACACCGGCCGTGAACAGCCATTTCTCTGAAGGAGCATAATCCCCGTCCGCACTTCCGTAGAACGTGTTAATCTTACTGCGTGAGCGGGTCATCGAAGCCATTTCGCCGTTTCCCTTGTCCCGCTTGTAATCATAGGCCATCCATGTGTGTATATAGCCGCCTTTTACACCGACCTTCCATTTCTCCCGCACGCGATCCCACGAGAGGACGCCGCGAAACGTCTGCTCCCTTTGGCGGTTCTCGAAGTCCATGTCGTTCCCGTAATCCGTGCTGAGCATCGCCAGTTCCCGGTTGGAATTGATATACCAGGCGTTTAGCCCGAACTTGTCGCCTTCGCCCGTGTTATAATAAATTTCCTGCAAGACGTGCAGATCCTTATAAGCCCCGCTGCGGTTGCGTTCCGTCGGGTAATAGGAACCGATGATGTTCTTGTCCTCGTCATAGATGTTTTCCTTCTTGTCCCGGTTTCGGTATTTGTAGTCGTTGGGGGAAGAGGAATACACCACACGGGTGGAGGACTGCCAGTGTTTGTCACCGTAGGTCAGGCGGAGAAACTCGTCGAACGTGCTGAACGACCCCACTCCCTGCACGTACTGCAACCCGAACCCTTCATGGTTGGCCGGAGAAGTGGAGAGCCTGACCAGACCACCCAAGCCGCCGCCCGTTTCGTTTACCGATGACGTTCCGTGCAGCAGCGAGGCATCATCGATAAAGTAAGAAGGGATGGTGGAAAAATCCGTCATGCCCAGCATCGGGTTGTTAATGCGCATACCATTCCACGTCACTTGGGTATGCGAGGGAGAGGTACCCCGGAAAGCCACGGTGGATAACGTGGCGCGTCCGTAGTTCTTGACAAAAACGGATGAGTTGAATGTCAGCACATCGGCCATAGACAAGGCGATGTTCTCTTTCATGGCGATGGAATCGAAACGGGTTCGTTGCACGCCTATATCCTTCATAGGTCGTTTGCCCACCACCGTAACCTCCGGAATACGTAGTACCCTTTTGGTAATGCTGACGGAATTTTTCTGCTGGGCGGCAAGCAGAAAGGGCAGGCTTACCCCCACGAACAATAGAATAAGATGTCTTTTCATTTTTGTCCTCCTTCCTCGTTATTTCCAGCAGAAAGCTCCCGGAATGATTCCCACGTAAAATTCATCGATCAGCTTGCCTTGCGGCGAATAGCGATACACGATACCTTGTTGCTGGTAATCAATAGCGTCGGCCACATATACCTCCCCGTTGTTGGGATTGACCGTAAGGCCGTAGTATTTGGTGTCCCGAAACTCCAGAAAAGGCCGGACGGGAACACGGTCGGCTTCCACCGGCATTCGCCAAATATCGTTGTTGATCCAGTAAAGTGTATCCCGTGTACCGTTGAGCTGGACTTCCGAAGGCCAGTCGCCCAGCTTAAACTTGAACTGTTTCTCTACGGTGAAAGTCTCGGCGTCTATACGATAGAGAGACGGTGCCTCGTAACCGTATGGGCTGCCCTCGTAACCGCCATCCGTGATGGTCCACATCTTGTTGTATTTGTCCATGACCAGCGAAGTAGGTTGTATGCCGATGGTCAGTTCGTCCACGACCTTGTCCGTCTCCGTGTCGATTTTCAGGATGCGGTTCTGGTACGACCAGCAGTTCACATAGACGTACTTGCCGTATTGTACCATTTGTTCGGTGGAACCCGATTCCATGTCCATGTCTGGACATTCGATATAGCCGGTAATCTCGTATGTCTTGGGGTTGATGATGAAGATACGGTAGTCCCATATCTGCGTCACATAGGCTTTCTCATCCGACAGAAAATGGATATACCGGGGTGAGGTGAAACCTGTGATACGGCCCACTTCCTTGAAAGTATTGATGTCGATGGCGAAAATCACATGCGAGTTGTTCACCACGATCCAGCCTATACCGTCCCGGATAACCATAGACTGGGCCACATCGCCCAACTTGAACCCGTTGGCACGGTAAAACACTTCATTCTCCACTTCGCACGTGGCGGGATCGTAGTAGGAAAGCGTGGCATTGCTGTACTGGAAATTCCCCTCGTTGGTAATGAAAAGACCAGAGGCCGATACAGAGAAATCTTCCATCTCTCCGTAATCCCATTTCATGCAACTGCCGAAAACTGGCAGGCAGAAAAGAAAAAGGCAAATCCGTTGTATTGTTCTGCTCATTGTCATTCGGATAAAAAAGAGTACCCGAATCATTACGGGTACTCTGGTTAAGGTATAAGGTTTAATCCTGCTGCGTATATTGTTTGTCCTTCATATTTTGGAAGGTTGGGTTATACCCACATTTCGTCACGCTCCAACTTTCCCCCGTAATCATTCCGTTTTCTATAAACTTGCCGAAGAAAGTGTAGTCGGTAAATTTCGTCAAACCGTCAAAAACAACCCCATGCAAGGTCTCCAACTTCTCCATGGAAAGTGTTTCCTGAGAAAGAGAAGTCGCACTTTTTATCTGTAGCGTACCATCTATAGTCTGTAATTTATCACAAGTAATGCCTGTTGCTTTATTAACGAACAACCCTTCACCTCCTACGTGAAGCAATTCCGGAATATCCAGCGATTTACTTTGTAAAGATATTGCTAACGAACCCTCTCCCTCTTTATAATATACAGGAGAAGCAGAACAACAAACTTTGGATAGTAAGGGCAAGTTACAACTGGTAAAATTTCCAGACAAATAGAACTGTCCTCCCACTTCTTTCAAGACTGGCATTGTGATTGAAGCAAACATGGGTATTTGGATATATCCATATCCATCTATGATTTCCAAGTCGGGAAATTTGGCATTGCTTCGCATTTGGCCTGTCACATTTAGATTTCCATATACATGTTGAATTGTCGATATGGTATAATCGGTATTGTTGGTGGTTGGCTTACAAGTGAAGTCTTTGATATTCTTGAACGTGATTTCAGGGAACTTATTATTCGTGAGACTGGTGATGACAAAATTTACATTTGACAAATCTTCGGCTGTTTCAATTTTGGAGAGCTGCACCTTGTTTATAATTTCAATCTGGGGCGCTGTTTCTCCGAAGGTTTCAAATCGGGCGTTCGGCAACAGCAGTGTTCCGCTCACATCTTCAAGATAATCCAGCGTGATGCTTCCAAGTGTGGTGATCTTGCTCCAGTCGGGAAGTTGTTTGAGTGCCGTGAAATTCTTTATCTTTATCTGTCCCTTTATCGTTGTCAGTTTGTCCATTCCACCGAAAGCCTGAAGCACGTCATTTCGTTGGGGAACAAAACTACCGGTAGGAGGAGCTTCCATATTGGCTTCCATAATAATACTTCCGTTTACTGTTTCGATTTCCGGAAGGTTGATGGTTTCCAACATCACGGGGACGGTATGGAAATCAAGGCCACCGGTCTCTTTCAGCTTAAGGAAGCTCATGGAAGTCAGCTTGGCAAGATTGTTTACGGACAAGACCCCTCCGACACTTGTCAGTTCCGGTATTTCCAAAGACGCAATCGAACCGGCTGCTGTGTTCTCTTCATTGAGTCCTTGAAGATTCAGATCCTGACCTACAGTAGTCAGAACCGGAAACTCAAAACTCTGTAACGACGACGCATTGAACATCACGCTTCCTTCAATAGTTGCCAGTTTCTCGAATAGGACATACGTCACTTGGTCGTTATATACCGATATGTCTCCGGAGAGCGTTTCCAATGCTTTCATGGAAATCATGTGAAGTTCCGTAGCTTTCGAGGCGACATCGGTCGAACCTACCTGTAAACCTCCGGCAGAAACGATATTATCCAACCCTGTCAAGTCTGCACCGTTGTAACTGTTACGAATGACAATGTTGCCAGTAACCTCTTTCAAAGATGCCAATGCAGATATGTCAGTGATTTTTTCTGCCTCTTCCGCATCAGAGCCGATAATCAGGTTCCCTTTGACAACGGTTGTTTTGGTTGCGGCAAAAGAAGCTACCTCCTCGGTGGTCTTCAACTCCACATCTCCGTCAGATTCTATCTCGCTTTTCACGACCTTATAGGTATATTCGCGGGCATCTCCGTTATAGGATGTCACCCGGAAGGTTCGTTCGTTATCCCAGTCCGTTACCGTTTCAGGATCAGGTATGATTGTTGCAGAAGTTGTGTACTTGAATTCCACTTCGGCGTTGTTCAGCGATACCGTATAGGGAACGGTTATTGTTACTGTATTGTCCGTAATGTCGGCCGTGTACGATTTCCCGTCCACGGTCATCACGACCGATGTGATGAAATTTTCATCTGCATCTTCAGGTATAATTTCATCGTTTTTGTCACACGCTCCCAAAAAGAACAAGGATAGGAGCATGGGAAGAAAATAAATTTTCATACTTGTAATTTTTATTATTTGGTTAGATCCTCAAAAGAAAATACCTCCGTAGAAACTTCGCCCAGCCAGCCGCTTTTGGCCAGAACACCGCATTGTATTTTGATAAAGTCAATATATTGCAGATTGGCTTCCGTTCCATCGGCATGGATGGCATTGGAAATTTTGAAACCGTTCCTTTGTCCGCTTCCATCCACCGTACTGCCGCCTTCTATCTGGTCGTTTCCGAAATTATCCACGTACCCCCAGTCATAACTCTGATTATCCCAATAACCGGTTTGAGAATCTTGGGTGTTGCGGGCGGCCAGACAAGTGCCTGTCAGGGTATAACTGTTTTCCGAAATCCAAGCCGGATAATAATAGTCTTGTGTATGATAAGCGGACAGATAGTCTACCCAGCCGTTTCTACCGTCGGAACTGATCCATTGGACATCCATTTTTTTGCCTTCCGGACGGTAATAGGTCACTTCAAAATTCTGTATTGTTTCTTCCTTGCCTGCTTCAGATCCTTTCAGTTCGTACCACTCGTCATCCGGCAATCCGTTTCCGTTTATATCTTGCATGACCCATACGATACCCGGTTCGGAACTGCCGTCAAAGGCGTTCCCCTGAACACAGAAATCATATTGGTTACCCGAATTGGGAATACTGTGGTCGAAGCCGACGATGATATAACCCCCGAAAGAACCTAAAGAGACGTGCAGTTTGTCTTTCAAACGCTGTGTTGCCCATGCGACAGCCGCTTCAGGGGATGTTTCGTTGCCGGTCATACCGCCTATCGTGCTCGTCTCGTTGATAAATTGGCCGGGAGCTGGGGTATATTCATAGACTTTATTCCAGAGCTTGGAACTTCCCGAAGCCCGGAAGCCGCCTTGTTCCTTTTTGTCCACACAAACGACTTTTACGGTGGCAGTGACAGCCGTTTTCCCTTTGTCGATATTCCTGCTTATTTTTTCCGTCGGTGTGTCTTCCGACACAGTACAGGAGACGGTGTATTCTCCGGGTGCGGACGGCGTGAACTTGAACATGCGTTCCACTTCTCCTTCCATGACCTGACCGTCCACACTCCACTCAAAACGGGGATTGTCGAAATACTCCAACAACGGACGCAGGAAAACAGGACGGTCGGCAAAAGTGTACCTGTCCGTGGATGTTTGCAGGTAAGACGGGGTCGGGAATTTGACAACGTAGGGCATCGTTTCCACGACCTCTACGCTTACGTCTTTCGTTGTTGTCCCATCTATATTGGAAGCGTTGATTGTCACCGTATAAACACCGAGTTCTTTTTCATTGAAAGTATAAGTATTCTCGGTGGAAACGATTTTTCCTTCCCGTACCCATTCGATTTTGAACCCTTCGACATCCGAATGCTGAATATCGGGAGTAAATGTGTAATCGGTATTCCGGACGACTTTTAGCCCCTGCGAAGGTAGTGCCAGTGAGATGACCGGAGGGGTGAGTTCTTTCACTTCTACTTTCAGTTCCTCTTCGGCATAGCCTTCCGCATTGTCTACTCTTAGTTTGACATAAAAATCCCCGCATTCATTCCATGTACGTTGAAGAGACGGACCCGAAGAAACCAGCGTACCGTCTATCGTCCAAGCAAAAAGAGCATCTTCAACATTCTGGTATGTCGGGGCGATAGTCAATTCGTGATCGACCTTGACAGTGTAAATACCGGTCTCGCTGTCAAGTTCTATTATAGGTTGTCCTCCTACTTCTTCGGTAATGACTTCATCCTTGTTGCAGGAGGTGAACAGCATACAGGCAGAAATAATAAAATAGTGAAAACGATGCATGATGTGTGGATTTTAGAAAAATAACAGGGATACCCCCGACAGAAGGGATATCCTTGTATTCTTTTTATTGTATGGTGATATCATCAATACAGATATAAGCCGGAGTATTCAAACCGTATGCTCCCGAATCCGAACCCTCGAAGTTGAATTTCACACTTTGCACCCCTTCGGCATTGATTTCCCAATAATCCCATATCGTGATAGGATCAACCTGTTGTTGGCCGTTACGATAATCGGCTAAAAGACGTTTGTAAGTGCGGATCAGACCGCCATTCGCATCATAACATTCCAGATTCACTTGGAAATACCCTTTCATCTCTTTCAGAGGAGTCGCTACCCCCGTAGAACCGAACTGATTACCATAAGTAATGACACCATAAGTGTATGAGGTGTTGCAGATCCACAGGCCGACCAATTTCCGGGGAACATTGAAATAAAATTCTGGTTTAGCCATCCATGCCTGATTGTAAGCATCCACATATCCGTAAACGACACCGAAATTGGAACCGCTGTGCCCGGCTTCCTTATTCTGTCCTTCCGCTTCCACCGCAGTGTTATAGACAGAACATTGGTTTAGATAAGAATACCACCAGTCTCCGGTATTTCCCGACTGATTGGAGCGGATGTTCCAGTTGGAAAGTGCGATGCCGCCGCTGGAATACTCTGTGCTTCCACCTACAGTATTAAACATTGAAAGGAAGAGATATTCTTCCGGAGTATTGTCGTAAATGGTGGTTACTTGAGGATACCCTTGGTACGAATAAAGATTTTCTCCGGCCGAGGTAGGTCCTGCTAACATGCCGGGATCGAAATCATCGAAAGTGATAGTTAAAGTACCGTCCGGATTTGTCACAGCACGGGTTTGCGAAGTTCCGGAATCAACCGGGTCCATCAAAAAGTCATCGTCCGAGCTACAGCCAGAGAACAAGGCGGTTGCGGTAAATAGACAGGCACCTGCCAGAAAGCGTAATTTTCTTTTCATAGGTCACTCATTTTAATGTAAAACATATTATTAACAAACACAAAAAATTCCCGTTCGTGCGGACTTACACGAACGGGAATATGTCTGTCTTCAAATATTGAATGGCCGATGAGCTATTCCTTATTTGATTACGACCCGTATATCCCGCAGGTGTAAATCTCATTCCGGTCATGGCAGGTCTTCTGACTCGTCCCGGTCATCGTGCCTTCCCGGTATTACACCAGTGGCAAAAGTTCGATGTCCGTTTTTGTGGACTCACAGCAGCGGGTACTGTCCCGGATTTTCACCGGGTTCCCTTTTCATTCGGAAGGCGTAAACCTCCCGAAACCATTTCCCGACTGCAAAATTATCTATATTACATATCAATTCCAAATAATTCATAATATTTATAATAAAACACACAAAGCATGACAACCGTACTGTTTTAATTAGAGCATTCAAGTTTACGACAAACGAAGACGGTAATTATCATACACAATATCCATAAACCAACAAAACAGCTTGCCATTTTCCATAACAATGCGTTCTGGAATAGATAACTGTTAGCTGCAATTATGCAAGCAAAAAAAGCAGACAGAATAATGACTATTAATATCATGCACCAGAAATTAATCCTATAAATTTATGGAAAACAAGTAAGGGAATGGAAGTTCCGTTGCCGCATGGATGCAGGTGAAGGACCTTCTCTTTTAACGTTGGATACGCCAATGCACGCCAACGGAAGACTCTGATATTATCTGTTTGGAAAGGATATAGGATGTGCGTTACTTTGTCGCATATTCAGAATCTTAAAAAGAATTTTAGTATGGAACTGACAATTATTGAAACAAGCGCGTATTAGGAGTTGAGAAAGCTGGTCAGCACGCTGGTCGTACAGATGGGCGACTTCCAGAAAAAGATTGCCCCGCCTGCGCCGGACAAGTGAATGGATGCGCAGGACGTATGTGATGGACTTATGCCCAAACACTTTCTGAAGAGTTTCCAGCAGCATCCCCTTGAGTATGGCCAGAACGGCAAATGCGTGGCGTCCGATGTGCGGGGTGACCTCGCCCCGGAGTTGCATTTCCTGCCTATGATTCCAAGACTGAGCCGCATGGCATTGTATTCACCTACCGGAAAGACACATTCGGGGAGTCTTTCTTTTCATCCGTACCCCTATATTTTTCAATCAGTTCGATAGCAATGGGCAATAATTTTACGACATACGCCACTCCCGTTTTTATACGGTTGCCCATCAGCCATGTACCGCCGTCGGAGTCGGTATGGATATTATCGTATGTTATGGCTTTCAAGTCCACATAGGAAAGACCGGTGAAGCACATGAACAGGAACATGTCGCGCATGGCACGCTGGCGTTTGTATCTCGGTTCTATATGGATTATCCTTTGCAGTTCCTCTTCGGAAAGGAAAGAACGCCTCTTGTATTCGGGCATACACTCGAATGATGCGAACGGATGAACCCGTATCCAGCCTTTTTCCTGCGCGATATACATCAGCCACTTCAAGGTATTGACACGCCCGAAGACAGTGGAGTTTGCCAAAGCGCATGTACCGAGCATCCAGTTGTAGTAATCCTCGATGAATGATTTCTCAAGTTCTTCGATGACAATATCCTCTGCATTCTTCTTGCTTTTCATGAAAAGCAGGAGACTCTTGTAATCGGCAACCAGACCGCAGTAGGTGCTTTCGGCTTTCTCTATGCCGATTTTCTTTTTATACGGTTCCAGCTGTTCCCTGAAAAGGTTCATAAGGGTGTGGCATTCCTCTGAGAAGCCGACATAGCGGTTATAGACTTTCTTGGCTGTAACAAAACTGTCGTGGTCGCAGATGTACTAGTAGTGCCTGGTGATTTGCGCCTTGATATTGTCAAGCTCCTGATTGAGTGTACGGGCCTCCTCGGACTTGCCTTTGGCCCGGTTGGTTTTGACGTCCCACAAAGCGAGGGACACTTCTTTCTTACAACTGAAACCGGCTTGGGTTCCATTGATGGTGATACGGCCCATAATCGGTGTCTTTCCGTTTTTTACAGACTGTTTATTCTCAAAACACTTAGCTATACATGGTCTGCGATAAGCTAAGAGAGATTCCCCTTACACAAAAGCATGGCATCTCCTTGTCGTATCTCGCCTTTATACTTTTATGTATAGTAGTCTACCGGATCGAATGAACAAGACCTATCCCATACATAAACCAATTTAGACTGCTATGTTATTTTTGAGGAAGAAGATGGAATGAGACCAGATACCCTCTTTAAGGCTGACTGTAAGTCGATTAAATGTAGAAAAAGATTGCTTTTGTCACAAGTAAAGTGTATATTTGCATTGAAAGAATCGTTCTTTGACAGAGGCAAAAGAAAACAGAATATTGTAATTCGCTCGTTTCTAAATCGTTACCTGATATTAATTAAACAGAAATAACTGTTTAATTTTCAATTAGATAGAGATTGTATGATGTTTCGCCGCATATGAACTCAGATCCGTAGTCAGTCCCAGCACTTGTTTCAGAATCATCAGCTGATAATTAAAGTTGCGCAATGCCAACTGGTATTCCTTATATGCCTCCTCCGTTCCTTCCTTGCTGGAAATCAACGAAAAGAGATAAGGAGAAGCAGGATCGGTATTCATATGCTGTTTGATCAATTTCACCGCTTCCGGCAAAAGAGTCACAGTCAGCATTCTGCCTGTTTTCCTCCGACGATAAGTAAGGACATTTCCGTCTATATCATGTTTTTTCAGATAAGCAAGATCGACGAAAGGCATACCACGCAGCAAAAACATTAATATGAAAAAACCACGAGCACGCTGCAATTCCCTGTTTCCCGAGTGCAGCTGTTTCGGAAGATCTTTCATAAGACGTTCCATATCCTCTTTTTCCAATGCACGCTTTTTATCAGCACGTGTCCCCGTATAGACATACCGGAAATGATGCGGTACATAAGGTGCAATGCGTCGGTCTACTGCTCGATTGTACACAGCTCTCAGCGTACGCATATAAGTAGAAACCGTATTCCAGCTACAATTTCTTCCACGCAGATACGCTTCAAAACTTTTCAAAAACTCCGGAGTCACTTTTCGGAAAGGCAGATTCCCGCTTTCATTGAATGCAAGGATTGCACTCATGCTACTCCTGTAAATATGGGCGGTCCCATAATTCCCACTTTCCCGTAGCCCGTCGGCTACCTTCTTCATAAATGAAATTAAATTCCCCATTTTTTACTGTTTAAAATGATCAATAAAGGCTGCTGCAAAAGAGAAGTGAACCCTTCTCCACATTCCCCGGCAGTGCCTTTTTTCCTATTCCCAATCATAAAGATACAAATCTATTGCCACATTTGTTTGATGTACCCCCAAAAACATTCGATACCAGCTCACAGCCGATCATTTTCTCCAAAACATTTGGCTATCTGATAAATAATTCGTTACTTTGCACCGCTTTCGCGCAATCGCTGTCAAGAGAAGAGATACTTGGTATGTTGCGTTGTAACGATAAAACAATTTAATAATAACAACAATGGATTTAATTAAAATTGCAGAAGAAGCATTTGCTACCGGTAAACAGCACCCGAGCTTCAAAGCAGGAGACACTGTAACAGTAGCATATCGTATCATCGAGGGTAACAAAGAACGTGTACAGTTGTACCGTGGTGTTGTTATCAAAATCGCCGGTCACGGAGACAAGAAACGTTTTACTGTACGTAAAATGTCAGGTACTGTAGGTGTAGAAAGAATTTTCCCAATCGAATCACCGGCTATCGATAGCATCGAAGTGAACAAGGTAGGTAAAGTTCGTCGCGCTAAATTGTATTACCTGCGCGCTCTTACTGGTAAGAAAGCTAGAATCAAAGAAAAAAGAGTTAACAACTAAGCTGAACTCTGAGATTCGAAATAAAAAAGAGGAAGTTCCGGCAACGGGATTTCCTCTTTTTTATTTCAAGCCATCTCTCTTCCATACTTTTGTCATAGCGAGCATTTGAACATAGTGACACCATCCTGCCGGTATAGTGTCACTATACCTACGGGATACTGACACTATGCGATCAGGATAGTGTCACCATCGCAAAAATCTCTATTGTTCGATTGACAACAATAGTGAAAGTGGAGTTCAATGTCCCATCTTTAAGATTTCTATTATTAAAAAGCAGAGAGAAACCTGTGTTCCAGACGAATTATTGCACAAAATGACTTATAAATATGCAATACACAACTGCTTTTCTGCATAAAATCCATGGATTATGCAAGTTTTAAAGGATTAAAAAGAGTTTTTGGTTTTAAAGGAACGAGGCGTTGGTTTTAAACCAACGGAATCTTTCTTTAAAACCAAGTTCATTTTACCCACCGAATATCACAAACTCATCTACTTTCAGACGATTTGAATTCTATTTCAACTCCTGTTCCCAACATCCAACAAATATCATTTTGTTACCTAAAAACAACATTCACAAACAACACACTATTAGAAAGGGCGCAAACAGATCAAATAAACAGCAATACACGATATATACAAGCACAAAGAGAACCATAGATACAAAATTTATCGGTTATTCATAGAGCGGACCAGGAATTAATGTTTTTTTAGCAACCATAGACGCATAAAATGTTCTAAAGTCTATTTCGAAGAAAAGATTCGTTTTTCCATATAAGTACCTATCACCACCTACCTCCCCACTTTATATATTGAAAAATAGTACATTGTTTTGTTTTTCAATACATAATATTTTTTTTGAATAAAAGAGTGCAATCATGAGAGTATAGCCAAAAGTAAAATAATTGAGATGTTAAAAACGTATAGATATGGCAAAGATTCAGAATGAGACTGCTTATAAAGCTGCAATGGAAAGAATAGAAGAACTTCTTCCATTAGTTGATGATGACACTCCTTTATCTGACAAAAATCTTATTGAACTAGATTTATTGTCAGCACTTGTAGAGGAATACAAGGATGAGTATTATCCAATAAAAACTCCTTCTTTGGTTGATATCATGAAACTTCATATGTATGAAATGGGACTCAGTCAGGCTAAATTATCAAAATTGCTTGGAGTCAGTCCTTCCCGTATCAGTGCTTATTTTACTGGCAGAAGCGAACCAACCTTAAAAGTAGCTCGTGAAATTAGCAGAAAATTGAATATCGATGTCAATATTGTATTAGGGGTATAAGATTCTTTGTTATTTTTCAGCATGCCTGTAAAACCAAAAATCCCCGGAAACTCAACGCCCCCGGGGATCCAATTACCTTTATTATTAAAAAAATGATATTATTCTTTCAGATCTTTCAATTCCCAAGCCAAAGCACTGGCACCCAGTACAGCAGCATCAGAATCTTTCAGTTCGGAAACAAGCAATTTAGTCTTGCCTTTGTAGATATTCAGGATATTATCATCGATTGCTTTCTGAATCGGCTTCATGATATAATCACCCGACTTAGCCAAACCACCGAACAATACAATTGCTTCAGGGCTGGAGAATGCAATAGCGTCTGCCAAAGCCTCACCTAAAATATTACCTGTAAATTCGAAGATTTCCTGTGCCAGTTTATCACCTTGTACAGCTGCATCATATACATCTTTTGAAGTGATGTTTTCAGCAGGAATATTACGAAGCAAGCTTGCATCAGTACGAGCAGCCAGGAATTCACGAGCTGTACGAGCTACACCGGTAGCCGAACAGTAAGTTTCCAGACAGCCTTTACGACCGCAACCACAAACACGACCGTCACGACGTGCAATTACGTGGCCCAATTCTCCGGCAAAACCGTCATGACCATAAACCATCTGACCGTTGATAACGATACCGCTACCTACACCTGTACCCAGAGTGATCATAATAAAATCTTTCATACCACGGGCAGCGCCGTAAGTCATTTCACCGATAGCAGCAGCATTAGCATCATTGGTCAAAGCAGTAGGAATACCCAGTCTTTCTTCAAACATAGCAGCCAACGGAAGAATTCCTTTCCAAGGCAAGTTCGGAGCAAATTCAATAGTTCCGGTATAATAGTTACCATTAGGAGCACCGACACCGATACCTCTGATCTTATCTACACCACCATTAGCGATGATCAACGGAAGCAAGTTTTTGCATACTTCGTCAGCATATTCTGCAGCAGTCGGATAGCCGGCTGTTTTAATCGAGCTACTGGCAATAATAGTTCCGCGTGCGTCTACAATCCCAAAGACGGTGTTTGTTCCGCCTATGTCAATACCTACTACGTAGGGTTTCTCCATGTTTGAATTCATGATACTTTATTTAAAAGGGTTAGTTAATTATAAAGTTTACTGCACACAAATTACGTAAAGAAGATTGAGTCTACAAAATGTTTTTTCAAAAAAGTTCACTCTGTTTGCAACTTTTCGTATCTTTCATGCGTCTAATAGTGAAAAATAAAAAGAAAAAAGAAACTTAATAAGGGAAATTGTGATAAAACTAACAGACATTAACAAGACCTACAACAACGGAGCACCTCTCCATGTACTCAAGGGCATCAATCTCGACATTCAGCGAGGTGAGTTCGTTTCCATCATGGGAGCTTCGGGTTCGGGCAAATCTACTTTACTAAACATATTAGGAATACTCGATAACTACGATACCGGGGATTATTATCTGAACAACGTACTTATCAAGGACTTGAGCGAAACGAAAGCTGCCGAGTATCGAAACCGTATGATCGGATTTATTTTCCAGTCATTCAACCTGATATCATTCAAGGATGCCGTAGAAAACGTGGCACTTCCCTTATTTTATCAAGGTGTAAGCCGCAAAAAGCGAAATGCACTCGCTCTGGAATATCTCGACCGGCTGGGACTAAAGGAGTGGGCACACCACATGCCAAATGAAATGAGTGGCGGTCAGAAACAACGTGTAGCCATCGCCCGCGCATTAATCACCCAGCCGCAGATCATCCTTGCCGACGAACCGACAGGTGCTCTGGACAGCAAAACTTCCGTAGAAGTAATGCAGATATTGAAAGACTTGCATCGAATGGGAATGACCATCGTCGTCGTAACCCACGAAAGCGGTGTTGCCAACCAAACGGACAAGATCATCCATATCAAAGATGGTATTATCGAACGGATTGAAGAGAACCTCGACCACGACGCCTCTCCATTCGGCCAAAACGGAATTATGAAATAAGTAATAGGTAATAAGTATTAAGTATTAATTCCATGCGGTCACAGCGCAGCCTAATACTTTATACTTAATACCTAATACTTATTACCTATTACTTATAACTTATTACTTAAAATATGATTGATATTTGGCAAGAAATATATAGTACCATCAAACGCAATAAGTTGAGGACTTTTCTCACCGGATTTGCCGTCGCATGGGGAATATTTATGCTCATCGTCCTGCTGGGTGCCGGCAACGGGCTGATTCACGCGTTCGAACAGTCGGCTTCGGAACGGGCCATGAACTCCATCAAAATTTTTCCGGGATGGACCAGTAAATCATACGACGGTCTGAAGGAAGGAAGGCGGATACGACTGGATAACAAAGACTTGAATACGACCAATAAGAATTTTCCGGATCATGTCATCAAGGCCGGAGCAACCGTATATCAGGGAGGTGTGAACCTTAGCTTCGGGCCGGAATATGTCAACCTGAATCTTTCCGGAGTATATCCCAACCATACGGAAGTGGAAGTAGTAAAACTTTTCAAGGGGCGTTTCATTAACGAAATCGACATTAAAGAACGACGGAAAGTAATTGTGCTCCACAAAAAGACTGCCGAAATCCTGTTCGACAAAACACATACTGATCCCATCGGACAATTCGTGAATGCGGGCAATGTTGTCTATCAGGTAGTAGGACTGTACAATGACAAAGGTGACAGCGGAGACAGCGATGCTTATCTTCCGTTTACAACCCTGCAAACGATTTATAATAAAGGAGACAAGCTGAATAACCTCATCATGACCACCAAGAATTTGGAAACAATAGAGTCTAACGAGGAATTCGAAGCCCACTACCGTAAAGTGATCGGCGCCAACCAGCGTTTTGACCCGACCGACCATAGCGCCATCTGGATATGGAACCGTTTCACCAATTATCTGCAGCAACAGCAAGGATCGGCGATGCTTCGTATTGCCATTTGGGTGATTGGCATTTTCACCTTATTAAGCGGAATTGTCGGAGTTTCGAACATTATGCTGATTACCGTTAAAGAGCGTACCCGAGAATTTGGCATCCGCAAAGCGCTCGGAGCCAAACCGCTTTCTATCCTTTGGCTGATTATCGTAGAGAGCGTCACGATTACCACCATATTCGGATATATAGGTATGGTTGCAGGTATCGGAGCCACCGAATGGATGAACAATGCCTTCGGAAACCAGACTATGGATAACGGTATATGGTCCGAAACGGTATTCCTGAATCCAACGGTTGACATAGGAATTGCCATCCAAGCTACACTCACATTAGTAATAGCCGGAACATTAGCCGGATTGTTCCCTGCCCGCAAGGCAGTCAGCATCCGACCGATCGAAGCACTTAGAGCCGATTAAAGATTATGAGAATAGACATAGATACTTGTGAGGAAATCCTCATCACCATCACAAGAAATAAAACGAGAAGCCTGCTGACGGCATTCGGTGTATTCTGGGGAATCTTCATGCTCGTGGCGCTTATCGGCGGCGGACAGGGATTGCAGGATATGATGCAAAAGAACTTTGAGGGATTCGCCACCAACTCCGGCTTCCTTGCCGCCCAAAAAACGGGAGAAGCCTACAAAGGATTTCGTAAAGGACGCTGGTGGGATCTGGAAGCCATCGACATCGAACGCCTCCGCTCGCAGGTAAAGGATGTGGAAGTCATCACCCCTTCCGTTGCCCGTTGGGGATCCAACGCTATTTATGGAGACAAGAAATACGATTGCAGTGTGAAAGGATTATATCCCGACTATCTCCATATCGAATCACAGGAAATGGCATACGGGCGTTTTATCAACGACGTAGATATCCGTGAAGCGCGTAAGGTCTGCGTTATTGGCAAGCGTGTTTACGAAAGCCTGTTCAAACCGGGAGAAGACCCGTGTGGTAAATATGTACGGGTAGACGGCATCTATTATCAAGTCATCGGCATGTCTTCTTCCGAAGGAGATATGAACATACAGGGACGTGCCTCGGAAGCTGTCACCCTTCCATTCACCACCATGCAGCAAACTTATAATCTGGGCGGACAAATTGATGTAATCTGCTTCACCGTCAAACGTGGCGTAAAGGTATCCGATGTACAACCCCAGATGGAAGGAATCATCAAGGCAGCACACTACATTGCCCCTAATGACAAGCAGGCGCTTATGTATCTGAATGCTGAAGCAATGTTTTCCATGGTGGACAACTTATTCACCGGTATCCATATTCTGATCTGGATGGTAGGTTTGGGTACCTTGCTGGCAGGCGCCATCGGTGTATCGAATATCATGATGGTGACAGTGAAAGAACGCACTACAGAAATCGGCATACGCCGTGCCATCGGTGCACGCCCCAAAGACATCCTGCAGCAAATCTTATCTGAAAGCATGGTTTTGACAACCATCGCCGGTATGTTCGGAATTTCTTTTGCTGTCATGGTGCTGCAACTGGTTGAGATGGGAGCGAACTCCGACGGAGGAGATGCCCATTTCCAGGTCAGCTTCGGACTAGCAGTCGGAACCTGCGCCCTGCTGATCGCATTAGGAATGTTGGCAGGACTGGCACCTGCTTACCGTGCAATGGCTATCAAACCGATTGAAGCGATCAGAGATGAGTAGAAGTGGAGAGTTGAGAAGGGAGAGTTGAGAGTTAAATGAAGAATTAAAAATTAAACATATATATTCAAGATGAAAAAGTATCTGAAAATCACATTATTGGTAATTATTGCCATAATCCTTGTCGGAACGTTCGTATTTCTTTATCAGAAATCCAAGCCTAAAGTGATCGTATATGAAACACTGGCAGCAGAAGTCACAGACCTTGAAAAGACTACAGTAGCCACCGGAAAGGTAGAACCAAGAGATGAAATTTTAATCAAGCCTCAGATCTCCGGTATTGTAGACGAGGTATTCAAAGAAGCGGGACAGAGCGTAAAAAAGGGGGAAGTAATCGCCAAAGTCAAAGTAATTCCCGAACTCGGACAACTGAACTCCGCAGAAAGTCGTGTCCGCCTGGCAGAGATCAATGCAAAGCAGGCCGAAACAGACTTTACCCGTATCAAGAAGTTATATGAAGATCAGCTTATCAGTCGTGAAGATTACGAAAAAGGAGAAGTAGCGGTAAAGCAGGCACGGGAAGAGAATCAGACTGCCAAAGATAATCTGGAAATTATAAAAGAAGGAATCACTAAAAACAGTGCTTCATTCAGTAGCACCATGATCCGCTCTACTATTGACGGATTAATTCTGGACGTACCAGTGAAAGCCGGTAACTCCGTAATCATGAGTAATACATTCAACGACGGTACTACCATTGCTACGGTAGCAAACATGAACGATCTGATTTTCAGGGGAAATATTGACGAAACCGAAGTGGGTCGCATCCATGAGGGAATGCCGATTAAACTGACGATCGGAGCTTTACAGAATCTGACTTTTGATGCTATTCTCGAATATATTTCACCGAAAGGAGTAGAAACCAACGGAGCCAATCAATTTGAAATCAAAGCTGCTATCACAGTTCCGGATACCGTGCAGATTCGTTCCGGCTATTCTGCCAATGCAGAGATTGTGCTCCAGCGTGCCAGCAAAGTACTGGCAGTACCCGAAAGTACGATTGAGTTCAGCGGTGACTCTACGTTTGTATATATCATGACGGACTCCGTACCACAACAGAAATTCGAACGTACACAGGTGACTACCGGAATGAGTGACGGTATCAAGATTGAGATAAAAAAAGGTGTAACCGCTAAGACCAAGTTACGCGGTGCTGAGAAAAAAGATAAATAACTAAACTTCGACTATAACAATGAGAATAAAATTAGCATTCATACTTTTGACCGGAACTATGATAGTTTCTGCACAGGAATCCGAAGTACTATTAAAAAATTATACATTACGCCAATGTATCGATTACGCCATTGAACATAATATCACTGTACGACAATCTGCCAATGAAGTAGAACAAAGCGCTGTTGAAGTTAGCTCGGCAAAGTGGGCACGGCTACCGTCCCTCAACGGTTCCGCTGGAGAGAATTGGGCATGGGGACGTAGTGGAGTTACCGAAAAAGACGCTGATGGAAAAGAATTTCAGGTATATAAAAATACATACAATTACGGTACAAACGTATCACTCTCCGCCAGCATCCCATTGTTTACAGGTTTCGAATTACCTAATCAATATGCGCTTGCCAAACTAAATTTCAAGGCAGCCGTAGCTGATTTGAATAAAGCCAAAGATGATATCGCTATCCAAGTCGCTTCCGCCTATCTGCAAGTACTATTGAACCAAGAGTTGAGACAAGTCGCTATCAACCAGACCAAGCTAAGCAAAGAACAGGCAGATCGGATTGCCCGTCTGCAAGAGGTAGGGAAAGCATCTCCTGCGGAAGTGGCAGAAGGTATGGCACGTGTTGCCCAAGACAAGTTATATGCAACCCAAGCTGATAATAATTATCAGATAGCACTCCTTGATTTAAGCCAGTTGCTAGAATTAGAAACTCCCCGGCTATTCTCCATCCAAAATGCTGATACGACATTTATTCTTAATCCATTGACACCGCCAGACGAAATTTACCAGTATGCACTTACTTCAAAACCGGAAATTCAAGCTGCTCAGTACCGATTGTCCGGAAGCGAAAAAAGTATTCGCATTGCACAAAGCGGTTTTTACCCACAACTCAATTTAGGAGGCAACTGGGGCACAAGTTATTCTTCGGCTCTAACCCCCACTTTCGGACAGCAAATGAAAGACAATCGTAACAAGAGCTTAGGTCTCAGTCTTAGTGTTCCTATATTTAACAGATTTACTACCCGAAATCGTGTCCGCACTGCACGTCTGAGACATCTTAATATGAGTCTGCAGCTGGATAACGCCAAGAAAGTACTTTATAAAGAAATCCAGCAAGCCTGGTATAATGCAGTAGCTGCAGAAAGTAAATATACCTCCAGCGAAGTTGCAGTGAAAGCCAACGAAGAATCTTTTCGGTTGATGAGCGAAAAATTCAATAACGGTAAAGCTACTTTTGTGGAATACAATGAAGCGAAACTAAACCTGACCAAAGCACTGTCGGATAAACTGCAAGCTAAATACGATTATCTATTCCGTACTAAAATACTGGATTTCTACAAAGGAGAAATCATAGAATAGAACAGATTTCCAGCTATTTATCAAAATCCTTAAAAATAGAATACATCGGAAACGTATTCTATTTTTAAGGATTTACTCATGTTTTCAAACTTCCCCAAAAGCACTTGTTATTTATGTAAGAGATTTCTAAAACATATCCACCGGTTCATCCGTTACTATAGAAAGAACCAACAGTTATGAAACATATAATCATCGCAGTGATTCTAACAATTAGTAATGTATTTTTAGGAATTGCAAAACCAATGAAAAGTCAAGCGGAAATTTATTTTGCAGGAGGATGTTTTTGGGGAACCGAACACTTCCTGAAACAAATCAGAGGAGTAGAAAGTACTCAGGTGGGATATGCCAACAGCACCGTTGCCAATCCCAGTTATGAACAGGTGTGTTCGGGCAAGACAAATGCTGCCGAAACAGTGAAGGTTGTTTATGATCCGGAAGAAGTAAATCTGAGTTTATTGCTCAACCTCTATTTTCAGACAATCGATCCGACCAGCCTCAACCGACAGGGGAACGATCGTGGTACACAGTACAGAACCGGTATATATTATATCAATAAAGCCGATCTCTCCACCATCAATCAGGCGATCCAGGCATTAGCCACTCAATACAACAAACCGATTGCCGTTGAAGTGGAACCGTTGACAAACTTTTATCCGGCAGAAGTCTATCATCAGGATTATCTGGATAAGAATCCGGGCGGATATTGCCATATCAATCTGGCTTTATTTGAAATGGCACGAAAAGCGAATGCTCCCAAGACCGCAACTTATCAAAAACCGGATGATGCCACTCTCCGTAAGAAATTATCTGCCGAACAGTATGCAGTGACTCAGAAAAATGCCACAGAGCCGGCTTTCCATAATGAGTTCTGGAATGAACACCGCCCCGGCATTTATGTAGATATCACTACCGGAGAACCGTTGTTTGTTTCCACTGACAAATTTGATTCCGGTTGTGGATGGCCCAGTTTTTCCAAACCGATTCAGAAAGAGCTGATCGCAGAGAAGAAAGATACTACTCACGGAATGATACGGACAGAAGTACGCAGCAAGACAGGAGATGCGCATTTAGGACATGTATTTACAGACGGGCCAAAGGACAAAGGCGGATTGCGGTATTGTATCAATAGTGCTTCGCTGCGTTTTATCCCGAAAGAAAAAATGAAAGAAGAAGGATATGGAGAATATCTGCCGCTCATTAAATAGAACAACCTAGTAAACAGCACCGGTTTCAGACAGATACAATAAAAACGGCGGATTCCCTCGTTTGGGTAATCCACCGTTTTCGTTTGTTAAAACCTTAAGAGAGAAAGAGAATTTCACAATCCCCGGTATTGTTATCTTCCGGCAAGCAGCAAGTCTGCTTCATCTGTTACCGGAATCTGTATATTCATAGCCCAGTTGCCGGCTGATTCTTCAATCCATTTATAGTCATTCCACTTGTAGTTCATATACGCGATCGGCATATTAGCATCATTCAGTTCATAAACACTCTTTTCTACAGAATCATCATAAGCTCTGTGAGAATTATTCCAACGTGCATATACCAATGTGATTTCATTAGAAGAATAAGTATAATCGATCTTGAAATACGGAATCCATTTTTCAGTGGATGAATCCCACTTGAAAGCTTCTTTAGCTGTTACTCTCTTTTGATCATCATAAGTAAAATCATATTTCATGTGACGATAGAGAGAACCATCCAGTCTGTAAATCACCTTCGAAACAACAAGATCATCTACTTTCTCTTCATTAGTAATGAAGTTATTGTCCTGTGCTTTCAACTCTGTATTGGCGATACCGGCAACTACCATTGCCACTAAAACCATCATTCTGAATAATACTGTAGTTTTCATAATTGTATATTTTTTATTAGTTCAACTTTCTTTTTTTGTTCTTCTGTTTATTAGACGGAACGTCTATATGGAATGGTTGCAACTATCTGAACTTTTTTTCATTTCTTTTGTTGCCCGCCTTCGAATATATAAATGCAATGGGCATGCCAAAAAGATAAATACTTAATAGTCAGCGGAAAGAAGAAAAATTGAGATGTACGAAAATGAACAGTTGTACGCTCATAAGCGGACACACTAATAAAAAAAGACTGCTTATATCTTGTTGAACAGAATATTATCTACCTTTGCAGCCAATAACTTATTAAAGGCAAAAGATGAAAAAGAACAGCAAAAAAAGTATTCTTCTTCTATCAATCGGAGGAGGCTTGTTTATCTGCCTTATCAGTATCTATTTGAGCCGCAATATGCTTCTGCAAAGCATAACTAACAAGCGTACGACTCATATCGAACAAACATACGGACTGCAAATTCATTATCAGAATCTACAGATGAAGGGATGTAGCGAAATTACCCTGCAAGGGCTTTCCATCGTTCCCGACCAACGGGATACCCTTCTTACACTACAATCTGTCAATGTCAGACTGAATTTTTGGAAACTGCTGAAAGGAAATATTGAAGTCCGCAACGTCCACATGAATGGACTGGCAATCGCTTTTATCAAACGGGACAGTGCAGCCAACTATGATTTTCTATTCTCCGGACACCACCCGGAAGCAACTACAGAGCCGGTCATAGAAACCAATTACGCCCATCGCATCAACCGAATATTAAACTTAATATATGGTTTCTTCCCCGAAAACGGTCAACTGACTCAACTTAATATAACCGAACGGAAAGACAGCAATTTCGTAACAGTCAATATCCCCACCTTTACAATCGAAAACAATCGCTTTCAGTCCACCATCAAGATAAAAGAAGATACGCTGACTCAACAATGGAAAGCAGCAGGAGAGTTGAACAGAAAGGTACATACCCTGCAGGCAGAACTTTTTGCCACAGAAAAAAAGAAAGTTTCACTACCGTATATCAACCGCCGTTTTGGAGCAGAAGTTACTTTCGATACCTTATATTATAGTATGACTAAAGAAAATCGTACCGAAAACCAACTGCAACTTGACGGTACGGCGAAAGTAAGCGGACTTGATGTATTTCATAAAGCACTCTCTCCCGAAGTGATCCATCTGGATCGCGGACAACTCACGTATCAGATGAATATCGGCAAGCAAACGCTGGAACTAGACAGTACGACGACGGTATTATTCAACCAAATAAAATTTCATCCTTATCTGCGGGCAGAAAAGAATGAAAATCAATGGCACTTCACTGCTGCCACAGATAAATCATGGTTTCCGGCCGACGAACTATTCAGTTCTTTGCCCAAAGGCTTATTCAGCAATCTGGAAGGTATAAAAACAAGTGGTGAGCTGGCTTATCATTTTCTGTTAGATATCGATTTTGCCCGACTAGACAGCATTAAGTTTGAGTCCGAATTGAAAGAAAAAGATTTTCGGATAATAGAATATGGTGCAACATCTCTTTCAAAAATGAGTGAAGAGTTTGTCTATACCGCCTATGAAAACGGAATACCGGTCAAAACATTTCCTGTCGGACCTTCATGGGAACATTTTACTCCTTTGGACAGCATTTCTCCATTGCTGCGGATGTCTGTCATGCAAAGTGAGGACGGAGCTTTTTTCTACCACAAGGGCTTTTTGCCTGATGCAATGCGTGAAGCTTTGATTTATGACCTGCAAGTCGAACGTTTCGCCAGAGGAGGCAGCACAATTACCATGCAGCTGGTAAAAAACGTATTTCTCAACCGGAACAAGAACTTTGCCCGCAAATTGGAAGAAGCGCTCATCGTATGGCTGATAGAGACAGAAAGGCTGACTTCTAAAGAACGTATGTATGAAGTTTATCTGAACATAGCCGAATGGGGACCGCTGGTTTATGGTATTCAGGAAGCCTCTGCCTATTATTTCGGCAAACGCCCTTCGCAACTCACGACCGAAGAAAGTATTTTTCTAGCTTCTATTATCCCGAAGCCTAAACACTTCCGCAGTTCCTTTGCGGAAAACGGACGGTTGAAAGAGAATATGGAAGGCTATTATAAGCTGATTGCCGGACGCCTCGCCAAGAAAGGGTTAATAAGTGAAATCGAGGCGGATAGTATCCGCCCCGATATCCAAGTTACGGGCGACGCCCTGAATAGTCTAGTCGGCGAAACGCCGGAGTCCAGTTCTCCTACCGCTGAGGAGCAATAATTTATTAATAAAGGAATAGGTTTTATCTTCTTGAGCTGCTTCCTCTTTCTGAAGAACGGGAAGAAGAACCTCGGTTGCTGTTGCTTCTCGAACTTTCTGAAGATGAGCTTCTTTCTGTTGATCTGCCGGATACGTTCCCTCTGCTGGAACTACTGCCGGAATTGCTCTTCCTACCGGAGCTGCTGCCACGGTTTGTGCTCGTACCACTACTTGTCGGACGGCGACTGGAATTCGAAGACCCTGTACTCGTTCCCGGACGACTTCCTGAATGACGATCTCCTTCACCTCTGTTGTGGTCTCTGCCCGGAGTTACTTCCTTATTCGGTTTATCATCTTTGGACGGAGTAGATGGTCTGCCCGGAGTGGACGGTCTGCTTGGAGTAGACGGTCGTTCATTGACCGAAGGTCTTTCAGAGTTGGAAGGTCTTCCGGAAGTGGACGGCCTGCCCGATGTAGATGGTCTGCCTGAAGTGGACGGTCTATGGTTCGTTTCTGGACGAGGACGGGAAGTATTTCCCGGACGTCCCGAAGTATTAGGTCGTGACGTTGCGCCCGGACGTCCCGAAGTCCCCGGTCGGGTAGGTGCATTATGCGGACGAACGGAAGTGTTCGGACGGAAACGTACAGAACCGAAGTCTGAACGACGATAAGAATGGAATACCCGCTGATCTCTTACCCGATATGGCGTAGGATAGTGCACAAGATTATTATATCTTCCCCGATAATAACTCACATGATGAATATGCGGACGATAATGTGCACCACAGTAAGTCCGATAATGATAAGGGACACCAAAATAGAATAAACTACGATTTGGATAATTGATATAAATCCGGAAATTCCATCTTCCTCCGGTGACATAAATCGGACGATAGAAATACTCAGCTCCCAGGAATCTGCGGTATTGCACATCGCTCAACACCCAACGAAGATCATCGTTGCGAATATCCAGCGCTTCATAGTAATCATCCAATGCCCACTCATCACCCCGTACTACATAATCCATAATATTACGAAGCGAATAAATGAAATCATAGTTAATCTCATACACGTCATTATATTGGGGATTATTCAGGTCCAGTTCGTATGCCATCTTATCAGTAAGGAAACGTGTCTCCTTACGTACCTTGCTGGTACTCATTCCCGCCATTACAGTGGTACTGGCAGTCACGACTAACAATATAAATAGAATTCTTTTCATGGTTTCATTCTTTTTTAGTTACGTCCGCTATCGTAAGATTCCGCAAACTCCCTCATCTCTCTTTTGTCCATCTCAAAAGTGAAAACATCCGTCAGTATGGAGAAGTTCTTCTTATCTGCGATTTTCGGATAAAGTTTCTTTATCATATTCTTTTTATCTGTCTGAAAAGTACACATATCCACCAATTTACGGCATTGGGCACAAGTGAATCCCGAAGGAGGTACAACTTCATCCAGCATTCTGGTACGGTCAGACTCAAAAGATTTACCTCTATACTCATTGAAGAAACGGTCAAAATCGGCTGAACTCATAGCTCTGGGCCGTACATATCCTACGTCTCCCGGTCGTTGGTCACCGTGGTAAGCCTGGATATATTCCTTCATCTTGTCACGGTCAAAAGACGAAAAGAGCTTATTGACGACCGAAGCAAAATTTTCTTTATCCACAATTTGCGGATACATACGTTTCATCACAGTCATCTGGGCATCCGAACCACTTATCTGATCAATGATCTTTCCGCACTGGGCAGAAGTAAAATTGCAATCCAACAAAACGTCATCTATATATTTAATCTGCTCATCAGACATGATCACCATCCGGAAATCACTAAGAAAACGATCAAACTCATCACGCATCATAAGTGTTCTGCGACGGGGACTTTCTTCATAGCGTGGCGGACGAACCGGATCCGTATTGGTTACAACAACGGAAGGAGACATCACAACCGGAGGCGGCGGAAGAAGTATTTCATCACCATTAAAGGTATCCATACCCGTAACTCTTCCATCTGCAAAATATACAATAATCTTGATCGAGTTGCCGTAAAGCACTGAAGAAATCCGGTGGTACTCCCATTCCTCACCACCTCCGTCAAAACGTCTGTAATCCGGTTTACCCAAGATTTTTTCTACATTCTGCCGGGACATTCCCTGCTGAACCTCCATCACTTGCTTGTTGGATACGTAATAAGTAGAACAGCTACCGAGTATTACCCACAACGTGAAAAACAGGATTATATGTATATTTTTCATAACCGTATCGTTTTTAGTGAACTAATGTATGATCAGCGTCCTTCGTATTCCTTGATGAAATCGTTCATTTTGGTCTTGTTACTGGAGAATGTAAGAGTACCGATCACTGTAAAGAAAGCCTCTTTATCTACAATATTGGGATACATCATTTTCATAATCTTCAGCCGTTCATTATCAAAGGTATAGAACTTCACCAGTTGAAGACACTGCTCCGATGTAAAATCAGAGTTCGCCAATGCAGTTGTAATCAACCCCATACGATCTTTTTCAAAAGGCTCATTCTTCACACTATCAAAGAACTTCTTGAAAAGTTGGTCATTCATCACTCTGTCGTAGCGGTTATAGTCCGGACGGTGTCCACCCTGACCGTTTCCCGGTCTTCCGGGTCTGCCCGGACGGATATCTCCACGTTCTTCTACAATGATATCTTTTACTTCGTTTCCGTTAAAGTAAACGCGGTCATTATACAACCGTTCTCCTTTCCATACACGTTCTCCCGGGCGAGTCGGGCGGGAAGCGTACACTTCAATGGTATAATTTCCCGGTTTCAGATTGGCAACGAAACAAGTAGTAGTAGGATAACACATCTGCCTTCCGCCAAAATAAACAAGAATCGGAGTATCTCCGCCATCAATCCGGATTCCGCTGACAGGCTGCGCTTTTAAAGAAAGGGCAGCGAGCAAAATACAGAAACTTATTATTATCTTACGCATAGCTTATCTGTTTTTAAAATTATTATCTTTAACTGATATCACAAAAATAGGGTGAGAAAACTCCCCACCCCAATGATTCTCTCTATTCCTGCATAGGGATTTCCCTATTCTGTTTAGGATTCTGCCAAAGTGATGCCGTTCTCATGCAAAGAAATCAATCGTTTCTTATACAAGTCACCTACACCTTTCTTAAAAGTTTTCTTGCTGACACCAAAGGTATCGTAAATATCTTCCGCAGGACTTTTATCGTTCAGATTGATCCGTCCGCCATGTTCCCGAATATACTCCAACAGTGTCTTCGAGAAATCATCGACTTTCTCAAATCCCGGTTTCTGAAGTATCAGGTCCACCTTACCATCTTCGCGTACCTGTTTCACAAACGCCTTCATCTGCATACCGGTCTCCAATGCACGGAATATTTCATTTTCATACAGCAATCCGCTATACTTATTGTCTATAATCGCTTTGAAACCCAAGTCCGTCTTCTGCCAGATCAGAATATCCACTTCCGCACCCGGAGCATAATCGGGCATATCTTTCGACAGGTAGCGTTCTACCTTCGCCGAAGCTACAATACGATAACTTTCCTCATCCACATGAGCATGGACCACGTAGGATCTTCCCACCTGCATTTTCATCTTCTGCTCACTGAAAGGTACAAATAAGTCTTTCATCAATCCCCAGTTGAGGAATGCCCCGAACTGGTTCACCCAAGAGACTTCGAGACAGGCGAACTGCCCTACCTGCACCAACGGAGTCAGTGTCGTGGCAATCAGTCTTTCGTCAATATCCAGATAAAGAAATACATTCAACATATCCCCTACCTTACAGTCTTCGGGTACATAACGGGTGGGCAGCAGGATTTCACCTTCATCTCCTCCGTCGAGATACAAACCGAAATCGACTTCCTTTACCACTTCGAGTTGGTTGAATTTTCCTAATTCGATACTCATACTTTTTAAAATTATTGTTTTTATGAAAGACAAAGATAATGAAAAGCAACAGATTTCACCCAAACATTGTTGAACGGATTATTAAAAATCGGCACATAAAAATCAGCATTAAGAGGCTACATTGAAAATAAACATTATTTTTGTAGAATAAAATGATTAATACATATGAAAAAACACCTGATACGCAATCTGTTTCTCTTATTTTCCTTTTTACCTTTTATTGAAACCTTCGCCAATTGGAACAGTTTCATTATCAACTTCGATAAGAATCTCTATGGCAAAGGCGCTCAGACATGGAAGATAGCACCTTACGATGATAAATGGGTATTTTTTGCCAATAAGAACGGTATGTTACAATTCGACGGCAATGCGTGGAACGTTTTCCCGCTGAACAATACTTCAGATGTGCGTTCTGTTTTGGTATCTACCGCTCATAACCGGATTTATGCAGGAGGAATCAATGAGTTCGGCTATTATGAACCGGGCAGGGACGGCAGTTTAAAATATTACTGTATGTCGGATACGCTGAAAGATGATTGCCGCTATCTTGGCAATGTATGGAACATTCACGAAGCAGATAATATCATGTACTTTCAGGGAGACAGCCGCATAGTGAAATATCTGAACGGTAAGTATACCGCCATCGAGACGGATGCCAAGATTGACTGTTCGAGCATGATAAAGGGGATCTTGTATATCGGAACCGACCGGGGAGTATGGGTACTGGTAGGCAATACCCCTTTCCCGTTACAGGGTGCGGAAGACCTGGCATCAAAACGCATTCGTGGCATTATACCTTATAAAAGTGGCGTACTTGTGGTAACCGCCTATAATGGATTGTTTTACTGTGACGGACGCACAATGGAACCATTCGTTACCGGTGCCGAAGACTTCATGCGCGAAAATGAAGTATTCTGCGTGGCGGCAAAAAATGACCAGATTGCATTGGGTACTATTCATAAAGGCCTGATACTGATTGACTGCAAAACCATGAAGCTCAAATATTTCAATGAGAATAACGGACTTCACAATAACACAGTTCTTTCCGTTGCTTTTGATACTTTCGGCAATCTTTGGGCAGGACTGGATAGTGGCATTGACTATGTCTGCCTCACTTCTCCTTTTACGAATCTATATTCATACCCCTACTCTTATGGAGCGGGATATACGGCAGCAGTAAAAGACGGTTCTCTTTATTTAGGTACTAACCGTGGTTTATACTACACTTCCTATCCGGTGCAATCGAACGGTAACCTGCCCGATATCCGTCCCGTTCCGCAGTCAAGCGGCCAGGTCTGGAACCTCTGCCATATAGGAGACGAACTTTTCTGCCTGCACGACCGGGGAATTTTCCTGATTCAGGACAACGGAATGAAACGAGTGACGGACATCACCGGCGCATGGTGCTGTCAGCAGGTCATGAATCGTAAAGGCCTGATGTACATTGGTGTATACAACGGCATTTATCTAGTGGAAAAAACAGATGGAGAGTGGCGTGTCGTCTGCAAAATCGAAGGATTGAACGATTCCAGCCGTCTCTTCGAACAAGAGGATGCAAGAACTATCTGGATGTATAACACAGACCATATTACCCATATCAAGTTATCCGAAAATCTGACAAAGGTCACCAGCGTGAAAGATTATGATACCAAAGACGGCTTTCCTTCAAAAAATCATATATACCCCGCAAAAATTAAAGGTCGTATCTACTTTGCCACACCGTCCGGCATCTATAAACACAACATCCATAAAGATATCATGGAACCCTACCCGGATATGAACAATCTTCTGAACGGTACGGCAACCTATTCACGTCTGTTGGAATATAATGACCATCTCATCAGCTTAAGCCCTTATGAAATATGTATCGCCAATCTGGGAACTTATAAGAAAGGGGCTAATACCAGCATCAATCCTATCCGACAACCCAAGATAGAGTCGGTGCTCAACTTCGAGGCCATCATTCCCCTATCCGATTCATTGCTGGTTATTCCTAACGAAGACGGTTTCGCCCTTTTCAGCATTCCTGCTGTCAGAGAGCAACAAGACCGCAGTCACTCCTTATATATAAAGAATATGTATCTGTCTTATCCCAAAGACTCACTGGTATATACGGCCAATTTCCTAAAGCGAAAACCTGCACTGTCTATCGACTATGCACTGAATTCCATCCGTTTCGAATATGAGCTTTCTTCTTTAATTCTGAGTGACGACACCCATTTTCGTTATCGTCTGAACAAAGGAGAATGGTCGGACTTCACCGTTGCACGCACCAAGGAATACAGTAATCTGCCCGAAGGCGAATATATATTTGAAATCAAAGCCCTTTTCCCCGACGGCACTTCCTCTTCCGATGAAATATCATTCCGCATACTCCCGCCATGGTATCGCAGCGTAATGGCTTACATCTGCTACATCGTTCTGGCTCTCTTCGGTATGTGGGGTGTTTATCGATGGGACGATATGCGTGTGAAGCGTAAAAAGCAACAAGCCATTGTAGAAAAAGACAAAGAACTGTTTGAGATGGAAAAGGAATACGAAGAAGAAAAAGCCCGGAACGAAAAACAGATCATGCAACTGGAAAAAGAAAAGCTGGAGCATGACCTGCAACACAAAAGTCAGGAAATGGCCAACCTGATGATAAACTTCGTACGCAAGAACGAGATGCTGACCGAGATTAAGTCAGAAATAGCCAAAGTATCCGCCATGTTGAAAGGCGAAGGCTCCCGTGAAAGCAAACAGCAGCTCATACTGATCAACAGCAAAATTGATTCCAATATCCAGAGCGACGAGGTATTAAAGCGAATCGAAGACCAGTTCGACCTGATCCATAATAATTTCATGAAAAGGCTTCATGCCAAACACCCCGATCTCTCCAACAATGAACGCATGATGTGCGCCTATCTGAAAATGAACCTTTCTACCAAAGAGATAGCACCGCTTCTGAATATCTCCGTCCGGGGGGTAGAGACGATCCGGTATCGTCTGCGCAAGAAGTTCGGTCTGGAACGGGAAGACAGTTTGACAGATTACTTAAGCAACTACCTCTGACACAAATAGTCGCCCCGACAGATTCGGAAACTGATTATTTTTCTGAATCTGTTGTTGTGACGTATCAAACAAACGTACCCTTTATTATCTAGTTATCAATACGTTACTATAATATGACGTATTGATAGCGTATTTTTTTTCCCGGTTTGACGTATTTATGAATAACATAATTTATCAAGCCGTATACCATTTAGCCTTATGTTTGCATCGTTCGGTTGCGAACATAAAAAGAGTATAGTTAATCTTAATTTAGTAAAACTCATGAAAAAGTTATTATCAGTTTTATTTCTATTAAGCTTCACCTTAGCTGCTGTATATGCACAGAATATACAGATAAAAGGTACGGTGGTAAGTGGTACGGACAACGAACCTCTGCCCGGAGTAAATGTGGTTGTGAAAGGGAATACTTCCACAGGTACAATCACCGATTTCAACGGTACTTTCACATTATCGGCACCCGCCGACGCTATTCTTTCCATCTCTTATATAGGATTCAAGTCACAGGAAATTGCGGTAAAAGGGCATAAAGATATTAAAATTGTCCTACAGGAAGACTCCGAGACATTGGACGAAGTGGTAGTAGTGGGTTATGGCGTCCAGAAGAAAAGCGTTGTGACGGCCTCTATCGCCAAAGTATCCGCTGATGATCTGGCCTCCACAGCCCCGGTACGTATGGACAATGCTCTGAAAGGTTTAGCTTCCGGTGTTACCGTTACATCCTCTTCCGGTCAGCCGGGTGCCGCTGCACAAATCCGCGTACGTGGGGTAGGTACCATTCGTACCGAGAACGGAGCCGCCGATCCTCTTTACATTGTAGACGGTATGCCGCTTGAAGGTGGGCTGGACTACCTGAATCCGAATGATATCGCTTCTATCGAAGTATTGAAAGATGCCGCTTCCGGAGCTGTCTACGGTGCACGTGCCGCCAACGGTGTTATCCTTGTTACCACCAAAACCGGCAAGATCGGCAAAACGAAAGTAACTTACGACTTTTCGTACGGCTGGCAGAGTGCCTGGAAAAAACGGGACGTACTGAATGCTTCGGAATACGCACTCATGATCAATGAAGGTGCGATCAATGCAGGTATCGCCCCAAAATTCAGTGACCCATACTCTTACGGTCAAGGCACTAATTGGCAAGACGAAGTATTTAACAACAATGCTCCGATGATGAACCACCAAGTGAGTGTGAGTGGTGCGAGCGAAAAAGTAAATTACCTCTTTTCTCTGGGCTTCTACACACAAGACGGTATCGTGGGAGGTAACTTCGACCGTTCCAACTACGAACGTCTGACACTGCGCAGCAATACACAGTACACCCTCTTCGACGAATCGAAAGAACGTAACTGGCTAAACAGCCTGAAGGTGACTTCCAACCTCTCTTATGCCCGCATTAAAAGTACGAATTTTGATGATAACTCTACCTGGGGCACACCATTGGGATCGGCACTCGCCCTGTCTCCCATACTGAACGTGTACGACGAAACAGAAGAAGCGATAAAAGCCCAGTTCGACAAATACGGTACAACGGCAGAGTACACGCCTGTATATGACCCACGCAACGGAAAACTTTTCAGCATCCCGGGCGAATTCGGTGAAATGTCCAACCCGATTGCCAAACTTTCTTTGCCGGGCGACAAACACTGGAGTCATAAATTCGTCGCTAACTTCTCTGCAGAATTGCAATTATGGGACAACCTGAAATTCAAGACTTCCTATGGTGCCGACCTCTCTTTTTGGGGATACGATAGTTACAGACCTCTTTATTATCTGCGAAGCGGTGAATCTTCTACCCAGTCTTCCGCTTATTCAAGAAAAGAAGACGGAACCGTATGGCAGCTGGAAAACGTGCTGATGTATGACAAGAGCATCGACAAGCACTCTTTCTCCGTATTGCTGGGTCAATCCGCCAAAAAGAGTTCAGGCTCCTATCTGTACGGTTCACGCAATAACATCACCAATTACAGCCGTCCTTATATCGACGCAAGTACCGGACTGGCAGCCAATGCAGATCGTGACGCCGCAGGTGCTCCTTCGGTAGATGCCACACTGGCTTCAATCTTCGCACGTGCAAGCTACAATTATGACGAACGCTATATGTTGCAGGTGACCGTACGCCGTGACGGTTCTTCCCGCTTCGGCCCCAACAATCACTATGCCGTATTCCCCTCCTTCTCTTTGGGATGGAACCTCACCAACGAAAAGTTCATGAACAAACGCCCGAACTGGCTGACTACCACCAAAATCCGCCTTTCATGGGGTAAGAATGGTAACGAAAATATCGGTAACTTCAAATATACCGTATTGACTTCTCCCGGCAATAATGCTATCTTCGGTTCATCCGAAAACGTAATCAACGGCGTGAAAGCCAGCGGGCTGGCCAATCCCGACCTGAAATGGGAAGAGTCCGAACAACTCGACTTTGGTTTGGACTTTGGTTTCTTCAACAATGCCCTGACCTTTACAGCAGACTATTACAAGAAGAAAACCAACGGCATGCTGATGGAAATGAATATCCCTTTCTATGTAGGTGAAGCTAAACCTATCGGTAATGTGGGTAAAATGGAAAACAGCGGTATCGAACTGGAAGCAGCCTATAAGTTCCGCGTCAGCGACTGGAACTTCCGTGTCAGCGCCAACGCCAGTTACCTAAAGAACAAACTGATAGAATATGGTAACGAATCCGGTTGGGAAAACCTAGACTCCTTCCAGGGAACGGGTGATATCAGCCGCGCCGAAAACGGCAAACCTTTCCCTTTCTTCTACGGATATAAGACAGCTGGTATCTTCCAGAACACAGACGAAGTAAAGGCTTACAAAAACGACAAGGGAGAATTACTGCAACCGACAGCCGTACCGGGCGATGTCCGCTTCGTAGATGTAGACGGCAACGGAATCATTGATGCGAACGACCGTACAGATATAGGTAAAGGTATGCCCGACTGGACATTCGGCTTCAATCTGGGTGTGAGCTGGAAAAACTTCGACCTGAACATGATGTGGCAAGGCACTGCCGGAAACGATATCTACGACGCAACCCGCCGTACGGACATCGCCACCAGCAACCTGCCCTCATGGATGCTGAACCGCTGGACAGGTGAAGGTACCTCCAACCGTATCCCCCGCTTCGTACAAGGTGACAACGTAAACTGGCAATCATCCGACCTTTACGTCTACGATGGCAGCTATCTGCGCCTGAAGAATATCCAGTTGGGATATACTCTGCCTGCCGCACTGACCCAGAAAGTATTCATCTCTTCACTACGCTTCTACGTGGCAGCCGAGAACCTGTTTACTTTCACCAAATATCACGGCTTCGACCCCGAAATCTCTTCCGGCGGAACTTCACTTGGCATTGACTACGGTGTATATCCGCAAGCCAGAGTATGGACAATCGGCGCAAGTCTTTCTTTCTGATCCTTTCATTCTAAAAACATAAAACGTTATGAAAAAATATAAATACATAGCAGTATGCCTGATGGCATCCGTTCTTCTAACCACCGGATGCGCTGACTCCTTTCTGGAAGTTTCATCTCCTACGGACGAAACAATAGACACTTACTTCACCACTGACGAACACATTCAAGAAGCCGTAGTAGCTGCTTATGACCCTTTGCACTGGCCGGACTGGGCATTCGACGAATATAATCCTGTCAATCTGATGAGCGATATCATGGCAGACGACCTTTGGGTGGGTGGTGACAGTAAAACCGACAACCAGCCGTGGCACTTGATGATGAACTTTGAAGCCATTCCCACCAATATGATCTACGGTCTGTGGAAATGTGCATATAGCGGTGTGAAGCGTTGCAACGACGTAATAACCTATCTGGACTGGGCAACCGATGTAACCGACGCCAATCGCGCCTATTACGAAGCTCAGGTCATCGCCCTGCGCGTATTCTACTACAACTGGGTGTGGAAATTCTGGGGCAATGTTCCTTATTTCGACAAGAACCTGACCGCTCCGTATGTTGCAGAGCAACTGACTGCCGACCAGCTATATGAAAAGATGGTCACCAGTCTTGAAGAAGTAATTCAGCTCAACGTACTCCCGATGAGAGAAGATTCCGAAAACTATGGTCGTGTAACCTTAGCAATGGTATATATGCTTTATGCCGAAATCGTGATGTATCAGAATGACGATTCACGCTATTCCACCGCTTTAAAATACATGGAAGAAATCATCAGCAGCCCTCAATATGACCTGATGCCGGACTACACCGATATTTTCAAGGAAACCGGTGAATGGAGTATCGAATCCATCTTCGAGATCAATTACAAAGACGATAATGCCGTACGCGACTGGGGAAGTCCCCTCGTTGCCGGAGGAACTGCCCTGCCGACACTCATCAGTCCGTATATCTGGCCTAATGGAACAGACAATCACGACCGTGGCTGGGGATTCTGCCCGGTACGTAAAGAAACCTACGAGCGCTATTCCAATAACGACACCCGCCGCAACGCCACTTGCTGGAATGCACAAGCCGTGCTTGACGCTCACAATGCGGAACACCCAGGCGATAAACTGTCATACACCACACGCTATCAGGACACCGGCTTCTTCCTTGAAAAATATGCTGCCATCACCGGCAACAACAAAGACCAGAAGTCAAGTTCGGAGCTGAACTGGAACAACAATCTACGCATTTACCGTTACTCGGAAACACTGCTCAATGCTGCCGAACTGATCACACGCGGCGCCGGTCAGGGTGATGCCAAGAAGTATCTGAACCTCGTGCACAAACGTGCCGGACTGGTAACCGAAATAGAACCTACACTCGACAACATTATCGAAGAACGTCATCTTGAATTCGTGGGCGAAGGCAAACGTTACTGGGATTTAATCCGTACAGGCAAAGCTGCCAGTGTATTGGTTCCCGATGCGTATGGTTATCGTACAAACAGCTGGTCGTCAAGCAAGAAATATCTGCCTATCCCACAGAAAGAAATCGACGCAGCCAAAGGTACCTTAGTTCAGAACAATTATTAATGTACTTAAAAAGAGGAATTATGAAAAAAATATATAAACAAATCAGCGGAGCATTGCTGATGCTCACCCTTATTCTTAACATCACGGCCTGCTCGCCCGAAAGCTTCACATCACCCAACGAAGCCGGCATTCCGGTGGTATCGGACTACGAAGACTGTATCCGCATCGACGTGAATAAGGAAACCAATTATGTGACTTTCTCTTTTCAGGGACAAAAGGGAGTAATGCCGATATGGATTATTGACGGCAAAAACTATTCTTCTTCATTCAACATGACGAAATATTACCGCAAGGCCGGTGATTACAGTGTAGAAGTGAAAATAGCCAACTCGAATGGAGTAAGCGACAGAGCAATCACCCGAAACTTCCATATCGACAAAACCATCATGACGGGCTTCGGTGGCTTCGACCCAGAAAGCAATTTCAATATATGGCGGACTGCCACAATCAGTGAACCAACATTCTGGTATGCACCGGGATGGAGTCCGATTGCGGACCCGGCCTACTCACTGGTTAACGGTACATACACAGTAACACTGCCCGAAGCAACCAGTGAGACCTGGCAGGCACAAATGCCGATAAAGACGAACATCGCAACCGATGCCGGAAAGAATTACGATTTCTCCGTCATCCTGACTTCTACAATCGACCATCCGAATGTGACGGTGAAGCTGGTTGATGCCACAGAAGATAAAATCTACTATTTCGAAGGCAAAACGCCACTGGTTGCCAACGAGCCGGTCTGTTTCTGGAAAAGCAATATGCCGGGGCTTGACATCGCTAACCTGAACCTCGTCTTCGACTTTGGAGGCAATGCAGCAGGAACAGTGATGACAATAGAAAGCATCGTACTGAAAGATCACGCCAACGATGACGGAACCATAGTACCCGAACAAGAAGAGACTCCGGAACCGACATGGAGTGCGGTAGACAGTGAAGACAACCTGTGGCACAGCGTTACATTCACCAATGAATTTTATTATGCTCCCGGTTGGAATCCGATTGCCAACCCGGCACTCAATATCGACGGGGCAACGTACACACTCAACTTCCCCACGGCAACCAATGAAAAGTGGCAGAACCAAGTTACTTTCATCAGTGACGCACTTACCGCCTCGGCAGAGGAGAACTATGACTTCCGTGTGATACTGAACGCATCTAACGACATCAGTTCCGCCACCATCAAACTCGTTCAGGTAGGAGGCGGAGATAATGACAATATCTTTGTTTTCCTGCTAGAAGATGTAAAACTCACTGCGGGAGAAGATGTAACCGCCAAAGTTATCAATGCCAAGGGAGTAGACATCACCCAGGCGAAACTGGTGTTTGACTTCGGAGGCAATCCTGCCAATACGGAAGTAATAATCAAAGACATCATTTTGCAAAAGCATAAAGATTGATCAAACAAAAGCATGAAACCAATGACAATACTTTCAATCTTCGTCTGTTTATTAAGCGTTCTGTCCTGTGGCAGTGACAATGAAGAAACAGAAGTTGCCGTAATCGACGTATCGCCCGCCCAGCTTTCAGCCACTCACGAAGGTCTCGTCACCAGCGCCACAATAAACTCGGGACTGGAGTGGACCGCTTTCAGCGACGACGCCTGCAAAGATTGGATCAGTTGCAAGATAACTGATAACGGCAGCCAGGGAACAGTTGAAGTCACGGTTAAAGCAAACACCACCTACCAGTCCCGCGAGGGAAAGGTAGTGGTGAAAGCCGGAGCCGCACGCACTTCCATCCCTGTGACACAGGCAGCCCGACCGGAACCGTCGGCCGATCCGGACATTACCGTGCCCGAAGGATACAGACTGGTGTGGAACGAAGAGTTCAACAAAGGGACTCAACCCGATCTCGCCCAATGGTATTATGAAACAGGAGGAAACGGATGGGGAAATAATGAATTGCAGCATTATGTAGCCGGCAATCAAGGCAACGAACAACTCGCTGCCATAAAAGACGGCATCCTCAGCATTATCGCCAAGAAGATAGGCGAAACGGTCTATTCCATCCGTATGAACACCAAAGAGAGCTGGAAATACGGTTATTTTGAAGCCCGTCTGAAACTGCCCACGGGAAAAGGAACATGGCCCGCCTTCTGGATGATGCCGAAGAACTATACGGCCTGGCCGGACGACGGAGAAATTGATATCATGGAGGAAGTAGGCTATAATGCGAACTACGTGTCCTCAGCGATCCATTGTAAAGCCTACCACCACTCCATCGGTACGCAAAAGACCGGCGAGACATTCCTGCCTACCGCACAGACCGAGTTTCATGTCTATGCTTTGGAGTGGACGGAAGACTTCATCCGCACCTTCGTGGACGGAAAGCAACTTTTCCGCTTCGACAATGACAAGGCCAACAACAGGAACACCTGGCCATTCAACGCCCCTTTCTATCTGAAGCTGAATCTCGCATGGGGCGGAGACTGGGGTGGTGCACAAGGGGTGGATGAGTCGGCCCTTCCCGCAACTTACGAGATCGACTATGTACGTGTATTTCAAAAAAAATAATATTTGATAGGTATGAAAGTAATAAAGATTTTCTCCGCGTGCCTTTTCCTCCTGCCATTCGTTTCCTGTACGCAAGTGACGAATGACAAAGGCGACACAGCGATAGAGAAGAAAGTAGAAGCTCTGTTGTCCAAAATGACACTGGAAGAGAAACTGGGACAGATGAACCAAATCACCTCTTACGGCAATATTGAAGACATGAGCGGATTGATAAAACAAGGCGGTGCCGGCTCTATATTGAATGAAACAGACCCGGTACGCATCAATGCGCTGCAACGCGTTGCCATCGAGGAGTCCCGCCTCAGCATCCCTTTGCTGATGGCACGTGACGTTATTCATGGTTTCAAAACCATCTTCCCTATCCCGTTGGGGCAGGCGGCATCGTTCAACCCGCAAGTGGCTGAAGACGGCGCACGCGTAGCGGCCATCGAAGCCTCATCCGTAGGTATCCGCTGGACATTCGCTCCCATGATCGACATCGCCCGTGATCCTCGTTGGGGACGTATGGCGGAAGGATGCGGTGAAGACACCTATCTGACTACTGTTATGGGAGTAGCCATGGTGAAAGGTTTTCAAGGCGACTCCCTGAACAGTCCTACCTCGATTGCTTCCTGCCCGAAACACTTTGTAGGCTACGGTGCGGCAGAAGGCGGAAGGGATTACAATTCGACCTTCATTCCGGAACGTCGTTTACGCAACGTCTACCTTCCACCGTTCGAAGCCGCTTCCAAAGCAGGGGCAGCAACATTCATGACCTCCTTCAACGATAATGACGGAGTACCCTCCACAGGCAATTCGTTCATTCTGAAAGATGTACTCCGTTCCGAATGGGGATTTGACGGACTGGTGGTTACCGACTGGGCTTCTTCTACCGAAATGATCGCTCACGGCTTTGCCGCTGACTCTAAAGAGGTAGCGATGAAAGCGGTGAATGCCGGAGTAGATATGGAAATGGTGGGCAACACATTTGTCAAGGAGCTGCCGGGGCTGATAAAAGAAGGCAAAGTCAAAGAAGCGGAGATAGATAACGCCGTGCGTAATATTCTTCGAATCAAATATCGTCTGGGACTGTTTGAAAACCCTTACGTGGATGAGAAAGCCAATGTCCTATACGCTCCTTCTCATCTGGAAGCCGCCAAACAGGCAGCCACAGAGTCTGCTATCTTATTGAAGAACGATCATGAAACGCTTCCGCTACAATCTTCTGTAAAAACAATCGCCATAGTAGGTCCAATGGCAAACGCACCATACGACCAGTTGGGCACCTGGGTATTTGATGGCGAAAAATCCCATACAGTGACTCCGCTGACCGCAATCAAAGAACTGGCAGACGACAAAGTGCAAATCATTTATGAACCCGGGCTGACATACAGCCGTGACAAAAACATAGCAGGTGTGGCTAAAGCCGCTGCTGCCGCTGCACGTGCCGACGTCATACTCGCTTTTGTAGGTGAAGAAGCCATCCTTTCCGGTGAGGCGCACTGCCTGGCAGACCTGAACCTGCAAGGCGCGCAAAGCGAACTGATCTCCGCCCTTGCCAAAACCGGTAAACCAGTGGTAACGATTGTCATGGCAGGACGTCCGCTGACTATCGGAAAGGAAACGGAACTTTCTTCAGCCCTGCTCTATTCATTCCATCCGGGCACCATGGGCGGTCCTGCTTTGGCAGACCTGCTTTTTGGAAAGGCTGTTCCGAGCGGGAAGACACCTGTCACATTCCCCAAAATGGTCGGTCAGGTTCCTGTTTATTATGCTCACAATAATACGGGACGTCCCGCTACGAGAAGCGAAGTACTGATAGACGACATTGCCCTCGAAGCAGGTCAGACTTCACTCGGCTGTACCTCATTCTATATGGATGCAGGTTTCGATCCTTTGTTTCCATTCGGTTACGGTCTGTCTTACACTACCTTCCAGTACGGTAATGTGAAATTGTCTTCCGACAATTTGAAGAAAGACGACGTATTGACAGTCACCTTCGATCTGGAAAATACAGGCAAGTACGAAGGAACGGAAGTCGCCCAACTGTACGTACAAGACATGATAGGCTCCGTCACCCGTCCGGTAAAAGAACTGAAACACTTCACCCGTGTCACTTTAAAACCGGGTGAGAAGAAAACTGTATCTTTCGAACTTCCCATCAGTGAACTCGCTTTCTGGAATATCGATATGGTAAAGACGGTAGAACCGGGAGATTTCGCCCTCTGGGTAGCACCGGACAGCCAGTCAGGAGAAAAGAATCTTTTTAAAGTGGTAGACTAATTGTTTACACGAGGGGTAAAAAGAGGAAGAGAGGGTTCAGTTCACGTAACTGGCCCTCTTGCTCTTTGAATAAATATAACTTTTTGTTATCAAACAAAACTATTTTCAATGAACAATCATCCGATTAAGTCGTTATCTTTGTAGCGGTAATAAGCAAGAACAGATTATTCATCTTTAAACATATATAATTATGGAATTTTTAACCAACGAGAAACTTACGATTGTAGGAGCAGCCGGAATGATCGGCTCCAATATGGCTCAAACAGCTATGATGATGAAACTCACTCCGAATATTTGTCTATATGATCCTTTCGCACCCGCTCTGGAAGGCGTGGCAGAAGAATTATATCACTGCGGTTTCGAAGGCGTGAATCTGACTTATACTTCCGATATCAAAGAAGCATTGACAGGAGCCTCTTATATCGTATCTTCCGGTGGTGCAGCCCGCAAAGCAGGCATGACCCGTGAAGACTTGTTGAAAGGAAATGCTGAAATTGCCGCTCAGTTCGGTAAAGATGTCCGCCAATACTGTCCGAATGTAAAACATATCGTTGTCATCTTTAACCCTGCTGATATCACAGGATTGATCACACTGCTATATTCTGGTCTGAAACCATCTCAGGTTTCTACACTGGCAGCACTGGACAGTACCCGTCTGCAGAATGAACTGGTGAAATATTTCCATATTCCCGCTTCCGACATTCAAAACTGCCGTACGTATGGCGGACATGGAGAACAGATGGCCGTATTCGCCTCAACTACCAAAGTAAAAGGTGAACCGCTGACTGATTTCATCGGAACTACCCGTCTTCCGCTGACAGAATGGGAAGCATTAAAAGTACGTGTCATACAGGGTGGCAAACATATCATCGATCTTCGTGGCCGTTCTTCTTTCCAAAGCCCGGCTTATCTTTCTATCGAAATGATCGCTGCCGCAATGGGTGGACAACCGTTCCGCTGGCCTGCCGGTACTTATGTTTCCAATGGTAAGTTCGACCACATCATGATGGCTATGGAAACTTCCATTACAAAAGATGGCGTTACTTACAAAGAAGTGGCCGGATCTCCTTCCGAACAAGAAGAACTGGAAAAGAGCTACGAACATCTGTGCAAACTTCGCGATGAAGTGATTGAAATGGGTATCATCCCGGCAATCAAAGACTGGCATTCTCTGAATCCCAATATTGACTAACCAGTATCATTAATATAATAAACACCGGAACTCAACGATATTTTTCCGTTCGAGTTCCGGTGTTTTTCTTTTACCATTACTGCTTGTCTGCAATTAATCCTACACTTTTGAGCACTCCGCACACACTCCCTTTACTACATAATTCACACTATGCAAAGTGAATCCTTTCGGTAAGTCGATAACCGGAATATGAATCTTTTCCAAACAAAATGTCCGATGGCATTTCTCGCAATAAAAATGTGAATGCAAGTCTTTCAGGACACAGTTGCAGGAATCATCGCAAACGGCATACTTCCACGAACCGCTTCCGTCGTCTATGCTATGTATCAGATGATGAGACAAAAAAAGCGTGATTGTACGGGATATAGTCGATTTATCAACCGTATCCAGCAACGTTTCAAGATCAAGCTGAGACACGGCACGCCCCGCTTCCATCATACTTTTCAATATGAGAAGTCTGATAGCCGTCGGCTTGATGTCTCTTTTTGCCAACTTATCCAGATAAACTTTTTCTTCCATATTCTTTTATTTTATCATTTTCTGTATCCTTACGGCATTCATGATAGCAATCAGTGCTACACCAACATCGGCGAAAACAGCTTCCCAAAGTGTAGCCAGTCCACCGGCTCCCAAAATCAGTACCAGCAGTTTCACACCAAACGCCAGTGAAATATTCTGCCATACAATCCTTCGCGTCAGTTTTCCTACCTTTATCGCTTCAGCCACTTTGGAAGGCTGGTCGGTCTGTATCACCACATCAGCCGTTTCAATAGCCGCATCACTGCCTAGTCCGCCCATGGCAATACCTACATTACTTAAAGCCAGTACCGGAGCATCATTCATGCCGTCGCCCACAAAGGCAACCTGGTTCTCCGTATGTTGGCGCAATTCTTCCAAATGCTTCACTTTCCCATCGGGGAGCAGATCACCATAGGCTTCCGAAATACCCAGCTTCTCTGCAAAGTTACTAACAATACTTTGTTTATCACCGGATAATATCTGAATGTTTTGAATTCCCAATGCTTTTAGGTTCTGAATGGCGATCTTTGCATCCTCTTTCAGACTGTCGGATAATAGCAGATAACCGGCATACTTGTTTCCTATCGCACAGACAACGATCGTATCTGTAATGGAAAGAAGTTCGGGCGGATATTCTATCTGAAATTTTGAAAGCAAACGCCCATTACCTGCCAAAACCTGAATTCCATTTACGGCAGCTTCCAGTCCGAGACCTGCATACTCCTTACTGTCGGTTACAGAGGAAAGCTCGATATCCCGCCGTCCGGCATAATTCACCACAGCCTTAGCAATGGGATGTGTACTGCTGCTTTCTACCGAGGCTATCATCCGGATTAATTCTTCTTCGGATACACCGGATTCACAGTTACAAGACTGCACTTCAAACGTACCTTTAGTAAGGGTTCCCGTCTTATCAAACACGACTGTATTAATCTTCGTAACAGCATCCAGATAATTTCCACCTTTAAATAAAATTCCCAACCGGGAAGCTGCCCCGATGCCTCCGAAGTATCCTAACGGAATACTGACCACCAAAGCGCACGGGCATGAAATCACAAGAAAGACCAAAGCCCTGTACAGCCAGTCATTAAAAGTAAATAAGAACTGGGGAGTGATCAAGGAATAAATAAACGGCAGTAAAACAATCAGAACCGCCAGCCCTATCACAATCGGAGTATAAACACGGGCAAATTTACGGATAAACAGTTCTGCCGGTGCTTTGCGTTCGGAGGCATTCTGAACAAGTTCCAGAATACGGGCAAGAGCACTTTTATCAAAAGGTCTGATCACCTTGATACGGATTACTTTATCGGTAACAATCATTCCGGCAAGTACTTCCTCACCCATCCGGATACTTCGGGGCACACTCTCACCTGTCAATGCCGCCGTATTGAAAGCAGCTACCTCATTGAGCATCATTCCATCCAAAGGAACTCTTCCTCCTGTCTTTATTTCAATTGTTTCTCCTACTTTTACGTTTTGAGGATTCTCAATAATGACACGTCCATCTCTGACTACTGCCGCTTCTTCCGGACGGACATCCAGCAGAGCTCCGATATTACGCTTCGCCTTATCAACAGCCTTTTCCTGAAACAGTTCTCCGACGGAGTAAAACAACATCACCGCTACTCCCTCCGGATATTCACCGATATAAAACGCTCCAAGCGTAGCTACAAACATCAGCGTAAACTCACTGAAATAGTCCTTATCCTTCATACTCTCCCAAGCCTCTTTCATAACGGGCAGGCCGACCGGAAGATAAGCCACGACATACCATATCAGAGAGAAATATCCTTCACGGAAGAAAGGTAACTCCAGAGCGTTCATGATGATTCCACTTATCAACAGGATAAATGAAAGTCCCACTTTCCAATATTCAGCGAATATTGATTCTTTCTTTTCAATATGTTTTTCGGGTGCACATTCGTGTGTATGTGCGCAACAACTACAATGTCCCATAATCATTCTTTCTTTTTTATCTGCTGCAAAGGTAGCGAATGATTCGTGCAACAAAGTTGCAAAAGAAGATGCCATAGCCAATCTCCAAATAAATATCGTTCAAGGGATTGGCATATAAAGAAAGTTTCCTATTTTTGTATCTAAACAAAAAAATGGGCACAGCCCCACATATATAAATGGGAATAAGTAATATAAAACAATTATATAGCGAATGGAAATCGCTTCAGCCTCTTAAGCCTGAGGACCTGAAACGTTGGAATGATAAATTCAAGTTAGAGTTTAATTATAACTCTAACCACTTGGAAGGAAATACACTGACATACGGACAAACAAAACTATTATTAATGTTCGGTGAAACTTCGGGTAATGCCAGCTTGAAAGATTATGAAGAGATGAAAGCTCACAACGTAGGACTGGAAATGATAAAGCAAGAGGCGCAAGACAAAGAACGTCCGCTGACTGAAAGTTTTATTCGCGAGTTGAACCGTACCATCCTTGTGCAGGACTATTGGAAGAACGCCAAAACACCCGACGGACAAGACATCCGTATGCAGATAAAAGTAGGCGAATATAAATCACGCCCCAATTCCGTACTGACCGCAACAGGAGAAGTTTTCAGTTATGCTTCGCCCGAAGAAACTCCGGCATTTATGACGAGTTTGGTAGACTGGTACAACCTGGAAGCAGACAAAGGAATACTGACTCCTGTTGAATTGGCTGCGTTGCTTCATTACCGTTATATCCGCATTCATCCCTTCGAAGATGGCAACGGACGCATTGCCCGTTTATTAGTAAACTTTGTGCTGCACCGTTATGGATATCCGATGATCGTTATTCACTCCGAAGATAAATCCAACTATCTGAACATCCTCCATCAATGTGATGTAGAAGCAGGATTAACCCCTTCAGATGGTGCTAATGCCACTTTAAATGATATATTACCATTCGTCAACTATTTGAGCAGTTGCTTGATACGCAGTCTGACACTCGCAATCAAAGCCGCCAAGGGAGAAAGCATAGAGGAAGAAGGTGATTTCGAAAAGAAAATAGCGATGTTACAGCGTAGATACTCAGATAAGGCTATCGAAAAAAGCAGCCGTTCCGTAGAACAGGCAAGAAGTGCTTTTTTTGAATTGGCCGTTTATGTGGAGCAAAAGATCAGTGGACTCCAAAAGCTATTTGACAGAACATTTATAACCAACACTCCCACTTGGAACATGGCTAGAAAAATAAATACACCCAATCCTGATGAGCCAATTATCCAGTCACACATTTTATATACTAAGTCAAAAGAGTATGGCTTTGTAGAGGATATCATACGTTTATCCAAGAAATCTCTGGTTGACTACTTTAAGCTAAAATATGATGCAGTAACTTTTCATTTTAATCATTGCCGATATGCAGGCGATAATACTTTTGATTTCCCATTCTGTATTTATATTCAATACTTGTCAGATGGATGTGAAGTAAGCTGTGATATCATTCCCAATTCTGTGAAACTGCCTTATAATCCGGATGTTTTGGCAGAAGAAGGCAAAGAATACATGGATACTGCTTGCAACGAACTACTCAAACTACTTGAAGAAAAAATGAATGATAAGTCACCAGAAAACTAAATCAATAACTCATAATCCACCACATCCAGCCAACGGCCAAACTTTAATTTTTCCTTCTCGAAGCAGGATACTTGCTTGAATCCGATTCAGCTATGCCGCCAGCGAAACAGTACAAAAAGCTATCGGCACAACGACGCTCCACAAAATAGTGGTCGTCTATCGTGGCATGGAGATAGTCGTATGTGAAGAAATCCCCGCTTTTCGTTGAGATTTCAGAATAAACACTTATCTTTGCATACACCTTTCTCCCCGTCAGCGTGACGTGAATGTAGGGGAAAGATGTTTTTTATAAATATTGGAATATAAACGTATTACTTCTTCGCACTGAAAGTTGGCTACTTGAATTTAGTGAGAAGTGATGCAACAGATATTCCATGCTGATTGTTATATAGCATCCCTATATATAAAATTGGCATGGATGTCTGTTGTTAATCACTATCACTAAAGGGTCTAGCCAACACCTCAGTCGAATAGTGAAACGACAACAGCGTCCGTGCCTTTCCTTTTTTACCCCAACCCCACATCCTTTTTTTAGGGAGAGTGCATGGACGCCCAGTCGTTTTTAGAAGACAATCAAAACAACGAAAGCGATATGGATTTAGAAGAAACACTGGCACTTAAAAGAACCAATCACGAAAAGCTCATCCGGAATATGGATAAAGCTATCAGGAACGAGATGCTCAAATATGAAGAAGCAGAATTCTACATCCGCTTGCAGAGCGAATGTTTCAACCTCTACCCGATAGTCGTTAAAGCATTGGCACTGCAAATTATGGATAACAAAAAGCGTAGCATCTTCTGCTCCATCGTAAAAGGACACAAGCTAAAACGTCTGGCTGACTTTCACAAGCAAACACCGGAAGAAATAGCAATAGAATTCCGTTCTATCGTATGCGAATTGCGACGCAAGATTAATAACGGAGCGTTTACAGCCAAAGAGTCTGTCAATCTCCGGCTAAAAATGGAACGGGATATATTAGAACATAAAATACGGGATTATGATGAATTATGCCAAAGGTTGCAGTTGAAAAACAAAATATTGCACGACCAACTTGACATGCTTCGGGATAATCAGAAAAGGCATTCGAAGGACGAACAAGAAATAACACATGAAAAAGAACAGGAAATAATACGGAAAACAAGAAAAGCATTGCTGGAAGAATTGCAGCGAAAGATGGAAATACAGATAGAAGAACAAACCCAAAACCTGCATCACGAATCTTTCGTCATGCGCTGTATGCAATGGTTGAAAAATGCCCTTAGGCTTCCAACCGTTTCTCACTAGAGTTAATAAAACACTTTGTTATTGTCACTTGTCACTTTTAAAGGATAAGTTCCTTATTATTAAGGCAGTAATGGTGATAATAGGTGGTGATAATAAGGTGATAATAGAACTTTTTCTGGTTTCTATTATCACCTGCTTTTAATAAGAAACAGGATTAACACGCTGATTAACAACTATAAAACAGACTATTCAGAAGCATTGGCAGCATGTGTTAAAAACTCCATTTTCAGCGTGAATGTGCGTTGTTTATGCCATATATAGCTTCATCTATGCCGCCTGCATTAAGCCATAGCATAGTAACCTTAACAAGCTAACAAGGTTTGACTAATATATTTAGTACGTTTCATGTATTCGTTTCACGTACGTGGACCGTTCGGTTCACGTACATGACCCCAATAGACCACGTACGTGGACTGATGGGCCCATGTATGTGAAATGACTTCTTCTTACTGACGAAATACATTAATCTAACCTACATAATAGCCTAATGAACGGTTCTCCTACTATTAATCCCAGGTGGTTATCTTCCCCTTGTACGGATAAATGTTTGTGTATACTATAATAAAAGACAGGAGTTGCCTTAAGCAAACTTAAAACAACTCCTGTCTTAACTATTTAAAAGTATTACTGATTAAAGTTCCAGTTCTTTCCGGTCATTGCGGATAAATTCCAGCAACCGTTCCACCGCCTCTTCTTCGGGTATGTTCTTCTCTACACAAACTTTACCTTTATAAAGGCTGATTTTTCCGCGTCCGGCACCTACATAGCCGTAGTCGGCATCCGCCATCTCACCGGGACCGTTGACGATACATCCCATGATGCCGATTTTCAAGCCTTTCAGATGTGAGGTAGCCGCCTTGATACGCGCAATTGTCTTTTCCAGATCATAAAGCGTACGACCGCAGCCCGGACAAGAAATATATTCCGTTTTAGAAGTACGGGTGCGTCCTGCCTGCAAGATACCGAAGGCAGTAGCATCTACTACCGCATGACTCAGACTTCCTTGATTGAACAGGAAAATCCCGTCACATAAACCGTCAAAAATCAATGCTCCCATATCAACGGCGGACTTAATCTGCAAATCTTCCGCCTCGTCCTCCGCATAATGCTGGAAGAAAACAACCGGATTCTCCAGACCTTCCGTCATGAGTTGATGCACCAATGCACGGTGCTCGCCCAAGCGGTTCGGATGATTGCTCTGAGAAATAACCACAACTTCGGGATGCACCTTAAGACAGGCAATCACTTCATCCGTTTGCGCCATGTAAGGCATAAACAGGAATTTCAGTTCTGCACCGCACTCGCCCATCAACGGCAACTGCGCATGATTGAAAGCAGGCCATGTTCCGGCCTCCCCTTCCCATACATCGGCATCAAGGATATATTCCACTCCTTCTTCCCGCTGTTCGGGCAACGTTCTTCCGGCATAGATATAATCCGGAGTAAACTGCGGATTGACTTCCGTCTTCCCATCCATGCGGTCGGCAATAACGACAGGGAGATGTTCGCCCCCGATATTCCGCACTGCCCGCGTCTTGCGGCGCGAAGGAGAAAGATAATTAAATTCCGGTGCCTCCATACCCGGGATATAGGGATGATCCTGCCTCAACAGAACATAATCCACCAGCTTGCGCGCTACGGGAATTTCCGCTTCGGGAGCCTCACTAAGCGACACACGAATCGTATCTCCCAATCCGTCACAAAGCAGCGCACCGATGCCCAAGGCAGATTTTATACGTCCGTCTTCTCCGTCTCCGGCCTCCGTCACTCCAAGATGCAGGGGAAATGACATTCCCTCCTGTTCCATCACGGCAACAAGCAAGCGGACGGTCTTCACCATCACCACCGTATTGGAAGCCTTGATCGAAATCACCACATCCGTGAAATGTTCCGCCACACAAATACGCAGGAATTCCATGCAGGATTCCACCATCCCTTCGGGAGTGTCTCCGTAGCGGGACATGATACGGTCGGATAGGGAACCGTGATTGACTCCGATGCGGATAGCCGTATGATTCTCCTTACAGATATTCAGAAACGGCACAAAGCGGTCGTGAATCTTCTGTATCTCCTGCGCATACTCCTCGTCGGTATATTCCAGTTTCTTAAAAGTACGCGCTGCATCTACATAGTTGCCCGGATTGATCCGTACCTTTTCTGCATATTGAGCTGCTACATCGGCCACTTTCGGATTAAAATGCACATCGGCCACCAACGGAACCATATATCCCTGACTTCGTAGCCCGATATTGATATTCATCAGATTTTCCGCTTCCTTGACGCCCTGCGTGGTCAGTCGTACATACTCGCCGCCGGCATCGACGATGCGTTTGGCTTGTTCCACACAAGCTTCTGTATCCATAGTGGACGTGTTCGTCATCGACTGGATACGAATAGGATTGGGGCCGCCCAAAGGTACAGCCCCAATATTTACTTCGGATGTTTCTCTTCGAAAGTAATTGAATAAATCCATCTTTTCAATTGACAATTGACAGTTGACAATTGACAATTGAGAATCGAGAATCAACAACAAGCTCAACAAAGCACCCACAGCGCCAGCCCATTGTCAATTGTCAATTGTCAATTGTCAATTAATTAGTTTTATATTCGAACTTCACTTCTTTCAGTTCTTCGTTTGCCTTTACGATTTTCTTTTTCAGTCCTTCTTTGTAAGCAGCAAAAGCCTCAGCCAATGCGGCATCGCTCAATGCAAGCATCTGAATGGCAAGGATAGCCGCATTCATCGCTCCATTGATAGCAACCGTAGCCACAGGAATGCCCGGAGGCATCTGAATGATGGAGTACAGAGCGTCTACACCGTCGAGCACAGAGCCTTTTACAGGTACTCCGATCACCGGAAGCGTTGTGTTGGCTGCGATGACACCCGGAAGGGCGGCAGCCATTCCGGCAGCAGCGATGATTACTTTAATGCCACGGCTACGGGCATTTTGGGCAAACTCTTCCACAGCCTCCGGCGTGCGGTGAGCAGAAAGGGCGTTCATTTCGAACGGTACATGCATATCATTCAGCAGTTGCGCAGCCTTCTCCATAACAGGAAGGTCGGACGTGCTACCCATGATGATACTTACAATTGGAGTCATTTTCATCTAATCTAAAAGTTATTACATACATTCATTTACCTACCACCTCCCCCTATGGGGAGAGGCAGAAGTACTGTTTATTCAAATTCAGCCGTTCACTACCGCCTTGTATGCTTCGGCATCGAGCAGGTCTTCCGCAGCACTGGCATCAGCAGGCTTCATCTTGATCAGCCAGCCTTCGCCGTAAGGGTCTTTGTTTACCAGCTCCGGATTTTCTTCCAAAGCTTCGTTCTGTTCGAGTATCTCGCCTGCCAACGGTAAGAAAAGATCGGAAATGGTCTTTACCACTTCAATCGTTCCGAAAGTTTCTCCGGCTTCCAACGTTTCTCCTACGGTAGGAATATCAACGAATACAATATCGCCCAATTGTTCCTGTGCGTAATCTGTGATACCTACGTAAGCGATGTCTCCTTCTACGCGAATCCACTCGTGTTCATTCGTGTACTTCAAGTTCTGTGGAAAGTTCATAATAATTAGTTTTTAGGATTTATATTGTTTTTAAAATAAAAATACTCTGAATATAAGGTTGTACGCCGGATGGAGTATCAAAAAAGAGCAGACCAGCCCGACTACAAAACCGGAAAGGACCTCGCCCAAGGTGTGATGCCCCAGCACAATCCGCGCCGAGCCCAATATGCCTGCAATCAGAATAAACAGGCACAACCACACTACCGGATTATAGCTGAACAGCGCACTGAACGAAACCAGTCCCCCGATAATACCGCCCATCCCCGCCATGTGTTCGCTCAGTTTCCATTTCAGATTGACCAGAATGCAGATGATCGATATCACCAGGGAAACAAAAATGATTCCGGTCATATACCAGGGAATATTCAGTTTCCGCATCATCAGCAGGCAGAACACATACGAAATGATAGTCAGCAGGATAGGTACATAACGTTTCTTACGCTCACTCAGTTCCTGACGGGCAAACCCGTTGATCTTCCGGAACAGGAAAATGGTGATAGTGGGCGTCAGTATGGTGAAGCAGTAAACGATTCCCAACACAATTCCCTTATAAAGTATCGGCATGATACGGAGATAAGAAAACAGGAATAACACCAGAAACGCCAGAAACGGTATAGAAAATGGAGTAAACACGATGGAGGTGATCCGTGCCACCCGCAACATTGTTTTATCCGCTATGATATGCTCTTTTTCTTTATCCATCAGCACTAATACTTAATACTTTATAGTTAATACTTTAAACTCACTTTCTCAGTCTTGCCACCGGTATATTCAACTGCTGACGGTATTTCGCCACCGTACGGCGGGCGATAGGATAGCCTTTTTCCTTCAGGATATCCGCCAGTTCGTCATCTGTCAGCGGTTTCTTTTTGTCTTCTCCGTCAATGCATTCTTTCAGAATCTTACGTATCTCGCGTACGGACATTTCCTCTCCGTCTTCCGTCGTATAGCCATCGCTGAAGAAGAATTTAAGCGGATAGATGCCGAAGTTGGTCTGTACGTATTTGCTGTTACTGACACGGGAAATCGTAGAGATATCCAGTCCGGTACGTTCTGCCACATCTTTGAGAATCATCGGTTTCAGCAATGACTCGTCGCCTTCGAGGAAGAAAGGACGCTGCAAGTCGATAATCGCCTGCATGGTAGTCATCAATGTATTCTGCCGCTGCTTCACCGCATCGATAAATCCTTGTGCCGCATCCATCTTCTGTTTCAGGAACATCATGGCTTCTTTCGACTCTTTGGACTGGTTCGCCTTATTTTTGGTATGCTCCTCCACCATCTCGGTAAAGTCGCGGCTCATCCGGAGTTCGGGAACATTGCGGTTATTCAGGCTTACGTTAATCGTTCCGTCATCGTAGGTATCCACCAGAAAATCGGGAACAATCTGCTGAAGGTTTCTTCCGATGGTTTCTCCGAGCGAAGCACCCGGACGGGGATTCAACTTGGTTATTTCGGCAATCGCCTCATTGAAAGTCTCTTCTCTGACATCCAGTTTCTTAATGATTTTCTCCCAGTGCTTCCGGGTAAATTCTTCATAACAGTCACTGATGATGCGCTCTTCCAGGTTCAATATCGGTGACGGCTTCTTCTCTTCGCTCTTCTTGCGCAGAATCTGTATCATCAGACATTCCTGAAGGTTGCGTGCTCCGATACCTGCCGGGTCAAAATCCTGCAGGATGCACAGAGCCTCTTCCAGTTCTTCTTCCGTAGATTCGATACCGGCGTAGATAGCCAGTTCGTCACAGATACTTTCCAGCGATTTACGGAGCAGTCCGTCATCGTCCAGCGAACCGATCAGATATTCCACCAGTTCGCACTGGTGTTCGGTCAGGTTACGTTCACGGAGTTGTTCTTTCAGGATTTCATAAAAAGAGGTGGCGTCGGAGAAAGGAATATCTTCCGCCTGCTCGTCCCGCGAGCGGTTGTTTTCCTGCAATTTATAGTCGGGGATATCGTCTTCGGTGAGATAATCACTTAAAGAATCATAATCATTGGCATCGTTATCCATGCCTTCTTCCGGACTGACGCCATCGGCATATTCATCTGTGGCAGCGTCTTCTTTGCCTTCTTCAAGCGCCGGATTTTCCAATAGTTCAGCATGGATACGGTCTTCCAGCTCGACTGCGGGAAGCTCCAACAACTTCACGACCAGAATCTGCTGTGGCGAGAGCGTTTGTATCTGCTGTTGCGCCTGCGATTGTATTTGACGGGAACCTTGTGCCATATTCGTTTTTGCTTTCTACTGTTTCTCGCTACAAAAGTAACTTTTTAACGAGAGATTACACAGATTAGTGGGATTATTTTTAATCCTATAACACAAAATTCTTTATCTTTGTTGCACGAACTTAAAAATTAGGACAGTATGTTTGCCAAAGAGACGTATATGCAGCGCAGAGCCCTGCTGAAAAAGAATTTAGGCTCCGGAGTTTTGTTATTTCTGGGAAATGACGAGTGCGGGCTGAATTATGAGGATAACACGTTCCGTTATCGTCAGGACTCCACTTTTCTTTATTATTTCGGTCTTTCGTGTGCCGGACTTTCGGCCATCATCGATATTGACGAAGACAAAGAAATTATTTTCGGTGACGAATTGTCTATCGATGCCATCGTATGGATGGGCTCACAGCCTACGTTACGCGAAAAATGCGAACGTGTCGGCATCAGGGAAATGATGGCTTCCGCCGATATCGTCGGCTATCTGCACAAATGCGTCCAGAGTGGAAAAGCAATTCATTATCTTCCTCCCTACCGCCCCGAACATAAGCTGAAACTGATGGACTGGCTGGGTATACCGCCTGCACGTCAGGAAGGTTCCGTACCTTTCATCCGTGCCGTCATAGCTCAGCGCAACTACAAGTCGGCGGAAGAAATCGTAGAAATAGAAAAAGCCTGTGACGTGACTGCCGATATGCACATCACCGCCATGAAGGTGCTTCGTCCGGGAATGTACGAATATGAAGTAGTAGCGGAAATGAACCGCGTGGCAGAGTCCAACAACTGCGAACTGTCGTTTGCAACGATCGCCACCATCAACGGGCAGACGCTGCACAACCATTATCACGGGAATAAAGTGAAACCGGGCGATCTGTTCCTGATTGACGCAGGCGCGGAAGTCGAGTCGGGTTATGCCGGCGATATGTCGTCCACGATTCCTGCGGATAAGAAATTTACAACCCGCCAGCGCGAAGTTTACGAAATCCAGAATGCGATGCATCTGGAATCTGTCAAGGCGCTTCGTCCGGGCATTCCTTATATGGATGTATACGAATTGTCCGCCCGCGTCATGGTAGACGGCATGAAAACTCTCGGACTAATGAAAGGAAATACGGAAGATGCTGTCCGCGAAGGCGCGCATGCCCTGTTCTATCCGCACGGATTAGGACACATGATGGGACTGGATGTTCACGATATGGAAAATCTGGGTGAGATATGGGTAGGATACAACGGTCAGCCGAAGAGCACGCAGTTCGGACGCAAGTCGCAACGCCTCGCCATTCCACTGGAACCGGGATTCGTACATACCGTAGAACCGGGCATTTACTTCATCCCCGAACTGATTGATATGTGGAAAGCAGAAAAGAAGTTCACCAATTTTATCAATTACGACAAAGTGGAAACTTACAAAGACTTCGGCGGTATCCGCAACGAAGAAGATTATCTCATCACGGAGACAGGTGCCCGCCGACTCGGCAAGAAAATTCCGCTGACACCCGAAGAAGTGGAAGCTTTAAGATAACCCCTGCTTTATTCACAGATGGCACCGGAATTCACATAAAACGATAAATGCCTGTACTACAACAAGTATAGGCATTTATTATTTCAAGGGGACGGTCATATTTTTAAGTATTAGTGTCAAAATTCTTATGTCTATCCAAGACAATAAGCACTATATTTGCAAGTATCCCCCATCATAACAAACTATTAATACTTTAAACTAATGGCACGAACTACTTTGTTACTTTTATCTATTCTTTTTCTGCTGCCCACGAATGCAGCAATCAAAAAACTACAGGTTGAATATCTGACCAATCCTATCGGGCTGGACATAACAGCTCCCCGATTCAGCTGGCAACTAGAGTCAGCGGAAAGAGGAGTCAGACAAACAGCCTATCAAATCACGGTAGCGACCGATGCAGCCTGTCTAAATCCGGTCTGGACTTCCGGAAAGGTGGCATCTGACGAATCATTGCACATCTGTTATGCAGGACCGGCTCTCACCCCTTCCACCCGCTATTATTGGAAAGTAACCGTGTGGAACAACAAAACCGGAGAAGAGACTTCGACGGAAAAGGCTTTCTTCGAAACAGGACTGCTGTCCGACGGATGGTCGGGAGCGCAATGGATCAAGGCAACTCAAATAAACAAGAATTCCAAAATCAATCCGGAAGACAAGAAACAGACAAAGGCACGAATGCTGCTGGAAATGGATGTCACACTGACTTCCGGCAACGCATCCGTTCTTTTCGGCGCACGCGATGCTTCCAACGTATTCATGTGGTCTGTCAATACGCTGGACAATGAAAAAGAGCCTTTGATCAGAAGACATATTTATGACAGGGGACGCCTGCAAAGTTCGGATACTCCGATCGGCAAATTCTTCACTAAATCCGACTTGCTGAATAAAGAACACCATCTGGCAATCGAAGCAAAAGATGGAGTGGTCAAGACTTATATTGACAAGGTACTGGTGGATACCTATACCGACACCGATTCCAAACTATCAAATGGATATATCGGCTTCCGGGCATTCAGAGGGAATAACACCAACGAAACGGCCATGTTTGACAATATCGTACTGACAGAGTACGAACAGAAAGGCGACAAGGAAGAAGCCAAAGTCGTTCTGAAAGAGGATTTCGAGAAACCTCAGTCCGCTTTTGAAGGCGGAGAAATCGTATCTGTGGGAGGTAATCGTAAACTGAATATGGTTTCCGGTTCCGGCGATTATCGGGTATTGCAGGTTGACATGAGCGGAGTACCCATGTTCCGTAAAGAATTCAAGGCAAAAAAGAAGATTGCATCCGCCCGCATCTACAGTTCGGCTCTAGGCGTCTATGATTTGTTTATCAACGGACAACGGGTAGGAAACAAGATGGAAGACGGCAGCATACGCTATGACGAATTGAAGCCGGAATGGACGGATTTCAGCAAAACAGCCCACTATCAGACGTATGACATCACCGATTTGCTCCGGAAAGGAGAAAACGCAGTCGGCGCCCAGGTATCCTCCGGCTGGTGGAACAGTGACGTCTGCCACGGAGAGTATGGCAGTCACGAAGTAGGATTCATCGCAAAGATATTACTGAAATATACGGACGGCACTTCGGAAACGGTAGTAACGGACCTTTCCTGGCTGTCATCCATGGACGGTGCCATACGAATGGGAGACATCTACCACGGAGAAACTTATGACGCCCGAAAAGAAAGTGCATGGACGAAGCCCGGATATAATACTGCCAACTGGAACAAGACGGCTGTCAACCCTCATTTCAAAGGAGAGTTAATCGCCTTTGCCGGACCCACCGTTCAGGTACGTCCGCATCTGAGCCGTATCCCTTTGTCCACTACTGTTTACCAAGGTGAAAAAGACGGTAAAATCAATGTAGTGAGTATTACGGACAAACCGGCTCCTATCCGGCTAAAGAAAGGTGAAACGGCCGTCTACAACTTAGGTCAGAACATGGTCGGCTGGGTTCGGTTCAAAGTAAAAGGTGCATCGGGAACGGAGATGAAACTCCGTTTCGGCGAGATGCTGAACGACACGGGAGATAAATCACGCGGAGACGACGGCCCTGCCGGAAGTATATATACCGCCAACCTCAGAAGTGCAAAAGCAACATTGAAGTATATCCTGAAAGGAAGCAAGGAAGGCGAATCATTCCATCCGTCCATGACCTTCTTCGGTTTTCAGTATTGTGAGATAACGGCAAGTGAAGACATCGAGGTACTTTCCCTGATAGGGGAAGTGGTCGGTTCCGCTACCGAAGAGGGAGCTTCGTTTGTCACCAGCAGCCGGTCAATCAATCAGTTATACAGCAATGTCATGTGGGGACAAAGAGGCAACTATCTGAGCATCCCTACCGACTGCCCGCAAAGAGACGAACGTCTGGGCTGGACCGGAGACACGCAAGTGTTCTGCCGTGCCGCTTCTTATAATGCGAATGTATCCGCCTTCTTCGAAAAATGGATGAGAGATATGCGTGACGGTCAGCGAAGTGACGGCGCCTATCCGGATGTAGCTCCACACTCATGGGTAGGCTACGGACAGGCAGCCTGGGCTGATGCCGGTGTCATCGTTCCCTGGACTATCTATCTGATGTACGACAACAAAAAGATATTGCAGGACAATTATGCATCTATGGAGAAATACATGGAGTTCCTGTCCCGTCAAAAAGGAGACGGTTATAACTATAACGGTGCCGGAACAAATTATGGCGACTGGCTATCGTACGAAGATACCGAACGCCGCTATGTCAGTGTATGCTACTACGCATATACGGCACAATTGATGGCCAAAATTTCGGAAGCATTGAAAACGGACGACTGTGATGCCTACGCTTCCAAAGCAAAGGCTTACAGAAAGCTGGCACAGGAAATCAAGAAAGAATTCCAGACACGCTACGTCGATGCAGACGGAGACTTGAAGCAAAAGAGCCAGACGGCCTATCTGCTTGCCTTGAAACTGGATTTATTCCCGACAGAAGAAGCACGGAAGAAAGGAGTGGAAACACTGGTCCGCAAGATTACCGGCAACGGTAACCGTCTGAGCACAGGATTCGTGGGTACAGCCATCCTGAATCAGACATTAAGCCAGTTCGGAGAATCAAATACGGCTTACGATCTACTGCTGCAACGGAACAACCCTTCCTGGCTGTATAGCATAGACCAGGGAGCAACCACTATCTGGGAACGCTGGGATTCGTATACCAAAGAGAAAGGTTTTGGCCCCGTATCGATGAACTCGTTCAATCATTACTCGTATGGAGCAGTCTCCGAATGGATGTACCGCACAATGGGCGGTATAGATATCGACGAAACACGTCCGGGATTCAAGCACATCGTATTACAGCCGGTTCCAGACAACCGTCCGGAAGTTGCCGCCGGTCAGGAACGGATTGACTGGGTAAATGCTTCGTTCCCTTCCTGTTATGGAGATATAAAGAGCAGCTGGAAAAAAGAAAATGACGGAACAGTTTCTTACCAAGTGACGATACCTGCCAACACCACCGCCACTCTTCACTTACTATTACCTACTCTCGACTATGTAGTAGAAGAAAGCGGAAAAACTGCCGTGAAAGCGGAAGGAGTTTCTTCGGTTACTTTCATGAATGGAAAGGCAGTATTAGAACTACAGTCCGGTACATATCAGTTTGTGGTTAAAAAGGAAAACAAATAGACAGAATGAAAAAAATATATTTAGTGACTGCACTTGCATGTTGTGCACTGCAACCGACCCTTGCACAAAAGCAAGAAGAATGCAAGCCCGTGAACCTTCATTGCGACCACCTGATCAATCCGCTGGGTATCGACAATGCCAATCCCAGATTGTCGTGGATGCTGGACGATGCCCGACAAGGAGCCCGGCAGACTGCCTATCAGATAATAGTCAGCACAGACTCACTGAAAGCAAACAACGAAAACGGGGAAATCTGGAACTCGGGGAAAAAGGAATCGGATCAAATCCTTGTCACCTATCCGGAAAAGAATCTTCAACCCTTTACCAAATATTACTGGAAAGTGAATGTATGGGATAAGGACGGCAAAAAGGCTACTTCGGACATCAACAGCTTCGAGACCGGAATGATGGGAATGGAAAACTGGCAGGGCGCATGGATTGGCGACAACAGAGACATCAACTATAAGCCCGCCCCCTATTTCAGAAAAACATTCGACACTCAAAAGAAAGTCAAATCCGCCAGAGCGTACATCGCCGTCGCCGGTTTATACGAATTATACATCAACGGAGAGAAAATTGGAAACCATCGGCTAGACCCGCTGTATACCCGTTTCGACAGACGGAATTTCTATGTGACTTATGATGTGACCAACCAACTTCAGAAAGGTAAAAACGCGATTGGCGTACTGCTGGGAAATGGCTGGTACAACCATCAGTCAAAAGCAGTCTGGGACTTTGACCGCGCACCGTGGCGTAACCGCCCCGCTTTTTGCATGGACCTGAGAATTACCTACGAAGACGGTACTACAGAAGTAATCCGCTCCGAAAGAGACTGGAAGACTTCATCGGGCGCCTTGATCTTCAACAGCATCTATACAGCGGAACATTATGACGCCCGCCTGGAACAGAAAGGCTGGAATACGGCAGATTTTGACGATTCGAAATGGAAGGAAGCAGGTTACAGAGCTGTACCTTCTCAAAACGTCGTATCCCAGCAGGTACAACCGATTCGTATCGTAGAAACAATACCGGCAAAAGCGCTTAAGAAAGTGAACGACACGACGTATGTATTCGACTTTGCCAGAAATATGTCCGGAGTGACCCGCATCAAGGTATCCGGAGAAGAAGGAACGGTAGTAAGGCTCAAACACGGCGAACGCATCTATGACAACGGACGGGTGAATATGTCAAACATTGACGTATACCATCGTCCGGTAGATGACAAAGACCCATTCCAGATGGATATTCTCATCCTGAGCGGAAAGGGAGAAGACGAGTTTATGGCACGGTTCAACTACAAAGGCTTCAGATACGTAGAAGTGACAAGCAGTAAGCCTGTCGCACTCGATCAAAACAGTCTGACTGCTTATTTCGTTCATAGCGACGTTCCGCAAAAAGGAGAGATAAACACGTCAAACCCACTCGTGAACCGATTGTGGTGGGCTACCAACAACGCCTATCTGTCCAATCTGATGGGGTATCCCACCGATTGCCCCCAACGGGAGAAAAACGGATGGACGGGAGACGGACATTTTGCGATAGAAACAGCACTATATAATTATGACGGTATCACAGTCTACGAAAAATGGCTAGCCGACCACCGTGACGAACAGCAACCCAACGGAGTATTACCCGACATCATTCCGACCGGAGGATGGGGATACGGCACGGACAACGGTCTGGACTGGACGAGTACAATCGCCATTATTCCCTGGAATATTTATCTGTTCTATGGAGACAGCAAATTATTAGCCGACTGCTACGAAAACATCAAACGATATGTAGACTACGTAGACCGTACCAGCCCAAGCGGACTGACTTCATGGGGAAGAGGAGACTGGGTTCCTGTGAAATCGCATTCGTCCAAAGAACTGACCTCATCGGTATACTTCTATGTAGATACTAAAATACTGGCCAATGCCGCAAAGCTGTTCAACAAGCAGGAAGATTACAAACATTATCAGGCGCTTGCGGAAAAGATCAGGCAAGCGATCAATGACAAATATCTGAACAGGGAAACCGGCATATACGCCAGCGGCGTTCAGACGGAACTGAGCGTACCGCTGATGTGGGGTATTGTCCCCAAGGATATGAAAGCAAAAGTAGCCCGCAACCTGGCGAAGAAGGTGGAAGAAGCCGGTTTCCATCTGGATGTGGGTGTATTGGGAGCCAAAGCCATACTGAACGCCTTGAGTGAAAACGGAGAAGCCGAAACCGCTTATAAAGTAGCTGCACAAGACACCTACCCGTCATGGGGCTGCTGGATTGCCAACGGAGCCACCACCCTGCTCGAAAACTGGGATTTGAATGCTACACGTGACATTTCGGACAACCACATGATGTTCGGAGAAATCGGAGGATGGTTCTATAAAGGCTTGGGCGGTATCTTCCCCGACCCACAGCAGCCGGGTTTTAAACATATCCTCCTGCGCCCCAACTTCCCCAGTGATTTAAAGCAGTTTGAGGCCAGACACCGTTCTCCGTACGGAGAGATTCAGTCCCAATGGGAACGTAAGAAAAAAAGTGTTGTGTACAGCGTGACGATTCCTGCCAACAGCAGTGCCACTTTATACGTGCCCGATACTGTGAAAGGAGAACGTGTCATAGAGTTAGAAGCCGGAAAACATACATTCGAGTGGAAGTTGCTCTAAATTTACACTTAATAGAACATTTTATCGACCTCTGTTTTTCTAATCTTTCCTAATATTGCGGCGTAATTAACAAACCGATCAGATGGAAAATAGAATGAGAAAACGAATGACAGTTATATTGAACAGTAAAATGAATATGAGAAGATTTTACGTATCAGCAGCGTTGTTACTGACAACGCTGCTCGCGGTTGCCGAAAATAATCCCTACCGGAGTGACGTATTTTGGGTAACCGTACCCGATCATGCCGACTGGCTTTACAAAACTGGAGAACAGGCAAATGTAGAAGTACAGTTTTACAAATACGGCATTCCGGGAGATAGCATAGCGATTAATTTCGAAATAGGCGGAGAAATGATGCCTGCCGATACCAAAGGAACAGTCATCATGAGAAAAGGAAAGGCAACAATCCCCGTAGGCACCATGAAGAAACCGGGCTTCCGAGACTGCCGCCTGACCACCACCGTAGACGGAAAGAAATACTCCCATCACGTCAAAGTGGGTTTCTCGCCGGAAAAGCTCCGTCCGTATACCACCATGCCTGCCGACTTTCAGCAATTCTGGGAGAACGAAAAGGCGGAACTGGCCAAATTTCCGCTGACATACACCAAAGAGCACGTAAAGAAATACTCGACCGACCAAATAGACTGCTATCTTATCAAGTTGCAGGTGAACCAACGCGGACAAAGTATCTACGGCTACCTGTTCTATCCGAAGAAAGAAGGCAAATACCCTGTCGTACTATGTCCTCCGGGCGCAGGAATCAAAACAATCAAGGAACCTTTGCGACATAAGTATTACGCCGAACAAGGCTGCATCCGTTTTGAAATAGAGATTCACGGGCTGAACCCGGAAATGAGCGAAGAAGAATTCAAAGAAATCAGTGCCGCTTTCAACGGCAGAGAAAATGGCTACCTGTCCAACGGTCTGGACAGCCGCGACAACTATTACATGAAACGGGTATATCTGGCCTGTGTCCGCAGCATCGACCTACTGACCTCACTACCGGAATGGGACGGAAAGAATGTAATCGTTCAAGGCGGCAGCCAGGGAGGAGCATTAGCACTCGTCACCGCCGGACTGGATCAGCGGGTAACGGCCTGCGTAGCCAATCATCCAGCTCTAAGCGATATGGCAGGTTACAAAGCCGGTCGTGCCGGAGGTTACCCCCATTTCTTCCGAAATACCGTAGATATGGATACTCCCGAAAAGATCAGAACAATGGCTTATTATGATGTGGTGAACTTTGCCCAATTAATCAGGGCGGATACTTATATGACATGGGGATTCAATGATGACGTTTGTCCACCGACTACCAGCTACATTGTATATAATGTATTGAATTGCCCGAAAGAAGCATTGATCACTCCTATTAATGAACATTGGACCTCCAGTGACACAGAGTACGGACATCTGCTTTGGATAAAGAAACATCTGAAATAAAAGCAGTAGAAAAGGAAAAACCGCCGAAAGCAGAAATAACTGTTATCATATCATTATTCAGGCACGGCTTACAGAGTTTTTATGGTTCTGTTTTAATCGAAACCATATTAATCTGTGTAAGCCGTGCCTGAATAAATCCGCAAGAGAGTTTTAACGTCTCTCTATTCCTTTAATCTTCCCATTCCGATTTCGGAAAAGTTTTCTTCCCATACCATTTCATCCAGGCATAGGATTTTCTTTTTCTCATATAAACGGCATCACCACAATAGGTCAATGCCTCCCAGTTAAAAACCGAATGAGAACTAATTGCTTTTTCAAACCAGTAAAGCAAGTGATATGTCATGAACGGAAGCACCATCCACCACCATGAAAACCATAGTGACAAACCCAATGCTGGGATTAAAGTCAATAAAAAACACTCCCAGAATTGCCGTGCATGTATTCTTAACTCCATTTCTTCCCAAACTTCCAAATACTTGTACCGAGTAAAGAATAACCCTCCTATCATAAAATAATGCTTCTTTTTCCCTAAAAAGCATTTCGCTAGTAAATTGTTATAAAATATCATATACCCTTTTTTTGCTGTGTAATAACATAAACGGAAAGAACGTACAAATGTTCATTATTTAAGTCTAATCTTACAGTTATTTCCTTTCCCTGGAATACAACAACATATTGCCACGCTTGTTTTTTGCGGCGCGAAGTTACGAACTTATATTTATACAATAACTATAAATTCCAAAATAATTCTCTTAAATAAATTTATTATCTAATATTTGAAGCTACTTCCTCCCAAAAACTCCCTGAGTAAAGACGTCGGGGGAATTTCCTTATCTTGCACCGGAACGAAATATTTAATGAATTTCAGCAACCGGTACGCCTCACAATATTCCGGACAATTGCGCGGAACACCCATCAAAATAGGTTCCGCATGCAGGCGAAGCACTGCAAATTCAAACAACAGCGCCGAATTGAACATCACATCCGCATTCTCCTGATAAGGGAATATCCATTTATCTTCGCCGGCACGCACACTAGGCCAGCGGGAGATAGTCTCGCGGGCCGAATATCCCCGATAATTAAAGTCGCGGATAATGCGGCGAAGCAAACGATTGTCTGTTGTAGGAATCCAGTTATGGTCGTCCAAAGAAATAGTGGTCAATGCCGAAACATAAATTTTGAACTTCTTTTCATCCGGGATATGCGGTGTCAGTTCCGGATTCAACGCATGAATACCTTCCAGAATGAGAATCGTATTATCCTCAATTTTCAGTTTATCACCTTTATATTCCTTCTTCCCCAGAGAGAAGTTAAAACGCGGAAGCTCCACTTCCTCACCGCGCAGCAAAGCCTGTAACTGCTGGTTAAACAATTCCAGATCGAGCGCATACAGAGACTCATAATCATAGTTACCGTTTTCATCCAGAGGTGTCTCTTCACGGTCTACGAAATAATTGTCCAAGGAGATCGGGAAGGGTTTGAGCCCGTTCGTCATCAACTGGATGGAAAGACGTTTGCTGAACGTGGTCTTTCCCGAAGAGGACGGACCGGAAATCAAAATCAGTTTCACCCGGTCACCGTTTTCCCCACGATGGAAGATCGTATCGGCAATCTGGGCTATTTTCTTTTCCTGCAATGCTTCCGCTACATTGATTAAATCCGTAGCGTGCCCTTCTTCGCAGGCGAGGTTAAAGTCGCCGGCGTTATTAAGTCCCATGATATAGCTCCAGTTGAGATACTCCTTAAATACATCCAGCATCTTCTCCTGCTTCACCACTTCCTCCAGCACATCCGGATTCTCTTTATTGGGAATGCGCAGCAAGAGGCCATCATAGTATTTCACGATGTCGAACAACTTGATATATCCGGTACTGGGGAGCAGATTACCATAATAATAATCGACCGTATCGCCCAGCGTATAATAATAGGTATATAGTGAACCGGAAGTTTCGAGCAGCCTCACCTTATCATTCATCCCGCGTTCACTGAACACCCGTACAGCCTCAGCCGTATGGCATTCGATGCGGTGATAAGAGATATTTTCTGCGATAATCTCCTGCATACGCTGTTTGATACGCGTCACATCTTCCAATGTAATAGGGCGACCGATCCGCAGATTACAAAAATAACCTTTGGATACCGGATGTTCCACAAACAGCTTCCCTTCGGGAAAAAGCTCACTGACAGCCTTGAACAAGACAAAGCAGAGTGACCGCACATACGTACGCATACCGGATGAATCGCGTACATCCAGAAACTCTATATCCTTGTTATTATATACTTTGAAATTGAGACCTTCGGAACGGTTATTCACCTTGGCACTGACTACCTGATAAGGAAAATTAAGATTAAAACCGTAATAAATATCCAAAAGTGAGCTTCCGATAGGGAATTCTTTATAAATATTATTATTTTTGCAACATATTTGTAACATCTGTTTCATCGTAGTCTTTTTAATAAGGTGAATAACATGGGACTAAATATACTTAGTAATCAGATAGAGAACAAACAACCACTAAAATTATTATAGATGGAATATTCTTTTTATGATTTTTTAAAGCTCATAGGCTCGTTAGGGCTCTTCCTTTATGGCATGAAGATAATGAGCGAGGGCTTACAAAAAGTCGCAGGTGACAGGCTACGAAGTATCCTGACAGCTATGACCACCAATCGGGTAACGGGGGTATTAACAGGAGTGTTGATCACAGCCCTTATCCAGTCCTCCTCGGCGACAACAGTAATGGTCGTCAGTTTCGTCAACGCCGGTTTGCTTACACTGGCCGAGTCCATCAGTGTCATCATGGGTGCCAATATCGGTACGACGGTTACGGCATGGATTATTTCAATTTTCGGATTTAAGGTTGATATGGCCGCTTTCGCTCTTCCACTTCTGGCCATCGCCCTTCCGCTCATCTTCTCCGGCAAGAGCAACCGCAAGTCCATCGGTGAATTCATTTTCGGTTTTTCCTTCCTCTTCATGGGACTTTCTTACCTGAAAGCAAATGCTCCCGACCTGAACGCCAATCCGGAAATGCTCGCCTTCGTACAGAACTACACGGATATGGGATTCTTCTCCATTCTCCTGTTCTTATTCATCGGTACCATACTGACTATGATCGTACAGGCCTCAGCCGCCACGATGGCAATCACATTAATTATGTGCGCCAACGGCTGGATCAGTCTGGAACTGGGAGCAGCGCTCGTACTGGGCGAAAACATCGGAACTACCATCACGGCCAATCTTGCCGCATTAACAGCCAACACACAGGCTAAGCGGGCAGCATTGGCCCATTTTGTTTTTAATGTGTTCGGTGTGATCTGGGTATTGATCATTTTCCATCCTTTCATGGAACTGGTCAACTGGGTAGTGGATACCTTCTTCCAGAGCAATAATCCGGAAGTAGCCATTTCTTATAAACTGTCCGCTTTCCACTCTATCTTTAATATCTGTAACGTATGTATCCTGATATGGGGAGTGAAACTGATCGAACGCACCGTATGCGCATTAATCCACCCGAAAGAGGAAGACGAGGAACCTCGCCTTCGGTTTATCACCGGCGGTATGCTTTCTACTGCGGAGCTTTCTATCCTGCAGGCACGCAAGGAAATCCACCTGTTTGCAGAACGTACCCACCGTATGTTCGGAATGGTGCAGGACTTGATGCACACCGAAAAGGACGATGACTTTAACAAGCTGTTCAGCCGCGTAGAAAAGTACGAGAACATCAGCGACAACATGGAACTTGAAATAGCCAATTATCTGAATCAGGTATCCGAAGGGCGTCTGAGTTCTGAAAGTAAGTTGCAGATACGTGCCATGCTGCGCGAAGTGACGGAAATCGAAAGTATCGGCGACAGCTGTTACAACCTGGCACGCACCATCAACCGGAAACGCCAGACGAATCAGGACTTTACCGAAAAGCAATACGAGCACATCCACTTCATGATGAAGCTGACCGATGATGCCCTCGCACAAATGATTGTGGTGGTAGAGAAACCGGAACACCAAAGCATTGATATCAACAAGTCTTTCAACATCGAAAACGAAATCAATAACTACCGTAACCAACTGAAAAATCAGAATATTCTGGATGTCAACAACAAGGAATATGATTATCAGATGGGAGTCTATTATATGGATATTATCGCCGAATGTGAGAAATTGGGCGACTATGTAGTGAATGTGGTAGAAGCCAGCAGTGATGTAAAAGAGAAGAAAGCCTCTTAAATAAAGAGGAACTCAATCAAAGAAATGGATAGTCAATTTTATGCTGCAACGCATAAATTGGCTATCCATTTCTTTTTTATTTCCACACAGACAAAACAACTCATGTCCGTTTACAAGGACACTCACACTTTACAAAGGCATTACATTTTTCACAGACGTTAACGATTACATTTCTTTTCCGTGAAGTTCCCGTTAAGCTTTTACTGCGCCTATTGCAGGTCTTTTTTTTGCATATACATTTGCGCCAAAATACACAGGGGCCTATGTTTAGTACCATTTTCCAATGACCGGACAGAGGCATTCCAAAAGAAAACCAAATCTCTAATTTAAAGCAAAAGAAATGAAAATTAAAAAAGTATTGATGGGAGTTGCACTGGCAGCAATGTGTTTAATGAGCGCACAAGCGCAACGCCGCAATGAGATTCAAGTTCCCAATCTGAACGGGTACACTACTTTAAAATGTGACTTTCACATGCACAGTGTTTTTTCGGACGGTCTGGTATGGCCTACCGTACGTGTAGACGAAGCATATCGAGAAGGACTGGATGCCATTTCTCTGACAGAACATATTGAGTACCGCCCACACAAAAAAGACATTATAGCAGATCATAACCGCTCTTATGAACTGTCTCAGAAGCAGGCGAAGAAGTTAGGAATACTTCTAATCAGAGGCAGTGAAATCACCCGTTCCATGCCTCCGGGACATTTTAATGCAATCTTCCTGAACGACTCCAATCCATTGGAACAAAAGGCATATAAAGACGCTTTCAATGAGGCAAAAAAACAAGGAGCCTTTATCTTCTGGAATCATCCGGGCTGGGCACGCCAGCAGCCGGACTCCACCCTGTGGTGGCCTGAGCATACACAACTCTACAATGACGGCTGCATGCACGGCATTGAAGTAGCCAATGGTGGTCTTTTCATGCCCGAAGCCATTCAATGGTGTCTGGACAAGAATCTGACCATGATAGGAACTTCCGATATCCACCAGCCTATCCAGACAGACTATGATTTTTCAAAAGGCGAACACCGCACGATGACGTTTGTCTTTGTCAAAGAACGTTCTCCGGAAGGTATCCGTGAAGCACTCGACAATCGCCGCACCGCCGTTTATTACCGCGAACTGGTGATCGGGCGTGAAGAAATCCTCCGTCCCTTCTTTGAAAAATGCGTAGACATAAAAGAAGTGAAACGCACCGAAAAAGAAGTGACATTTTCTGTCATGAACGCTACCGATCTGGTACTGAAACTGAAAAAGACCGCACATGATCCTTCTTTGGTCTATTTCCGCGAAATGACATTGAAACCACATACGCAGCATACAATCTCTGTGAAGTTTGACAACGGTATCAAAGGAGGCGACTGCAATTTTGAAGTTACCAACTTCATCGTAGCCCCCGATAAAGGTTTGGATTACACCATCAAACTATAAAGTTCCAGCCATCAAAGCCATGTAATATCAAGATATCCGACGAACTACATGCGGATAATCGTTTAATTTTAAATTATTACTTTATGAATCGTTACTTATCCCTAGCCTGCTCGCTGGTAGCTTTCTTCTATTTATCGAGTTGCGAAAGCTACAGTGAGCCCACCGAGAAAGCCCACCAATCCGATCAACCGATTGTACTGACCTCCTTCTATCCCAAAGAAGGCGGAGCACGTGACAAAATTCTTCTGGACGGAAAAAACTTCGGCACCGACGTGAGTAAAATCAAAGTATATTTCAACAATGCCAGGGCCTCCGTCGTTTCATCAAGCGGAAGCCGTATTTATGCCATTGTACCGCGCCTTCCGGGCGATAATCCCCGTATCTCCGTAGTGGTCGACACCGATTCTGTCGCTTACGAAGAAACATATGCTTATCATACACAGGCATTGGTCAGCACGGTCACCGGAAACGGTGAAACGAGCTTCCTTGCCGGAACACTCTCCACCGCTCAGGTATATGGCAAATATCTTGATCTGGATGCCGAAGGCAATCTTTTCATGTCATGGCGTGACGGCGGTACATTTGGAATCGCCCGGATAAACGAACAACAGAACATTGTGACTCCTCTCATTGAAGCAGATGCCGCCAACCGTATCTTATATGCCAACGGCTTAACGGTGGACCGTGCCACCGGAATGCTGACCGCCGCACACGAGTCGGTCAAAGAAGTGACGTTTACCTTCGATCCGCGTGAAGCCTGGTATCCCCGCCAGCGTAACATAAAATACTCACAGTCGGATCTGAACTCAATCGTAGATGCCGACAGATACAAGAATTTCGTCACCTTCTGCCCTTATGACGGCTATCTATATACACGATACCGTGATGGAAAGATCGCTAAAATAGATCCCAACACATTCGAAGGACACATTATCCATCAAGGTCCCAGCGGATCACAATACGGACAGGCGATTAATCCTGCGAAGCCTTGGCTTCTGTATATAACGCTTCACTCCAACGCCCCTACCGCATACAGACAAGGGATTTCGGTGCTCGACCTCCGCGATCCGGATGGAACAGGCGGATTTAAGCGTCTCAATGCTCCCGGCGGCAGCGCTTTCCGTGACGGTCCGATTGAAGATGCCCTCTTCAATTATCCCAAGGATATCAAGTTTGACAACGACGGCAATATGTTCGTAGCCGACTATGGCAACCATTGCATCCGCATGATATCTGCCGACAATATCGTCACGACAGTTGCCGGACAGCCCGGCGTCGCCGGATACAAGGACGGAGGACCGGTAGAGTCCTTATTCAAGAATCCCTGGGGAGTGGCTGTCAATGAACAGGGAGACATTTACATTGCAGACTGGGGTAATGCACGCATTCGCAAATTGGTTATCGAATAACAAAGTAAACTCACAATGAAAATCAAACAGATTTTATACTTAATGTCGTTCTGCTTATTGCTTTCGGCAACAACCTTCGCGCAGCAAGTTCAGGAATTTACCGTTTCAGGAACTGTCGTGGATAAGGACAAGCTATCCATGCCCGGCGTATCGGTATACATCAAAGACAAGCCCTCCAAAGGTACCACAACCGACAATGACGGTAATTTCAAGCTGAAAGTGGTTTATGGAGACAAAATGATATTTTCTTTTATCGGCTTCAAACCGTCGGAGCACGTGGCCATCAAACCCCAAACCGACTTAACGGTCACACTGCTTGAAGACAACAATTCCCTTGATGAAGTGGTTGTCGTCGCACTGGGAAACGTTCAGCGGAAAATCAGTTCGGTAGGTGCCATTACGACGGTCAGCACTAAAGATATCCAGTCCCCCTCCCCTTCCATCAGTAACTTGTTGGGAGGCAGGGCAGCCGGTGTCATTTCCTTGCAGAGCAGTGGCGAGCCCGGTCAGAATATCGCCGATTTCTGGGTACGTGGTATCGGTACGTTCGGAGCCAACAGCAGTGCCCTTGTACTGATTGACGGTCTGGAAGGCGACCTCAACACCATCGACCCTGCCGATGTCGAAAGTTTCTCCATCCTGAAAGACGCGTCGGCAACTGCCGTGTACGGAGTAAGGGGAGCCAACGGAGTCGTATTGGTCAACACCAAGAAAGGCCTTTCGGGCAAAATTCAGATTACCGGACGTTTCAACACCACGCTGTCCGTCCTCAACCGTCTGCCGAAATATCTGGGAGCTTATGAGTATGCGCAGTTAGCAAACGAAGCCAGAGCAGTACGGAACGAAACACCTTTGTATGACGATACGGAAATGGGAATTATACGCGACGGTCTCGACCCCGACCTCTATCCCAACGTAAACTGGCAGGATGAGATACTCAACAAAACATTCTGGCGGCACACTTATTATGTAAGCGGACGTGGCGGAAGCGATGTGGCACGTTATTTTCTGAGCCTGGGAGGTAAAAACGAAAGTGCGGCCTACAAGGTAGACAAGAACAGTATATACAGTTCGAACGTCAGCTACAACACCTATAATTACCGTATCAATCTAGACGTGAACCTGACCAAATCAACGAAAGTTTATTTGGGTTCGGACGGATTCCTCTCCCAGTTGAATCAACCCGGCGTAGCCAATACCGAATATATATGGGGAGCACAGTCGCGGCTTACTCCATTGTCCATCCCCACCCAATATTCCAATGGTATGCTGCCCGGACGCGGTGCCGGAGAGCTGTCATCGCCTTATGTCATGATCAACCATACGGGAAAGGCTGCCAACGAAGTGTACAAGGGCAAATCGACTTTGGCAATCAATCAGGACTTTTCCGAATTGATCAACGGGCTTAAACTACGTGTACAGGGAGCGTACGATATCCACAGCTACTTCAATGAACGGAGAAGCGTGCAGCCGGCCCTCTACAATGCACTGGGCAGAGCAAGCGACGGATCACTCATCATGCAGGAAACCGTACAGGAGAAAAAAGCCTCGTACAGCAAGTCCACCCGCCAGTACCGCAAATACCACTTTGAGGCTACGCTCAATTATGACCGGCTCTTCGGTACAGATCACCGGACATCCGCGCTGGTCTATTATTACATCAGCGATTCCAAAGACACGGACGACGCCACAAGCAACTTATCGGCCATTCCCTTGCGCTATCAGGGAGTATCCAGCCGGTTTACTTATGGCTACAAGGATACTTACCTGCTGGACGTCAACTTCGGATACACCGGTTCCGAAAACTTCCAGCCCGGCAGACAATACGGTTTCTTCCCGTCCGTCGCATTGGGCTGGGTGCCTACCGGCTACAAATTTATACAAGAGGCGCTCCCCTGGCTCGACTATCTTAAAATAAGGGCTTCGTATGGTTCGGTAGGTAACGACCGGATTACCGACGTCCGCTTCCCTTACCTTACTAAAGTGAACGAAGGTACCGGATCAGCTTGGGGCGTTCCCGACATCGAGATTATTGGCGAGACACGTATCGGAGCCGATAACCTGGCGTGGGAAAAGGCCATCAAGTCCAATGTGGGTATTGAAGGAAAGTTGTTTAATAACAAGATCGATTTCGTTGTCGATATTTTCCATGATCAGCGTAACGGTATTTTCCAGCAACGGGTACAGGTGCCCGAGTTCGTAGGAGTGGTCTCCAATCCATACGCGAATGTGGGTAAAATGAAAAGTTACGGTGCCGACGGAAACATCAGCTTCACGCAGGATTTCACTCCCGATTTCGGCTTCACCTTACGGGGTAATTTCACGTACTCCAAAAATAAAGTACAGAACTGGGAGCAGGCTTATCTGGAGTACCCTTACCTGGAATACAATAATTTCCCGTACAATTCCATCCGCGGATATCAGGCAGTCGGACTGTTTAAGGACGAAGATGACATCAAATACGGTCCCAAGCAGACTTTCGGGGAAGTAATGCCCGGTGACATCAAATATAAGGATATCAATGGAGACGGTATGGTGGACAAGCTGGACATGGTGCCGTTGACACACAGCACTTATCCGCTGCTGATGTACGGCCTGGGGGCAGAAATCCGCTACAAGAATCTGACTCTGGGTGTATTGTTCAAGGGAACCGGCAAGACCTCTTTTTTCTATGTAGGTCAAAAGACGACAGTGAACGACGAAACCCGCCTCAACGGAATGGGATATATGCCTTTCTTCGAAGGTAATACCGGAAATGTACTCACCCTGGCAGCCAATCCGGCCAACCGATGGATTCCCAAAGATTATGCCATCGCACACGGGATCGACCCATCCCTTGCCGAAAACAAGGACGCGCGTTTCCCACGCCTGCAATATGGAAATAACAGCAACAACAGCCAGTTATCCACCTTTTGGCAGGGCGATTCACGCTACATACGCCTGCAGGAAATCACCCTGAATTACCATCTTGCAGCAGCATTTCTGAGACGCATAGGTGTTTCTTCACTGGATATCCAATTCGTAGGTAACAACCTCTATGTATGGGATAAAGTGAAACTCTTCGATCCGGAACAGGCACGCTGGAACGGCCGTGTATATCCCATCCCTTCCACCTATTCCCTGCAATTATATGTCAATCTCTAATAAATACATCACCCGATAGAATGAAAACATCCCTAATAAAAAAAACAGCAAGAACGTTCTTCTTGGTTCAGGCAGTCATGTTGGTAACGTCCTGCAGCAACTTCTTAAACATAGACAATTACTTTGATGATGAATTCAACATCGACTCGGTTTTCACCAATGCCCGATATATGGAAGCGTATATGTGGGGAGCGGCAGCCATGTTCCCGGATGAGGCACAGACCATCCGTAACGGGTACACACCGGGACCGATGGCAACCGACGAAGGATTTAACGGACTGACCGGAAGCGGAACAGCCAATATCTATCACGGCATGGATTTCGCCAACGGAAAGATCACACAGGATTTCCTCGGAGACGGCTCCCCCAACCTGAACCAATGGGGCAAATACTACAAAATCATCCGTAAGTGCAACAGCATCCTGCAAAACCTCGACCGCCCGAAAGACCTGACAAACTCGGAACGGCTCAGACTGGAAGGATACACACGCTTTATCCGTGCCTTCGCCTACTACAATCTTTTGGTCGATTACGGTCCGGCAATCTTGCTGGGAGACGAAGTCGTGAATACCAACGAACCTATCGAATACTACGACCGCCCCAGGGCCACCTATGACGAAACAATGAACTATACTTGTGAGGAGTTCGAAAAAGCGGCACGGCTGCTGCCCTCGCCTCAGGATGTTTCCACGCTGGACTTCGGACGCCCCACCAAAGGAGCCGCACTCGGCCTGGTAGCCCGCCTGCGACTGATACACGCCAGCCCGCTGTTCAACGGGGGGCCTGTTGCCAGCTCCTATTTCGGCAACTGGAAACGCAAGACCGACGGTGTGCATTATGTCTCCCAGCAATATGACGAAAGCCGGTGGGCAGTAGCTGCCGCCGCCGCAAAACGGGTGATGGATATGGGAGCGTACAAGCTCTATACGTATGCAAAAGACGACAACACGCCGGAGCTTCCCGCCGGAGTCACTTCCGACCCCAATTTCTATGACGCCTACCCGAACGGAGCCGACGGAATAGACCCTTTCAAATCTTATTCGGACATCTTTACCGGCGAAGCCGTAGCTTCCATCAATCCGGAATTGATATGGGGAAGAAACACGACGTACCTCAACGAAACCATCAGCAAAGGTTCTTTCCCTCCCTCGATGGGTGGATGGGGACGTTTCTGCGTCACTCAGAAAGTGGTAGACGCCTATCTGATGGACGACGGCCGTACGAAAGAAGAAGCCGCCGCCGACGGATATTACTCGGAGACAGGCTTCACTTCCGAACCGCGCAACTTTTCCGGCTATCCCCTCAACGCCGGTGTATATAAGATGTACGCCAATCGTGAAATGCGGTTCTACGCGTCTGTAGGATTCAATGAGGCAGTATGGCAGGCATTGTCCAGTTCGACTCTCAACAACCACACAGCCAAGTACTACTATCAGGATGAAGACGGTCGTGGCGGTGTTACAGCCACTTCGCCCAACTATCCCATCACCGGATACGTAATCAAAAAGTACAATAATCCGATGGATGCCTGGACCGGCACCGGAGCCCGCCATATCCAGAAAGCCTATCCCATCATCCGCTATGCGGAAATCCTGCTATCATATGCGGAGGCACTCAACAACCTGACCGGCCCCCACACCGTAGAACTGGACGGTCAGCCTTATACCATGAGCAGAGATAAAGAGGAAATTAAAAAAGCATTCAATCAAGTCCGCTACAGAGCCGGACTGCCGGGGCTGACAGCCAATCAACTCAACAGTACGCCAGAAGTACAGAAACAGATAGAACGCGAACGTATGGTAGAGTTTTTATGGGAAAACAGACGTTTCTATGATGTCCGCCGCTGGGGTATTTATGAAGAGACAGAGCAGGAACCTATCCGTGGAATGAATCCCGACGGCGCAACCAAAGAGACTTACTACCAGCGTGTCATCCCTAGTTCTTCCTCATTCCTGACGAGGGTGGTTGACAAAAGGTCTGTCTGGGTGCCCATACCACGCAACGAAATGAGGAGACTGCCTTCCCTCGACCAGAATCCGGGTTATTAATCTAAATAACAAAAAAGAAAATGAAACGAGATTTTATAACGATACTCGCACTTATGACAGCGCTTTCGTCATGCAATGACGATGCGCTGTTTGAGAAAGAAATGTACAAGAATGTAGTGGCCCTGATCAGCAGTGACTACTATAACACGTTTGAAGAAGTGGTCACCTTGTCCCCTACCGGAGAAGAGGCGACAGGATATATCGCAGCCTGCACCGGAGGTACCCATGCCCCGAAACAAGACATGGTGATCGGGCTGGAAGAAGACCTGACTTCACTGGAATTCTACAATCGGTCTCTTTACGACGTCGATGAAGCCTGCTATGCCAAATTCCTGTCCAGTGACAAATACGAGATCGTAGATTACAAGATTCAGATCAATGCAGGCGAACGGACAGGCAGAACCATGATCAAGATACGTCCCGAAGGACTGTCGCCGGATTCTACCTACTTCGTAGGATTAAAAGCTACGGATATCTCCGGTGTCGAGATTAATGAAAGCAAAAACACCATTCTATATCAAATACTTATCAAGAACGATTATGCAACGCAGGGCGAAAACGTTTACTATTCAATGACCGGTCTGGCAGACGGGATGGCAACCGCAGGTAACAAGAAGATGTTTCCACTCACCCACAACAGCGTACGCATGATAGCCGGAACGGAGTCTTTTGAAAGCAATGTGGATCACATCAACAAAACCGCTATCATACTGCAAGTGGAGGAAAACAATCATGTCACGATAAAGCCGTACAAGGATATTGAGGTAACTCAGATAGACGGTGACTCCAAATACCCCAATACATTCAAGGTAGAGGAATCTTTCGGTCATACTTATAATGTATTTCTGCTGTCGTACCGATATACAAAGGATGGGAAAAGCAAGGTGATGCAAGAGGAATTGCGGCTGGAAATAAATAATTAACGCAAAAACCTCATAAGGTTAACCCTTTTCTCTTTAATATTAATAACTTTGTATGCAAATCTTCTTTCGTACCACTATAGTGGCACGAAAGAAGAACTATAGTTCCCCTTGTGCCCCACTATAGTGGTCCGCACGGGGAACTGTAGTAGAACGAATTAATATTTAAGCCGGATTCCTTAGTTTATAGGAACGGAAACATTAATAACACAACAAAATAACTTAAGTTATGAGCGCACAGTATGACCTTTACGAGACTCCCGATATCAAGCAGACAGGAGAAAAACAACCCCTTCATCCCCGCATTGTTCCCAAAGGGACTATCGGTCAGGACGAATTTCTGGACCGCGTGCACAAATTTACGGGAATCAGCCGTAGTTTGCTGGCAGGAGCAATGCAGTCTTTTCAAAATGAGTTAAAAGATTTACTGGCTAACGGCTGGATTGTAGAATTAGGCGAGATCGGCTATTTCTCCGTATCGCTGCAAGGACCACCCGTAATGCACAAGAAAGATGTGCGTGCACAATCAATCAAACTAAAAAACATCAACTATCTACCGACCAAACAATTCAAGCGGGAAGTAGGGTATGACATGAGATTGGAACGTACCGAATCCCTCACCCGCCCCAAAGGTAACGGACGTAGCGAAGCGGAATGTCTGGCACTAATAACCGCCCACCTTGAAAAATATCCTTGCATGACTCGCACTGATTATTGCCATATGACCGGTCACGACAAAAAACGTGCACTAAAAGAGCTGAACGCTTTTATCGAAAAAGGGATACTGATGCGCTACGGAGCAGGAAAACAGGTGGTTTATGCGAAGAAAATGATTTGATGCATATAGCTTATGTCCCTAATTGAACTCATTAGATGAATAAGGAGAATATGTTTTATAGATAGCCAATATTTATAAAAGTATATTGGATAGGAAGGCTTTTAAACAGTACACTTAGAGAAAATAACAGCGGAATATTAAATGACCGCTGTTAGTATAATGTTAGTAACAATAGAATTATGAGAAAAGAAGTTGAACAATTAGCTTTAATGGGTGCAATGCCCGATGAAACAGACGAACCAACAGATGTATTGATTGATAAATATGCAGACTTATTAGGTAAGATAACTAAGCCTATCACTTTGGATGAAGCGCATATTTTAATCAAGCTCTTTCCACCTACTGCTTTATATGGGATAGAATGGACATTGTTACATTTGATAGAGTCTGTGTATCCGGAAACAGAATTTATTAAATACAAAGAACTTATAAATGAATGTAATAGTGTTGAGTTCAGAGAAATGTTAGTTCAACGTCTCAATAACTCACAACAAAACAAAGTTACTAACAAGTAGATAAGCAGCCCTAACGGTCAGCTATCTACAACCCATTAGCTTTAAAATAAAAACAATGAATAAAAGAATCATTTCATTTATCTGCGCAGGACTGATTGCTATAAGCTGCGTGTCCTCACTCTGTTTCTATGATTACTTTTCCACCGACGGTATTACCCCCAATGCAATATATTGGATATTCTATTTTTTCCAGATTTCTATATTGCTGGGGCAAGCAGGAATGGGGATTTACACCATAAATGCACTCTTACGGCAGAAAAAAGAAGCTGTTTCCTTTTTGAGCTATTTTGCAGCCCATCTCCTTCTGCAAAACATGACTCCTCTGCTCCAAACATGGGCTGTACCTTCCATTACGGAATATCCCGTATGGCTACTGATGTGTCAGGTCATTTTTAGCATACTCCTCCTTCTCTCCTTATTAATCAACGAACCTTCATCCCTGTTCAGAAAGTCAGAATATATTCCCCGAATATTGATGGCAACATTCTATATTAACTGTACATACTTGGCACTTACCATCATAGGGACAATTGTCGCCCTGTGATGGTATCGAAACGACCCTCAAAACCATACTTTAGCAATAAATACCGGACAAAGCCTGTTTCCAACCTTCTTCGGGCAGAGGCAACAGGCATCTATATACAGATACTTAAAACATCTTCTTTCGGAGACAATACACCCAAAAGTCGATCATTTTTCCGACAATGATGCCGAAGGAACTAAGCGCCAAAGCGATGTAAACAGCGATAATCAACGGCTGTTCGTCTATCCATTTATTGACAAGTCCGGACATCCGTGCAAAAACACCGCCCGCAATAGTCAGGACAATGGTCGAGATAATATGTATTTGTATAAACTTGTCTTTCTCGTCCGAGTCCAGCCTCTTATCTTTTAAATACCGGACAAGCCACAGGCACGGAACAAAGATGAATATCGCAATAAGCGCAACCGTCATCACTTCTTCCACAGGAACCTCATGCAAGCCTCCGTCGAAAAAACGTAAACTGTGTATTCTTAATAAACAGGAAATCATCATTTATACTACATCCGTTAATTCTTTATTCATATTCTTCATTCCCTTTCCATCGCCTAGCCGGTCGTTCTCCGGACATCCCGGCTCCTGAGTCACCGGAGCCACGTTGGGTTCTTGAATCTACAAAGGTATGGATATGATATGAAAAGGACAATCTTCAATCGGAAAAAGATGAAAGGAGAAAAACAAAAAAACATCTGACCATTTCTTTAGTTGAAGAAACTTATTAACGCACTTTGAGTTTTTTGCTTGGCAGTTCATTTGGAAACACATACATTTGCATCGTGATCACAAAACAAAAGAAACAGATTTACTAACTATTAAAAAACAAAAAAGATTATGGCACTTAGGTATGTCGTTAAAAAAAGAATGATTGGTTTCGGTAAAGAGAAAACCGAAAAGTATGTAGCACAGAATTTTATTACCAATACGGTTAATTTCAAGGATTTGTGTGATGAGATTTCAAAAGTGGGAATGGTTCCCAGCGGAGCGGTCAAGTTTGTACTCGATGCACTGATCGATACGCTGAATATAAACTTAAACAAAGGTATTTCCGTACAACTGGGTGATTTCGGTCAATTCCGTCCCGGCATCAGCAGCGAAAGCCAGGAGACAGAAGCGGCAGTGGATTCCGACACGATTCGTCGGGTGAAAATCGTATTTACTCCGAGATACAAGTTTAAGGATATGCTGAAAAAGGCAAGTATTCAAAAACTGGTAACCGGCAGCGAGATCGTTGACAACGGAAACACTCCTACTCCTCCCAACCCCGACGGCGGTGGTGACGGCGGCGATGAGGAAGCACCTGACCCGACAGTATAACAACAGGAACAAAAAAAGCTCTGCATGAGCTGAAACGCAAAAATGACCGGAAGCACTGCTTTCCGGTCATTTTTTTAATAATCTCTTCTCTCTCTTAATTTTTTTATCCTTCGTACGGTTCAAAGTCCTCTTTTCCGACTCCGCAAAGTGGACAAGTCCAATCATCCGGAATGTCTTCAAATGCTGTTCCCGGTTCAATTCCGCTCTCGGGATCTCCTTGTGCGGGGTCGTAAATGTATTCACAGACTGTGCAAATGTACTTTTTCATAACGTTCGTTTTTTTATTGGTTTACTAAATAATATAACGCAAATAAAATGCAAATTGTTCAAACTTCTTTCTTATCCCAAGTAAAAAAGTTATCTTTGCAACATATTTGTAGAACAAAACCAACAAGTTACATCATGCTAATAGCATTGCTTTCTATTCTGCTAATTTTATGCGCAGTTCTCCTCCTCAGTTACTTATTGGAACGGAGAAAATGTCTTCGGATGCAAAAGCGACTATTCCGGGAGTCCAGAAAACTGGAACATACCAACCACATCGCCAGCGCCATTCTGAAAAATGTCCATGCCTATATCTTATTAATAGATAATGACTTCAAAGTATTAAAAACAAACTACTATCAACTCACCGGAACTCAGAAAGGTCTGGAAGAAAAGAGAGTGGGCGACTTATTGCAATGCCGCAACGCATTATCGGCAGAAGGAGGTTGCGGTACTCATGCTTACTGCGGTTCCTGTCCCATACGTTGCGCCATCCGTCAGGCTTTCGAACAAAGAAGAGGCTTCACAGACCTTAATGCAACTCTGAATGTGCTTACTTCCGAAAAGAAATCCGTAGAATGTGACGCCGTAATATCCGGTTCCTATTTTCTCCTTAACGAAGAAGAGAATATGGTACTCACCGTGCACGATATCACCCAACTCAAACAAGCAGAAAAGCAACTGGCACTTGCCAAGGAGAAAGCAGAAAATGCCGACCTTTCGAAGTCTACCTTCCTCGCCAATATGAGTCACGAAATCCGCACGCCTCTCAACGCCATCACGGGATTTGCAGAAATACTTGCCAGCGCCAATACGGAAGAAGAAAAGGCACAATATCAGGAAATCATAAAAATGAATGCCGATCTGCTGCTGCAACTGGTAAACGATATTCTGGATATGTCGAAAATAGAAGCCGGCACACTGGAATTTGTATATACAAAGGTAGATATCAACCTGTTACTATCCGACCTGCGACAGCTTTTCCAAATGAAAGTCAACGATGCAGGAGGAAATATTCAAATAATAGCAGAACCAAGCCTTCCCTCCTGTAGCATAGAGACCGACCGGAACCGTGTCGCGCAGGTGCTCTCCAATTTTACCACCAACGCCATTAAATTCACGCAGGAGGGAACGATCAGCATCGGTTATGAGGCAAGAGATACCGAACTTTATTTTTATGTCACCGACACCGGAGCCGGAATCCCTGCCGACAAACTACCGGAAGTTTTCGGCCGCTTTGTGAAACTGAACAAAGACAAGAAAGGAACGGGGCTGGGACTTTCCATCTCTAAAACCATCGTAAACAAATTGGAGGGGCAAATCGGCGCAGACTCCGTAGAAGGCAAGGGATCAACGTTCTGGTTTACCATTCCCTATCGTACTTGCGGACGTCCCGAATAAAGTAACTTCATAAAAAGTTTTAATTAAACATTTTATCACAATTTTATGTTGTATTTTTGCGGTCCTAATCAAACGCATGTATTTGCATGAGTACTACAAAAAAAGACGATTATTATCATGTAGGCCTTACGGATGACGAAGTCCTACAAAGCAGAGAAAAGAACGGTGTCAATCTGTTAACACCCCCCAAGCGTCCTTCCTTATGGAAGCTCTATCTCGAAAAGTTTGAAGATCCGGTTGTGCGGGTATTGTTGGTAGCCGCCGTATTTTCACTGATCATTTCCATCATCGAAAATGAATATGCCGAAACTATCGGAATCATAGCAGCCATCTTGTTGGCCACAGGCATCGGCTTCTTTTTCGAATATGATGCCAATAAAAAATTCGACTTACTGAATGCCGTCAATGAAGAAACACTCGTAAAAGTGATTCGCAACGGACACGTACAGGAAATCCCACGTAAAGACGTCGTTGTAGACGATATTATCATACTGGAAACAGGCGAAGAGATTCCTGCCGACGGCCAACTGCTGGAAGCGATCTCCCTGCAAGTGAACGAATCCAACCTGACCGGAGAACCGGTAATCAACAAGACTGTAATCGAAGCGGACTTTGACGAAGAAGCAACCTATGCCTCCAACTTAGTGATGCGCGGAACGACAGTGGTGGACGGACACGGCACCATGCGCGTACTGCACGTGGGAGATGCCACAGAAATCGGCAAGGTAGCACGCCAAAGCACCGAAGAAAATCTGGAACCGACCCCTCTGAATATACAGTTGACCAAGCTCGCAAACCTGATCGGTAAAATCGGTTTTACCGTTGCCGGACTTGCCTTCCTTATCTTCTTTGTAAAAGATGTACTGTTGTTCTTTGATTTCGGTTCGCTGAACGGCTGGCACGAGTGGCTTCCGGTTTTCGAACGGACCCTCAAATATTTCATGATGGCTGTTACTTTGATTGTAGTAGCCGTCCCCGAAGGGTTGCCCATGAGCGTAACGCTCAGCCTGGCCTTGAATATGCGCCGTATGCTCTCGACCAACAATCTGGTACGAAAGATGCACGCCTGCGAAACGATGGGAGCTATCACCGTGATCTGTACGGACAAAACGGGTACACTGACTCAAAACCTGATGCAGGTACACGAACCCAACTTCTACGGAATCAAGAATGGCGGCAACCTGGGCGATGATGATATCAGCGCTCTCGTCGCAGAAGGGATCAGCGCCAACTCAACCGCTTTCCTCGAAGAAGCGGCAACGGGCGAAAAACCGAAAGGTGTCGGTAACCCTACGGAAGTCGCCCTGTTATTATGGCTCAACAGTCAGGGAAGAAATTATCTCGAACTCCGTGAACACGCCCGCATCCTCGACCAGCTCACCTTCTCGACCGAACGTAAATTTATGGCGACTCTCGTCGAGTCTCCGATCATCGGAAAGAAAGTACTTTATATAAAAGGAGCACCCGAAATCGTGCTTGGCAAATGTAAGGAAGTCGTGCTGGACGGCCGACGGGTAGATGCCGTCGAATATCGTTCGACAGTAGAAGCTCAGTTACTGAATTATCAGAATATGGCAATGCGCACACTCGGCTTTGCCTTCAAAATAGTAGGAGAAAACGAACCGAATGACTGTACGGAACTGGTGTCTGCCAACGACCTTAATTTCTTAGGAGTCGTAGCCATCTCAGACCCGATTCGTCCGGATGTACCCGCCGCCGTGGCCAAATGCCAGTCGGCTGGTATCGGTATCAAGATCGTTACCGGTGACACACCGGGAACTGCGACGGAAATTGCCCGTCAGATCGGACTGTGGCAACCGGAAACAGATACCGACCGGAATCGTATCACCGGTGTTGCCTTTGCCGAACTGAGTGATGAAGAGGCGCTGGACCGTGTGATGGACCTCAAAATCATGTCTCGCGCCCGCCCGACGGACAAACAACGTCTTGTGCAGTTGCTTCAACAAAAAGGAGCCGTAGTCGCCGTAACCGGAGACGGTACGAACGATGCACCCGCCCTGAATCATGCCCAAGTTGGTTTGTCAATGGGTACAGGTACGTCCGTAGCCAAAGAAGCCAGTGACATCACGCTGCTCGACGACTCGTTCAACAGCATCGGCACCGCTGTCATGTGGGGACGTTCTCTTTATAAGAATATCCAGCGTTTCATCGTATTCCAGCTGACAATCAACTTTGTAGCCTTGCTGATCGTGTTATTGGGATCGATGATCGGAACGGAACTTCCGCTGACAGTGACACAAATGCTGTGGGTGAACCTGATCATGGATACTTTTGCCGCTTTGGCCCTCGCTTCCATCCCTCCCAGCGAAACCGTCATGCAGGAAAAGCCGCGCCGCAGCACTGACTTTATCATCAGCAAAGCGATGCGTAACAATATATTAGGTGTAGGTACGATCTTCCTCGCCGTATTGCTCGGAATGATTTATTATTTCGACCACAGCGCACAAGGTATGGATGTACATAACCTCACCATTTTCTTCACTTTCTTTGTCATGCTGCAATTCTGGAACCTGTTCAATGCCCGTGTATTCGGCACTACCGACTCGGCATTCAAGGGACTTTCCAAATCGTATGGCATGGAGTTGATCGTTCTGGCCATTCTGGTCGGACAATTTCTGATCGTACAGTTCGGTGGAGCTGTATTCCGCACAGAGCCGCTCGACTGGCAGACGTGGCTTCTGATTATAGGCGTTTCGTCCACGGTGTTATGGGTTGGAGAACTTATTCGCCTTGTTCAACGTAGTATTCACAAATGAGAAAATAATGAAAAGTAAAGGAATTAAAAACTTACTTATTGATTTAGGCGGTGTACTGATAAATCTCGACCGCGAACGTTGTATTGAGAACTTTAAAAAGATCGGGTTCCAGAACATAGAAGAAAAGTTCTGCACCCACCAGCTGGACGGAATATTTTTGCAGCAGGAGAAAGGACTGATCACTCCTGCCGAATTCCGTGACGGCATTCGGGAGATGATGGGAAAGATGGTAAGCGACAAGCAGATCGACGCAGCCTGGAACAGCTTTCTGGTAGACATCCCGACCTACAAGCTCGACTTGCTGCTCAAACTACGCGAGAAATACGTAGTCTATCTGCTCAGCAACACCAATGACATCCACTGGAAATGGGTATGCAAGAATGCCTTCCCCTACCGTACGTTCAAAGTAGAGGACTATTTTGAGAAGACGTATCTCTCTTATGAAATGAAAATGGCCAAGCCCGAACCGGAAATATTCAAGGCGGTGACCGAAGATGCGGGTATTGACCCGAAAGAGACTTTTTTTATTGACGATTCCGAAATTAACTGTAAAGTAGCTCAGGAACTGGGTATCTCGACCTACACACCGAAAGCCGGTGAAGACTGGAGCCATCTTTTCAGAAAAAAATGAGAGTGTAAGTATGCAGATTATAAATGACACATCGGCTATGATTCCCGAACCATGCGTAGCTACCATCGGTTTCTTCGACGGAGTACACATGGGACATCGCTATCTGATTCAACAGGTGAAGGAGATAGCGGCAGCCAAAGGTCTGCGTTCTGCATTAGTCACATTCCCCGTTCATCCGCGCAAAGTGATGAACGCCGCTTACCATCCGGAACTTTTAACTACTCCCGAAGAAAAAACAAACCTGCTCGCAGGCACGGGAGTAGATTATTGCCTGATGCTCGATTTTACACCCGACATCTCCCGTCTGACCGCCAAAGAATTCATGACTCAAATACTGAAAGAACGTTTTCAGGTAAAGTATCTGGTGATAGGATACGATCACCGTTTCGGTCACAACCGCAGCGAAGGGTTTGACGATTATGTACGCTACGGGCAGGCAATCGGCATTGAGGTCATCCGTGCACAGGCTTACACAGATGATATACAGATAGATACCATCCAAAGTGCTCCGGTCAGTTCTTCTTTAATCCGCAAGTTGCTGCATCAGGGAGATGTAGACGTAGCTGCCCGCTGTCTGGGCTATGAATACTTTCTGGACGGAACGGTAGTAGGCGGCTATCAGGTAGGCCGGAAGATCGGTTTTCCGACTGCCAATTTAAGCGTGGATGATCCCGACAAACTGATTCCTGCAGACGGAGTCTATGCCGTATGGGTCACATTCGACGGGAAGACCTATATGGGAATGCTGAATATAGGTATCCGCCCTACCATCGGCAATGGTCCCAACCGCACAATCGAAGTGAATATCCTTCACTTCCACTCCGACATTTACGACAAATTTATCCGGCTTACTTTCGTGAAGCGGACACGCCCCGAACTAAAATACGATAGTATCGACGAACTAATCGCACAGCTTCACAAGGATGCGGAAGAAACTGAAGCCATTCTCCTCGCCGCCAAACAGGAGAAATGATCCCCCTTTTTCTCTAAATTGACCACATTAATAAGCCTCTTTTCGGCTGAAACGAGTCCGATAATATCGAAAAACATATCTTTTTTATTGTTTTTCGATAAATAAAATCTCTTTTTCCTTTGCCAACTCAAAACTTACCTCTACATTTGCATATCGATAAACGATAAATAATCATCGATAAACAAACATTTCCTATTTAATCATCTATTAAAAAATAACACTTTATGAAAAAGTCATTAATGAGTATATCGATGCTGGTAGTATCCATCTCAATGATAGCCATGTTTCTGTGCAGCTTCATTGCCAGTAAATAACAAACGATTATCTTTGTATCCTATCCAAGAATACTAAGAATAAAACGAATATGAGAACTGCTATTAAACTGATATTACTGAATCTGCTCATCGCACAGATCATTGCTCCCATTTTAGTCATGATCCCCTGTGTGATTTATCTGGTAGCCACTACCGGAAACTTAGACAAAGACGCGCTTATCACCATGCTTATGATTCCGGCGCAACTGGCCGGTCAGCTGATGATGGGTATCTATTTATGGAAAGCCGGATACATCAGCACAAAAAAAATAACCTGGTCGCCCGTTTCGTCCTCGTATCTGTTCTTCAGTGCATTGGCTGTCCTCACCTGTGGCTTCGTTGTATCCGCATTGGCAGAACTGATGAAGTGGATTCCCAACATCATGGAACAATCCTTCGATATCCTCCAGTCCGGCTGGGGAGGCATTCTCGCCATAGCCGTCATAGGTCCCGTACTCGAAGAACTGCTATTTCGCGGAGCCATCACCAAAGCATTGCTACAGCAGTACAGCCCGACAAAGGCAATTCTGCTTTCAGCCCTTTTATTCGGTGTTTTCCATATCAATCCTGCCCAGATACTTCCGGCATTCCTGATCGGTATCCTGTTTGCATGGACGTATTACAAGACTGCCAGCCTCATCCCCTGCATACTGATGCATATACTGAATAATTCGTTATCCGTATTTCTCAGCACGAAATATCCGGAAGCTGAAAATATGAGCGATCTGATGGACACTACCTCCTATCTAATTGCTATTTTTGTAGCAGTTTTGATACTGGCAGGAGTTATCTGGGCGATGCGTCGTACGACCGTCCATTATCCCTGGAAAGAAGAAACAAATATCACGGACTAAAAAATAACAGCGATGAAAAGACGTTTGAATATTCTCAGCATATTGGTATTCATTGTTCTGGGACTTTCTCTGTATACCACAGGATACCAGTTCGGAACAGGAATGAAAGCCGGAATGAGTCTGGCCAAAGAACAGCACAAGGAATCGAAAGCATGTGACAGACCTATGCTTGCAGGCGATTTCCGTTTTGTGGATGTCGTACCTACGATCGCCATGATCAAACCGGATACGATCATCAATGCCCAAAACAATGAGAAAGTGCCCGTCATGTATACGCAAATGGCGGTACGCACCGGAAAAGAAGTGAATTACAGTTACCTGATTATCAGCAGTTCCTGTTCGCTGATGAATGCACTGCTCACCATCTCCGCACTTATTATCTTTGTCATGCTGATTCTGAGCATCAACAAATCGCAGATATTCGAATGGAAGAATGTCCGCCGCCTGCGCTGGCTGGGTAGTCTGCTGATTATGTCCTTCGTGTTTTACCTGATTCCGCAGGTCGTCAACTACTGGGGACTGAAAGAAGTATTCGCGCTTGAACATTATATCATCGCTCCCCTGGCGCTACAGACGACTGATTTATTATTGGGACTCGGCTGCCTGATTGTAGCCGAAACATTCGCTATCGGACTGAAAATGAAAGAAGAACAGGAACTGACCATTTAACCCAAACCGAGAAAATAAAATTATGGCAATTATAGTAAACCTTGACATCATGATGGCGCGCAGAAAAATATCTCTGGGCGAGCTGGCGGAGAAAATAGATATCACCCCCGCCAACCTTTCTATATTAAAAACCGGAAAAGCTAAGGCAATCCGTTTCTCTACGCTGGAGGCTATCTGCAAAGTACTGGACTGCCAGCCGGCAGATATACTGGAATATCAGGAGGAGGAAAAAGAAAATGAACGGTAGATACCTGGTCCGCAGGATATCCACCGTTCATTCTATATTACCTTTTTATCTTTATTTCCCTTCTTTTGCCTTAAATGCCAGCGCATACATACGTATCTGCTTTACCATCGACAGCAATCCATTGCTACGGGTAGGAGACAAATGATCTCTCAAACCTATCTTATCGATAAAATAAAGATCAGCATTCAGTATTTCATCGGGTGTATGCCCCGAAAGGACTTTGATCAATAAAGCAATGATTCCTTTCACAATCAAAGCGTCACTTTCCGCATTAAACACGATTTTTCCATCCACATCGTCCGCCTGAAGCCATACACGGCTCTGACAGCCTTCGATCAGATTCTGTTCGGTCTTATACTTTTCATCGAGCGGTTCCTGTTCATTACCTAAGTCAATGAGCAGCTGGTAGCGGTCCATCCAGTCATCGAAGTCGCTGAATTCAGCAATCACTTCGTCTTGTAATTCATTAATTGACATGAAGTTATTTACGGTTTACTAGTTAACTATTTACTTTTCATTATAAATCACTTCCAGCACTGTCTGTCCGACGGCTTTCAGCGTATTCTTGTCGATATGGTCCATATTATCATGAATGGTATGCCAAGTCGGAGGGAAGCCTGTTTCCGGATCATTGGGAATAATATCGATTGTCTTGATACGAGCCAGACGGTTAATAAACAGATGGTCGTCGGTGATGGTATCGCCTCTCTCATCGATGAAGGTTTTCCCATAACCTGCTTTTTTAGCCGCTTTCCATACTTTCTTGTTGATATCCGGAGCAAACTCTTCGGAATATCCTTCTTTCAGAAATACGCTGTTCTCACCACCCACCATATCGAGCAAGATACCAAAACGGGCATTATACCCTTGCACATGAGGATTGCGTGACCAATACTGCGAGCCGAGACACCAAGCCTCTTCCTTGTGCTTTCCCTCGTAGAATTGAGGAGTTCCGTAGTCTTCCGCATCCAGAAAGATGATATCAATGCCCAGTTCCGGCTGTTGCTGATTGACCAACCGGGCGATTTCCAGCAAAGCTCCCACTCCGCTTGCTCCGTCGTTGGCTCCCAGAATAGGGGTATGGTGATTCTTTTCGTCAGCATCATTATCCGCCCACGGACGGGTATCCCAATGTGCAAACAACGCTATTCTCTTCTTACTTTCCGGCTTGTAAGAGCCGATGATGTTCCGCGCCTTCAACAGTGTGCCGTCATAGGCAATCAGATCGGCATACTGATTCGTTACCTTCGCACCGAAAGCCTCCAGCTTTCCGACCAGATAATTGCCACAAGCTACGTGCTCCTTCGTATTGGGGACACGGGGACCAAAATCTACCTGATTCTTTACATACAAATAGGCACTGTCCGCATCAAACTGAGGTACATTTACCACCACTTTTTCACTTTGTTCATTCGTACCAGTTGCCTTGCTGCCTCCTCCACAAGAAAAAGCAGATAATAATACAAAGGCACTCGTCAATACTATCATAGATTTCTTTTTCATCGTCCTTTTATCTATATGAAGCCTCAAAATTAGTCATTTTCACCACAGTATCGTTCAGATAGAATGGATTATTAACAAATAAACTTTAACTCCACATTTTTCTTTCCAACAGTCAATTCCACTTTCGCGCCATTGATAAGCGGCAAATTATGCGTCACATGCCCTACCGGAAAATTAAAACAAACCGGATAGTCATATTCTTTCACCAAATCGGCCAGAGCGGGATATAGCTCCTTACCCAACGAACAGTCTTCTTCATACTCGGTAAATTGACCGATAATGAGTCCGGAGAGTTTTTCAAGCACACCGCCCAGTTTCAGATTGTACATCATGCGCTCAATCGCATGAGGACGTTCACTGACATCTTCGAGAAACAGGATAGTTCCTTCGGCAGGAATATCATAAGGAGTGCCGCGCAGCCCGTAAGCTACCGCCATATTTCCGCCACGCAGGATACCTTCGGCCATACCTTGCCTGTTCAGCTTATGCTTTTCGCAAGTATAAACGGGCAGATTGCCGAAGAGAATATCTTTCAGATAGGCCACGCAAGGGTCTTCCTCCGGTTCCACGGTCAGATGACGCGCCATCAGCGAATGCAGGGAGGCATATCCATTCTTCTGAAATAAATTATGCAAGGCAGTGATGTCGCTGAATCCCAGCAACCACTTCGGATGTTCACGAAAGGCGGTGAAGTCAATCTTGTCCACCAGATGCACGGCCCCGTATCCTCCTCTGCTACAAAGAATAGCTTTCACTTTCGGATCATCCATCGCACTCTGCAAGTCTTGCAGACGTTGCCGGATCGTTCCGGCATAACGTCCGGAAGAACCACCGGCATATTTCCCCACAGAGACTTTCAATCCCCATGATTCAAGCCGTTTCTTCGCACGTTTCAGAAACTCTTTGTCTATCTTGCTGGAAGGTGACACAATCACTACTTTGTCACCTTTCTGTAAAAAAGAAGGAAGTTGAATATTCATATTTAATGTTTTATTTGAGTGACTTTCGCTGATAAAAACGCACCCAGTCCACTTCCATTTCTACCGGAAGGTCTTTGGGATCGACTGCTCCGACCCACGAACCGCCCAACTGCATATCGATCAGCAGATAAAACGGCTGGTCGAACGGGAATTGTCCTTCCTTCTGCGTCTGTATGCGGGGATAAGTAAACGTATGTATGTCGTTGACATAGAACGATAGACTGTCCGGATACATTTCTACAGCGAAAACGTTATAGCGATCGGGGTGGATGACTCCTGTGGAGTGTGACTTGGGATGATCCTTGATGCCCAAAGTGTACGTATAATGAGAGTGAACTGTCTGATAAGCGATAGAGTCGTCATTCAGACGCTCCATCACATCTATTTCGCCTCCCGACGGCCATTTGGCATTTTCGGGCAGCAGCCAGATAGCCGGCCATGCTCCTTTTGCGGCATTCAGTTTGGCGCATATTTCGATACGTCCGTCAAGGAATGCCTTTTTACCTTTGGTATAAACGCCTCCTGTCAGATAAGGTGCCGTATCATTGGGCAGCGTCTGATTGGCAATGCCTCTTAACACCAGCTTGCCTTTGCGCATGGCAAAGCAGGAATCAAAGTCCGTCATATAATTATTCCAGTCGGACCTCCCTCGCGGAATCTTGCTCCAGACCTGCGGGTCAAAGCCTTTCTTCTGATTAAAATTCTCTTCCCATACCAGCGACCAGCCGGAGGAAGAAGCTCTTGTCGTTTTGCAGGAAACGAGTACCCAACAAAGGAGTAATGTGCTAATAAATAATAGATTTCTGAACTGCTTCATTTTGTTTTAAAGTTTAAGGGGGATTCATTTGCAAAAATACAGGAAAAAACGGTTCGGTGTATACCTACACATTAAAACAACTGAAATATAACAAAATGTTACATAACAGGCGCAAGTTTTCGGGTTTCAAGTATTATTTTCTCAATGATTTTTCTGATATTTGCTAAAAATCTAACGTTATGGAACCTATTCAGAACTTTGCCCAGCTAACAGCCCATCTTAAAGAACAGAATCGCAGGAAGCGAATTGCCGTAGTCTGCGCCAATGATCCCAATACAGAATACGCTATTACCCGTGCTTTGGAAGAAGGAATTGCCGAGTTTCTCATGATCGGGGATTCGGCTATTCTGGAAAAATATCCTGCCTTGAAGCAATATCCCGACTATGTGAAGACCATTCACATCGAAGATTCGGACGAAGCGGCACGCGAAGCTGTCCGCATCGTGCGTGAAGGGGAAGCGGATATTTTAATGAAAGGTATCATCAACACGGACAATCTGCTACGCGCCATCCTCGACAAAGAGAAAGGACTGCTCCCCAAAGGAAAAATCCTCACGCACTTGGCAGTGATGGAGATTCCGACTTACCATAAACTGCTGTTCTTCTCCGATGCCGCAGTGATTCCACGCCCCACGCTGCAACAACGCATTGAAATGATCTGGTATGCCATCTGCACTTGCCGCCATTTCGGTATCGAGCAGCCTCGCATCGCACTGATACACTGCACCGAGAAAGTAAGTGCCAAATTCCCGCATTCGCTGGATTATGTAAATATCGTAGAGCTTGCCGAAGCGGGAGAGTTCGGAAATGTAATCATCGACGGTCCGCTGGATGTACGCACTGCCTGTGAGCAGGCAAGCGGGGACATCAAAGGAATTGTTTCGCCTATCAACGGACAGGCGGATGTGCTGATTTTCCCCAATATAGAATCGGGAAATACGTTCTACAAGTCCGTCTCCCTGTTTGCCAACGCGGATATGGCGGGATTGTTGCAAGGACCTATCTGCCCGGTAGTGCTCCCTTCCCGCAGTGATTCCGGCTTATCGAAATATTACAGCATCGCAATGGCCTGCCTGCAAGTGGCCGGCTGCGAATGCAGAGAGAAGCTCAACCTGAACCGTTAATCATAATTCAAACCTTATAACTCCAAAGATATGAAGATTCTGGTCATCAACCCCGGCTCCACTTCTACGAAGATAGCAGTCTACGAGAACGAAACTCCGTTGCTCGTCCGTAACATCAAGCATACGGTCGAAGAATTATCCGTTTATCCGCAGGTGATAGACCAGTTTGAATTTCGTAAGAATCTGGTTCTTCAGGAATTAGAGGCAAATGGAATACCCTTTGCATTCGATGCTGTCATCGGACGCGGCGGCCTCGTCAAACCCATTCCGGGAGGAGTCTACGCAGTCAACGAAGCCATGAAGCAAGATACTTTGCACGCCATGCGTACCCATGCCTGCAACTTAGGTGGACTGATTGCAGCCGAACTGGCCGCTTCCCTTCCTGATTGCCCGGCTTTCATCGCAGACCCGGGAGTGGTGGATGAACTGGAAGATGTAGCGCGTATTTCGGGTTCTCCGCTGATGCCTAAGATCACCATCTGGCACGCCTTGAATCAGAAAGCAATCGCCCGCCGCTTCGCAAAAGAGCAGGGAACGAAATATGAAGAACTGGACTTGATAATCTGTCACTTAGGTGGCGGTATCTCTATAGCCGTTCATCAGCATGGCAAAGCCATTGACGCCAATAATGCTTTAGACGGCGAAGGGCCTTTCTCGCCGGAAAGGGCTGGCACCCTTCCTGCCGGTCAGTTGATCGATATTTGTTATAGCGGACAGTTCACGAAAGATGAATTAAAGAAGCGTATCTCCGGACGTGCCGGACTGACGGCCCATCTGGGCACTACCGATGTTCCCGCCATTATCAAAGCCATAGAAGAAGGTGACAAAAAAGCTGAACTGATACTGGATGCCATGATATATAATGTTGCGAAAGCCATTGGCGGAGCCGCCACCGTACTCTACGGGAAAGTAGATGCCATTCTGCTGACAGGAGGTATTGCTTACTCGGACTATATCATTTCAAGACTGAAGAAAAGAATCTCTTTCTTAGCCCCTATACATGTCTATCCCGGTGAAGGGGAAATGGAGTCATTAGCATTTAATGCTTTAGGGGCATTAAGAGGGGAACTTCCTGTACAAATCTATAAATAACTAACTTAGCCATTCCTATTTTTACCTGTAAGGCTCTTAGCTCCGCACGGCAATCACCTCAATTGTTACTGTTTCTTCGTGTACAGTATAAATGATTCGGGCAGATACATTATATAGCCTCCACAGTGATTTGATAGCAGTTTTGCTCTCATGCTCTAACAGTTTATCTATATCCCTTTATTCATGAGGGTTACAGCAATGGGAGCAACTGTGGTAGCAGAGTGAGAGCAAACGTTTGCTCTCACTGAAAGTTTCATTCGCTTGAAACTAATGCTGGAACTACTTGAAGGGGATAAAGGCAGTAGGAATCTAAAGTACTTCTTCCAGTAGCACAAGTTCCCAACTACACCACACTATCGTAATTAGTTTTAGTCCGCCTTTCGCTTTAGCCTCCGCTACCAATTCATCCTGACTGTAACGAAGTAACTGCTCCCGCGCCTCATCGGCAAGTGCCCTTATTTCTTTCTCCGAAGTGCCAGCCTTTGCATACTTCACTTCGAGCAGATAAGTTAATGGCGGCATTACAGGAACCGACGGACTAGGTTTGAAAAGGAAGTCGGCAAAACCTTTATTCAGTTCGTATTCCGGATACAGTTGATAATAACGGTACATACCTAAATAAGCCAACAAAAAGCCTTTAATATGTGCTTCGCCCTCTATATATTCGCGAATACGGCTTTGCTCACGGATAGCCTCTGCTATAAAATTAAACAACGGTTTCCAGTCTCCTCTGAAAGCCATGTTCTCAAATAACATCGTCATCCGGTTCATATCAATCTTGAAAATATCATGTTTGATATATCCTCGGATCAAAAAGCTAAAAAGCTGTTCTCTGACCACCAGATTCGGGACATGCAGAATGGGTCTTCCCACCATATCGACTCCTTTAATAGAAAGAAGTCCGAAATAGAATAACAAAGACTTGAAATTGCGTACATCCGTCATTTCCAATGCGGAAAAGTGTGTAGCAATGTCCGTAGTTATTTCTCCCTGCTCGGCTATTTCTTTAATAACAGAGAAGTTCTCCCCCAATCCGTGGTCAAGTCGAATCAAGTAAGCTAATTTATTAAAGTCAGTACGAATGTTGGGGTCAACTATTTCTTTAGGCTTTACATGATGAAGAACAAAAGATTTCATAAAATAAAGCGCCATATCCGAGTTGAACATACATTGGGCCAATTTTTCCTCACTAAAGCAGTAATTGTCATAGTTGGGTTTCATCATGACAATTGTCTCATCTACCGTTTGCATGAGCACTCCCTGTTCTTTATAATAAGTAAGCATTTCACGCAGTTCCGCTTCACTGAAACCTACTAAATCATTAAACCAAGGATCAGTCGTAATATTGGTTCCGATATTAAAACCACTGGTGACGTCATCCATCGTGACAGGACTCACTCCTGTGATAAACATACGCTGAAGAGCGGACCCCGTACCGGTGGTAGCAGCCTTTATCACATTAAAGAATCCACGAACAAAGCCTTCACCATGAGTCGCCTTTTGATAATACTCTGTACCATAGGTCGAAAGAATCGTATTCGTAAAATTATCATATTCATCAATAAGGAGATAAATAGGGAGATTTCCTTTACGGGAAGCATAAGAATTGATAGCTGATAAAAAAGCACCCGGATCTTGCTGTATCTCTTCATCGAGAACATCCCAAATTTCTTTTCCCAAAAGATCTTCATATTTGAACACAAAATCCCTAAGCTTACTACAGCAATGCAATTTAAATGATCGCTCTACTTCATTGACATTAGAACTTACTTCCGAAAAGTTGAACCGCATAATGAGATAACAATTATGCTTCGGGGTTGGATGTTGACCTATATAAAGATGCCCGAATAGCTCATCAAAGTCATTAGCATATACTACATCGTAATAAGCCTCCAACATAGCCAAAGTCAAGCTCTTTCCAAACCGACGAGGACGAATCAGAAAAAGATAAGCCGGTTGCATCTCGATTCTCTCGATGAACATGGTCTTATCTACATAGTAATAATTGTCCTTTTGAATTCGGGCAAAGTCCGTCAATCCATAGGGTATTTGTTTCATCATATCACGATTCCTTTCATTATATTTGTTCTTTATTTCTGCAAGCTCTGCTCTATATTTTGCAAACGACGTTCCAGTGCTGCGTACTTTTCATCCTTTTCTTTCAGCAGACGTTCGTAGAGTTCAGTGATTTTTTCGATAGGATTATAATTATTCACTCTATTATTTTCCTCCACATAGCCACCAATATTAGCAGAAGCCTGATCATTATTATTCACCGTATTATTTTCAAACACCACCGTCTGCGCATCCTCTTCCAAACTCTTCAGATACTCGAAAGGGACTCCCAATGCCCGTGAAAAGCGGTGTAACATTTCATCATCAATCACTCTCATCTGCTCATATTTAGATACTGCTGATTGTGACAAATGTACTAATTGGCTTAAAACCTCCTGATTCATATTCTTTTCTATACGAAAACGACGTATGTTATGTCCATGATGAACTCTCCCAACAGTTAATTCTTCTGCTTCCATGATTCTTTTTTCTTTTTAAAATCCAACAAATATACAAATGAAAAGTTTCGTTCGAAGCAAATATACGAAAAAAACGAATAGATGTGGTAATATGAATAAAAGGAATATTCCAACTTAGCAAATGGAATAAAAATCATATTACTTTCATTCTAAAGTTCAAAAAGAAATTAGAACTTTGCCAAGTATAAAATAAACACCAAACGAACAAATATGATAAAAGTATTGACCGAAACAGAATACAAGTTCTTAAAAGAATTCATTGCCCTGATAGAAAAATACAACTTACTTTTCACTACAGATGAAAAGGGAGAAATTGAAGTCACAGTTCATAGACAACAATTAGCAACAGAAACAAATCAGAATTCAGATTTACTACATACTCCCATACACTTAGGAGATTGTTTCGACGAAACAGAACTAAATTACATATTAGATCAAACTGATGAAAGAATAAAACAGATAGCAGAAGAATATCAGTCAGAAGAGATATTCACCCAACATCTAAGCAAAAACAATAAATCCTAATCTATATATAAATACCCCACCAGTCTTTTTTTATCCCCACGGCCTCTTTCTTTTTCATAAGGAAGGGGTCGTCCCTTTTAAAATAAAGACATCAACTCCAAACAGCGGAAAGCTTCATATTCGAATCAGTTATACGCTAAATTGTTAGTCCATATAATTCAAGTATCAGTATCATACGGGGCAAGCGTTGGTTTCCTCGGAGGAAACGCCAGTTCCCTTTAAAAGGAACGATCGTTTCCATTAAAAGGAACGCCCGTTCCCTCATTGGGAAACGACAGTTTCCATTACAAGAAATGACAGGAAACTATAAGTCATTGAGATCTAACCACATAGAGTTCTATCGGTAATGTTATAGAGTTTATGTTCATGTCCAAACTGTATAGCTCATTTCCGCACGGTTTTGAGCTAAATGATAGTCGGTTCTATCTTCAATTCTCCTCCTTCGGGAAGGAGGAGTACCCGTAGGGGGAGGTGGTAGGTGAATACATAATCCTGTCATTTACAAAGAAATAGGTATAAACATTATTTTTCCTACCACCTCGGTCTTCGACCACTCCTCCTTCCTGAAGGAGGAGAATGGAGTTACTATTGTGTATTACTGTTTAGTTCATTCCTTTGCAGTTTTCAAGAATCTGATGATGGGAGAAAATAATAAACTGAAGAATATAACCATGACTATAATGCTTTTTCTATAACTCCCATAAAAACTTATTAAAGAAAAGAGGAGCGAAGCCCCCCTTGACTTCACTCCCCCACAATCTTTCTCCTCTACTTTTTGCCTAATACACGGAGAAAACAAGTTTGAATTAAAAAAAGTTACACCTAATATTTATAAACCTCTAGAAATTTCTACCAGTATCCCACCAAAGGCGAGTTCCACCGTTATCTTCACCTCCCAAAGCTTTCTTCAAAGCAGAATATTGAGTAGGATTGTTTTTTTGAATGTCTGACGGATATGGCAAGCGACGAATACGTATGTTGGTATCGATAGCTCCACCACTATTGTTCACAAAGACTTTGAACAACTGCGGATAACCTGTACGGCGTTGTTCTGTCCAAGCTTCATAGCCTTCAGGATAACAAGCAATCCACTTCTGTGTAAGGATTCTTTCCAGTTGCTCTTCCGGAGAAGCACCTCCATCCCACTTCGGAGTCACTTTAATCAGCGCTTTCACATCATATTTTGCTTCGAAGGCATCGACATAATCGGAAGGAGTAGCATCACTTGTGAGATAATCGCCTACATTCACTCCCCATTGCTGACAGGAAACCGTAATACCTTTCTCGTAGCAGTCTTTCACATTTTCGGAAGTAAATCCACGCAAGGCAGCCTCAGCACGAAGGAACCATACTTCGGCAGCAGTCATCAAGATAGCATCGGTCTGTTTGGTAATCGTACTCTTGGAATGCAGACGGTAACGGTTCTCGTCTTTTACAGTAACTCCTGTTCCTTGGGGAACACCTTTATAAGTACCGGCAATCTTATTTCTTTCGGCAATAATCAAATTACCCTTTTCGTCTTTTATATCACCACCTTCCGCTTTCGAGTAATACTTAATCAGTCGCGGATCATTATATCCTACCAAAACAGACTCCATCGTAGCACCCATGAATACTTCTCCCCAGCCTTCATTGACTGTGCCCAGCGGATTCTTATAACCGCTTTCGGTAGAAACGGCAACTGTTTCATCCGCACTCTCCAACACGCCACCGGCAGTTGCATCCATCGCTTTGGCAACTTCTGCTCTCGCCAGATCAGGGGCACTCATCGATACACGGATTGCAAGCCGCAAGCGGAGAGAGTTTGCAAACTTCATCCACTGTGACAGTGTACGTTTGCCTGCGGGCATCAGAATATCGGCAGCAGCAAAAGGTTCGAGAGCGGCATTGGCTTTCTTATATTCGTTGATCAGTTTGACTCCTTCGTCCAAATCTTTGAAGAACTGACGGTAAGCGGCTTCCTGACTATCGACATTATCACCCTCTTCCTGTCCGAATTTAGTGTAGACAATAGGGCCATAAGTATCAGCTATACGGTGCATCAACTCGACTTTCAGGATTTTGGTCACTCCCAGCAAACCTTTCTGTTCCTGATTGATCTTCTCCGATTTCTGAGCGGCGGTCATTATATATCCATAAGTATATGTCCATGCCGAGCCTGTCCAGCCGTCATTCAAAGCATATACAGAGTTCTTGTCATTGAAACTGTTGTTCATATCGTGAAAATATCCGGCAAACATATCATGACCCAGATTCTGTATAGTCTGGAAAGTCCAGTCGGTACCTTTTCCCCAATCGTAGTTGAAGTAAATACCCTGTTGCATGACTCCGAGGTTCAGCACATATTTCTGAAGATCATATTCCTGAAGTTCAGGCGTATATCCGGCTTTATTGGCATTATCTGATTCAAAACCATCCGTACATCCGGTAAATGTCATCAGTCCGGCTACTAACAGATTCGCTATATATAGATTTTTTTTCATAATTCGCTTGCTTTAAAGTTAGAATGTAAATTTAACGTTGAAACCAATGTTACGGGTTGTCGGCATACCGAATACATCAACTCCCTGATTAGTGTTACCTACAGACAAGATAGCATCCGGATCGAAAGGAGCATCTTTGTAGAAGAAGAACAGGTTACGTCCCACCAATGATACATCGATACCGGTGAATACCTTAGTCTTGGCCAGCAAAGTAGACGGGAACGAATAGCTCAGAGATAATTCGCGTAAACGAATATTGGTCGCACTGTACATATAACGCTCGGAGATACCGTTACGGTCACCTACTACTGAATAGAAACCTTCTACATTCTCAAATCTTGTTCCGTCAACTTCCACATAACCTCTGTCACGTGCTTCAGCCGTAGCCTTCGTTACGCCTCTGCCGTCCAATGTAGCTTGTGTCAGAGACATGACATCACCGCCTTTGCGCATATCGATCAGGAAATACAGAGAGAAACCTTTATAAGTGAAGGTATTAGCCCAACTCAACAGGAAGTCCGGATTGCAATTTCCCAGATATGTTTTATTACCTGACTCTGAAATAGGTTTGCCTTCATCGGATACCTTAATCTTACCTTGTTCGTCACGTGCGAACGTATTTCCATAGATGTCTCCCAAAGAGCCGCCTTCTTTAATCTGCATCATATATGCCATAGAGAAACCCGGGTCACCATATACGAAGGAAGTATAATTCGGAGCCAGTTCGACTACCTTATTACGGTTTTGTGAATAATTGAAAGTCGTTTTCCAACGGAAATCTTCGGTCAGCACCGGAGTAGCTCCCAATGTGATTTCAAATCCTTTGTTGCGAATCTTACCTGCATTGATATAACGGTATGCATAATCTTCACCCGCACTGGTCGGAACTTTCAGCAACTGATTCTTAGTATCTGTCTTGTAGTAAGTAAAATCAAAATCAACACGGCTGTTGAACAGTCTCCATTCCAGACCAAATTCAATAGAGTTACTGATTTCCGGTTTCAGGTCACCTCTGTTATATACGTCTACTGCCTGCAACTTTCCTCCGGCCCCGATGATATCGGACAAATCGGTAATACCAATCGGTAAGTCGTTACCTACCTGCGCCCATGATCCGCGAATCTTTCCGAAAGAAATCCATTGCGGTAATTTAAAGCTTTCGTTGATCACCCAGGAGAGTCCTACAGAAGGATAGAAGAATCCTTTGTCCACACTATTGGTATGTGACAACGTGGACGACCAGTCATTACGTGCTGTCAAGTCGAGGAACAATGCGTCTTTCCATCCTACCTGTGCTGTTGCGAATACGGATTGAATCGTACGTCTGCGGTCAATCACCTGCTCGGCAGAAGCACTGGTGTTCATTACAATATTGGGAACAGTGAACAAGTTGGGTTTGTACAAAGAAGCTGTCTTGGAATCCAATGTCAATGAATTCTCGGTCTGCACATTAATACTACCACCCAAAGCGGCATTCACAGAGAAATCACCGAAATGCTTGTTGAACATAGCCATCACGTCACCATAAATCAGGAAGTTCTGTGTGTCGGCATACACATAGCGGCCGTTATTTCCTACAATGGCAGGAGAAGTGCTCGCATACATTTTCTGGTAAAACTTATCGCTGACGTAATCCACATTCCCACGAGCTTGCAGGTTGAGCCAGTCGGTTGCTTTCAGATTGGCAGTCAGGGAGGCCAATGCACGGTAGCGCTTATTGTTGTTCAAGATACGGTTCTTTACCCAATATGGGTTTTGTGTCCATTCGCTCGGAGTGGTAAACCAGCTCTGTACGGGCATATTACGATTCTCGTCGAACTTTTCGAAATTAGTGGCATATTCGCTCAGGTCCTGTCCGCGCGGGAAACCATAAACGTCCACCAACGGATTAAGGTAGATACCTCCGGAAGTAGGAGAGTTTTTAATAGTCTGCACCATCAGGTTAGCATTGGCGTCCAGTTTCAGACGGTCATTGAAAAGGGAAGCACTCTCACGCAAAGTCAGATTGTGCTTACGCAACTTGTTGGAGTCGACAATACCTTTGGCGGTCGTGTTGGCATAAGAGAAGTAAGTCTGCAATTTCTCATTACCGGTCATCACAGAAACCGAGTTGATAGCGGTCACTCCATTGCTGAACCAGTTTCCGGCATTATCATAGTCCTTCACATTTTCCTTTTCTCCCCAGCTTGAACCGGCTTTCGCTCCATAACTATTTTGAAATTCCGGCAAACTGATCGCATGATCAACCGTCAGACCGGATGAGTAAGTAATTCTCTGAACTCCCGCTTTACCTTTTTTAGTCGTAATAAGAATCACACCGTTGGCTGCCTGCGAACCGTACAATGCAGCAGCAGAGGCACCTTTCAGAATACTCATGCTTTCAATATCATCCGGATTCAGATTGGAGATACCGTCACCCGCGTCACGGTTGACACCGTCATTCTTACCACCCATAACAGTAGATACGGATTCTGTGGTGCTATTGAGCATAGGCACACCGTCAATCACATACAACGGCTGGTTATTTCCGTCTTCGTTGGCCGAACGGATACCACGGATAGATACTTTGGCCGAACCTCCCAGACCGGAAGCACTCTTGCTGATCTGCACACCTGCCGATTTTCCGGCAAGGGCGGCAATCATGTTGGGGTCTTTGGCACGGGTCAGTTCGTCACCTCCGAGCTGTTGGGTAGAATAAGTCAGCGAGGCGGCTTTTTTCTTGATACCCATAGCAGTTACCACTACCTGCTCCAGTGCCATCGACTCTTCTTCCATCTTGATCTTGAAAGTGGTTTGTCCGCTGACAGAGAGGCTCTGCGGTTGGTAACCTACATAGGTGATATTAATGATAGCGTCGCTTGGCACTTTCAAAGTAAAGTTACCGTCCAAATCGGTGATTGTACCATTCGTCGTACCTTTTTCCACGACACTGGCGCCAATGATAGGCTCGCCTCTCATGTCGGTCACGACACCTTTCACCGTAATTTGTTTCTGTTGCTGTGTGGATGCATGTTCCGTTATGTTCTTGGTCAGCACGATATTATTGCCTTCCACCACATAATGGATACCTGTTCCTTCAAAAGCCTTATCGAGTATTTCGGATACCGGCTGATTGGTAGCATCTACATTAACTACCCGCTTGGTATCGACACTTTTTTTATTGTAGACAAACAAATAGTCGGTCTGAGACTCAATCTGGGTAAGCAATTCGCTTACTTTCAGAGTCGAACGCGGAATGCTTATTTTAGCACTCTGAGAGTATCCATTCTCACAATAAGCCTGGAATGTTACGAACAGAAGAAGGAATAATGTGATCTTCATAGTCAGTATTATTTGCTTAGATTCTAAACTTTTTGGGCAAAAAAGCCCTTTCAAAGAAATTTTTCTCATATCTTTGCAACGTGTTAAGTTAATAAATTGATTAAGGTCGATTTTTGACTGTTTCGAATCGGGAAGTATGGGGGTACTTTCCGATTCTTTTTCGGTAAGGGGTATACTTATTGACTGTTATTCATAATCATTATGCTTTTAAAGGGTTAGTACTAATTTAAGGTGTATATCATTGAGCTCAGTTATTCATCTTAATTTTTATTCTGGCTTTATTCTATCCGGATGCTGTCTCCTTCTTCACTGATCGAATAAGTAAACGGGTGATCTTTCTGGATAACCTTGAGAATGTGTTCAACGCCGTCCTGTTCCTTGAACTTGCCCGTACAGCGATAATTCAGCACTTTCGGATTCTCTACGGTGATCTTCACATTATAATATTTCTCCAGCTTGGTGAGGATGCAACTGAAAGGAGAATCGTCGAAGCAATACAGACCTTCCCGCCAGCGCAGATAATCATAAGAAGGCAGAACGGCTTTTTTATATTTCCCCTGATAGGAACCGAAGAATTCATTCTTAGTCAGGCGGGTCAGCGGACGTTCATTGTCATAAGCGTAAATATCAACGATGCCCTCTACCAAGGTAGTCTCAAATTCATTGCTTCCTTTATAAGCGCAGACGTTGAAATGAGTGCCTACCACTCTGACCTGATTGGTCTCCGTATTTACGTAGAAAGGTATCTCCTTATTCTTCGCTACTTCGAAATAAGCCTCTCCGTCCAGTTCCACATCTCTGTCGCGGCGCCCGAAGTCAGATCTATAGCTCAGCGTCGATTCAGAATTCAGCCAGACTTTGGTTCCGTCCGCCAGCGTAATCTGTGCCCGTTGACCGGCAGGAACAGTGACCGTCTGCAACTGTGCCAATTTATCATACCGATATTCATTAATCAGAAATCCACAACTGACAGCTACAATTACAGCAGCAGCTATACGGGCACTCCACCTTAACATGGGAATGATGCGAGCGCCCGCGCCTGCTTTCTCTCTCATTTTTCTCTTAGAGTCAGTAAAAAGGGCGATGTCAAACAGCATACGTTCTTTCTGCAATGTCTTCCGGTTTTCTTCCGATTCGTCCACCCAGTTAAGAATGCGTTTTTCTTCGTCGACAGAAGTCTCGCCCTTAAAATAGTTATGTAGTAAATCCTGGTTCATAGATATTGTCTTTTCCTATTTATATTCATAGAAAGGCTTTTTCTCTCCCTTCTATATATAAAACAGGTCAGCCTTGAACAACCCTAACGAAAAATGCGATTATTTTTAAAAAAGAATAGAAACCAGGTAATCTTTCAGTTCGGTACGCAGAATTTTCAATGCTTTGGTGATGTGGAACTCCACACTTTTGACGGAAATGCCGAGTTGTTCCGCTATCTTTTTGTTCGGAGTATTTTGATAACGGCTCAATATAAAAATCTGCCGGCTTTGGTTCGGCATACGTTTCAATGCTTTCTGTACGATATGCTGTATTTCCGAATCAAAGATCGCATCCGGTTCGCAGGCTTCCAGTGTAGAGATTCTCAGGTCCAGTTCCCGCTGGCTATGGCTATTTATCTCTTCTTCGGCCCGAAGACGCACCTGCAGATGTGCCAGATAGTTGAGCGCTTTGTTTTTGATGATAGTCAGCAGCAGACCGTGCAGATTGGAATCTTCTTCCCACTTATCCCTGTTTTCCCACAGAGTAATCATTGACTCCATCAATATATCTTCCGCCTCCTGCCTGTCTCTTATATAAGAATAGGCAAACGACAAAAACTTCTCTTGATTCTCATGAAAGAATTCAGAAAAAAGTTGAATAGAAGATATGTTGTTCGTTTGGTGCATCACGCATAAGATTTACAGGCTATTTTCATTAGTTCGTACAAAAGAACACATATTTTCGCAGAAAAGCAAAATAATAGACAAAAAAATAGCCCGAATACTGAGTAATCGGGCTATCACATTATCTAAAAGCTATCTGCTTTTTTACTTCTTTTCCGGTCTTGGCATCAATACTTTTCTTGAAAGTTTGAATTTTCCTGTCTTCGGATCGATGTCGATCAGTTTCACTTCGATCTCATCACCTTCCTTGATTCCGGCTTCTTCCACTGTTTCCAGACGTTTCCAGTCGATCTCGGAAATGTGCAGCAAACCGTCTTTACCCGGCAGGAATTCAATGAATGCACCGTAAGGCATGATAGAGCGAACTTTACCTTTATATACTTCGCCTACTTCAGGAACAGCAACGATTGCTTTGATCATGCGCATTGCATCATCAATACATTTCTTGTTGGTTCCGGAAACTTCGATGCGTCCCATACCGTCTGTTTCTTCGATAGTGATAACAGCACCGGTCTCTTCCTGCATACCTTGAATGATTTTTCCACCAGGGCCGATTACAGCTCCGATAAATTCTTTAGGAATAGTCATTGTTTCAATGCGAGGAGCATGGTCTTTCAGGTCAGCACGCGGTTCAGCGATTGTCTCGGTGATCTTGTCAAGGATGTGCATACGTCCTTCTTTAGCCTGGTTCAAAGCACGTTCCAGAATTTCGTAAGACAGACCGTCTACCTTGATATCCATCTGAGTAGCAGTGATACCGTCTCTTGTTCCGGTTACCTTGAAGTCCATATCTCCGAGGTGGTCTTCGTCACCGAGGATGTCAGACAATACAGCATATTTTTCTTCGCCCGGATTCTTGATCAGTCCCATAGCAATACCCGATACCGGCTTCTTGATCTTCACACCGGCATCCATCAATGCCAGTGTTCCGGCACATACGGTAGCCATAGAAGAAGAACCGTTAGATTCGAGGATTTCCGAAACAACACGTACTACGTACGGATAGTCAGCAGGAATCTGTCCTTTCAAGGCACGCCAAGCCAAGTGACCGTGACCGATTTCACGACGGCCTACTCCACGTTGAGCTTTTGCTTCGCCTGTAGAGAAAGGAGGGAAGTTATAGTGCAGCAGGAAACGTTCTTTTCCGTGTTCCAATACATTGTCGATAATCTTTTCGTCGAGCTTCGTACCCAGAGTGACAGAAGTCAGAGACTGAGTTTCACCACGAGTGAAAATAGCAGATCCGTGAGGACCGGGCAGAGGACCAACCTCACACCAAATCGGGCGGATTTCAGTAGTCTTACGACCATCCAGGCGCTTGCCTTCGTCAAGAATTGAACGACGCATCGCTTCTTTTTCTACATCATGATAGTAACGGTCGATCAGCGGAGCTTTTTCTTCAAGTTCTTCTTCAGAGAACTGAGCCTTGAACTCTTCGCGGATAGCATCAAAAGCATCGAAACGTTCGTGCTTGTTGTTATTTCCGGAAGCAGCTACTGCATAAGCCTTGTCATAACAAGCCTCACGAACTGCCTTACGCAATTCTTCATCGTTTACTTCATGGTTATATTCACGTTTCACTGTCTTGCCTACTTCTTCAGTCAGCTCCATCTGAGCCTTGCAATGCACTTTGATAGCTTCGTGAGCTACCTTCATTGCTTCCAGCAGTTCAGCTTCAGATACTTCGTGCATTTCGCCTTCTACCATCATGATGTTATCATAAGTAGCGGCAACCATCAGGTCCATATCAGCTTTTTCCAGTTGGTCAAAAGTAGGATTGATTACAAACTGACCGTCGATACGTGCTACACGTACTTCCGAGATCGGTCCGTTGAAAGGAATATCTGAAACAGCGAGTGCTGCAGAAGCTGCCAATCCGGCCAGTGCATCCGGCATATCTACACCGTCAGCAGAGAAAAGGATGATATTTACATATACTTCTGCGTGATAATTATCAGGGAATAGTGGGCGGAGAGCGCGGTCAACGAGACGAGAAGTCAAAATCTCATAATCGGAAGCTCTACCTTCTCTCTTGGTGAAGCCACCAGGAAAACGGCCGAATGCCGCAAATTTTTCTTTATACTCTACCTGCAAAGGCATGAAATCTGTTCCGGGAACTGCATCTTTAGCGGCACAAACAGTAGCTAATAACATGGTGTTTCCCATGCGTAGCATTACAGAACCGTCTGCCTGTTTTGCCAACTTTCCCGTCTCGAGTGTGATGGTTCTTCCATCAGGTAACTCGATCGTCTTAACAATTGGGTTAATCATAAAAATTGTTTTATCTATACTTTTCTTTCAAAATTCCTGCAAAGATATACATTTCTCGTTGTAATCAGGTGGAAATGAGCTAAAAAGTTAGACGCTATATGTTTTTTTTGCAAAATAGAGGTGAAGAAGCAGGCAAAAAGCTTTGAGTAATCTTGAAAAGACGTATATTTGCAACTCTTAAAAAACACACGAGATATGAAAAAGATAACTTTTGTAGCGCTTGCCGCACTTACCATTACAGCTTGTAGTTCCGGTCCTGAGTTTGAAGTGAACGGAGACATATCAGGGGCCGACGGGAAAATGCTTTATCTCGAAGCTTCCGGTCTGGAAGGTATTGTTCCGCTTGATTCGGTTAAATTGAAAGGAGAAGGTACATTCAAGTTTAAACAACCCCGCCCCGAATCACCCGAGTTTTATCGCTTGCGGGTAGACAACAAAGTCATCAACTTTTCTGTGGATTCTATCGAAACGCTACAGATCAACGCTCCATACGTTGATTTCTCTACCGCCTACACGGTAGAAGGATCTGAAAACAGCAGTAAGATAAAGGAACTGACGCTGAAACAAATCAATCTTCAAAAGAATGTGGACGAGCAACTGAATGCGCTGCGTGCCAACAAACTGGGACACGATACGTTTGAAGAGAACCTCGCAACACTGCTGAAGAACTATAAGGAGGACGTCAAAGTGAATTATATATTCGCAGCTCCCAACACGGCAGCCGCTTACTTCGCCCTGTTCCAAAAGCTGAATGACTATCTGATCTTCGATCCGCTGAACAACAAGGACGATGTAAAATGTTTTGCAGCTGTCGCTACCAGCCTCAACAATACATATCCGGATGCTGTACGTTCAAAAAATCTATATAATATCGTAATCAAAGGGATGAAAAATACCCGTCAGCCACAGAGCAAGTCTCTGGAAATTCCACAGGACAAGATCATCGAGACCGGTATTATCGACATCGCCCTGCGTGACGTGAAAGGAAATACCCGCAAACTGACCGACCTGAAAGGGAAAGTAGTGCTGCTGGATTTCTCCGTATTCCAGTCACCGGCAGGAGCGCCTCACAATATGATGCTTCGCGAACTATATAATAAATACGCAAAGGATGGGCTGGAAATCTATCAGGTATCTCTCGACGCAGACGAGCACTACTGGAAAACCGCAGCAGGCAACCTGCCCTGGGTTTGCGTACGTGACGGCAACGGTGTCTACTCGACCAACGTAGCTGTATATAATGTTCGCCAGGTTCCATCCATCTTCCTGATCAACCGGAACAACGAACTGAAGCTCCGCGGCGAAGACATCAAAGACCTCGAAGCATCCGTCAAGTCATTACTCTAAGTTGTTATAATTTAGCATATTTCATTTAAATATGTTACATAGCATCATTTTTCACTTGACAGATATCACTTAAAAGTCTATCTTTGCAGAGAAATAATTGAAGAGAGGGTTCCAACATGTGCCATGTTGGAATTCTTTTTTGTTTATATGACCATTTTAAATAAAAGGAGGAAAAACATCATGGCTTATATGTCAGAAGAAGGTTACAAAAAGTTAATGGCAGAATTAAAGGAACTGGAAACAGTGGAACGCCCCAAAATCTCTGCGGCTATAGCCGAAGCAAGGGATAAAGGCGACTTGTCGGAAAATGCAGAATATGATGCAGCCAAAGAAGCACAGGGGATGCTTGAAATGCGCATCAACAAATTGAAAACGGTCATTGCAGATGCCAAGATCATCGACGAGTCCAAACTAAAGACAGACTCTGTACAGATTCTGAACAAAGTGGAGCTGAAGAACGTCAAAAATGGCATGAAGATGACTTATACCATCGTTTCCGAAAGCGAAGCTAACCTGAAAGAAGGCAAGATTTCCGTAAACACCCCGATTGCACAAGGTCTGCTTGGCAAGAAAGTAGGTGATATTGCAGAAATTACCGTACCGCAGGGTAAAATTGCATTAGAAGTAGTAAACATATCAATTTAACAGAAAGGCAGGTCTCCGTGTGAGGCTTGCCTTCTTTTATCTATCAAAGATTATGGCAACAATATTCAGTAGAATCATCGCAGGCGAAATTCCTTGCTACAAGATAGCGGAAAACGATCGTTTTTTTGCTTTTCTTGATATCAATCCATTGGTAAAGGGACATACGCTGGTAGTCCCCAAACAGGAAGTAGACTACATCTTCGATTTAAGTGACGAAGACCTCGCAGCAATGCACGTATTCGCAAAGAAGATAGCCCGTGCCATCGAAAAAGCCTTCCCTTGTAAAAAGGTAGGCGAAGCGGTTATCGGCCTGGAAGTACCGCATGCCCATATCCACTTAATTCCTATTCAGAAGGAATCGGATATGTTGTTCTCCAATCCGAAACTGAAATTATCGGATGAAGAATTTAAATCCATTGCGCAAGCAATCAGCTCCTCTCTATAAAACATGATGACGACATAAGCGAGCGGGCACCCTGAGAAGGGCGCCCGCTTTTTTTCATATCATACATTATATATGATTATTTCTTCAAGGGGTCCGGCGACTTGTCTTTGCTTTCGGCTACCTCAACCAGATAAACGCCGATACAAATAAAAATGATGGCACACGTCTGCGTCCAGCTAAAACGGTCCTGTCCGAGAGCCAGAGAAGCAATGGTCGCAACAATCAGAATCAGATAACCGTAGATCGCGACGACTGTTGTTTTCAGATACTTCAGACCGACCGGAAGCAACATATAGCTGATCGTTGTCGGAAATATGAGTACAAACATCAATATCAGGAAAGGTGTCCAATGGAACGGCATAGAGAACACCGGCGCATCGAATCCTGTAATAAATGTCACAATAATAGCAGAAACCGCCGCACCGGAGAATGTATATCTCAACATAGTCATCGCCCCGATAGATGAAAGGATACGCTGACTCAGAATCAGATAGACAGCATAAACGATGGAACTGATCAGGCAAAGCATATTCCCCACGAAAGCATCGGAGGCCAAATCATCGCTCTGTTGGGTCAGGATGCAGACCAGTGCACCGACCAGTCCGATTGAGATTCCAAGAATTTTCTTCCATGTCGCCTTCTCCTTATAAAAGAAAATCATAATCAGAAACACCCAGATAGGCTGCAGACTGGTAAATATGGAACTGGATACAGGAGTCGTTTTACTCAATCCCGCCAGATAAAGAAACATAAAGCCGTACAGTCCGAATGCCCCTAACAGGAAAAGCAGCCATTTGTCTTTGGCGGATGACTTTTCCGGCGGCATGAACCATCCGATCACCCAAAATGCAGCGGCGGCAAAGGTGCAACGAAGTGTCGCACCTGTCAACGGGCTCATCCATAGGGGAAGCAGATACTTCAGGGCATTCATATTCAAACCGCTGAATATTTTTGATACAGCCATACTCAGATTGGCTTCCAGTTTCTTATTCTTCATCTTTTTTTATTTCAGTTGATCGTTAAACAAAAAGGTATCGCGGCGCAGGTAAGCCCAAAAGAATGTGACAATAGTTATCAACAAGTTGAAGACAAAAGGAAACTCTTGCGACTGGGTATGAAACAGATTTTGGAGAAAATCTATAATAAAAGGATAAAGCAAGATGGCGAGATAATTCATCATCATTACAAAAGCCAATGCCATTGTCGCCTTTTGAGGCAGTGCCGTATGTGTCGTTTTATCATACAGCATAGGCTGAATAATGCCATATCCCAAACCGACCAGGATACATCCCGGAATAATCAGCCATTCGATCGGGGCAATCCAGATCAGCGCCAGCCCCACAGCCATAGACAGGAGGCTGTATGCTTTGGTACGCTCTTTCAGTTCATCCACTATCTTGTCCAGACAGAAACCCGGAGCCATAATCGCTAAAAAGAAAAGCGAGATCATCAGTCCCGAATTGCCACTGGAGAAATGGTGTTTCTCCATCAGGAAAGAAAGGTTGAATATGACTGCCAGCACAATAAAAGTCGTCACTCCGTAGAAAAGCATGATCTGAAGCAGATGCCTGATATGGATTCCATATTTACTTCCTCCGGTATCTGCGGCAGCCGTTTGTCCGGATGGCGCGGTACTTTGAGAAGAAGGTTCGACGGCGGCGTCAGACCGGCTCTCTTTTAAGTGACCGACCAGCAGAATAGAAATCAAAGGGAGCAGATAGACCAAAAACGGCAAATGCCAGCTGACTTCCGCCAGATATCCGGTCACGGCAGTAGCTATCACCAATGTAAAATTGGTAATGGCAGAACTCAATCCGAATTGTTTCACCCGGTAAGTACCCACAAAGTATTTTGAGATTAATCCCGTGGACAGCGGAATAATCAGTCCGGAGCCGATGCCCAGCAGGGCACTCACGACGATTAATTGCCACATTTTGTTGGAGATCAGATACAAGATACCGCTTGCTGCAAAGAGCCAGAGTCCGATTTTCAGGATACGGACAAAATCAACCTTTTCCGTGAGCTTACCACCCAAAAGGATAAAAGGGATAATCAGCAACGATGGCAGCGAAGTCAACATCTGAATATCCAGGTCGGTCGCTTTCGGAAAGATTTTGGTAAGGTCGCCCAATATAGGCGAAACAGCCAGCCCCGGCAAAGAGGTCAATGCCGAGATAGACCAAATAGCTATTAAAGTGATAAGAGGTATTGTTCCCCTTCCAGTTTGTATTTTCATATACCGGTTCGTTAAAAGTTTAGGTCTGATGAAAACAATGATTACCTTATAAAGTTCAAATGAGGCAACAGTGAATATTCAAAAAACGGGTGAAAAACACCCAAAAACTATCAGATTATGGCCTAAAAACTATCCGCAAACAGTTTTTAGGCTAAATTCCGTCAGTTTCACCCCCGCCGTACTTAAAAAAATCCCGTAAACTTGCATCATCGAAATTTAACAACGAATATTCACAATTTAAAAAGCAACGTATATGAAAAGTGTAAGCTTCAGAAAAGATTTAGTAGGAGTACAAGACGAATTACTCCGTTTCGCTTATAAGCTGACAACCGACCGCGAAGAAGCAAACGATTTGTTGCAGGAAACATCATTAAAAGCATTAGACAATGAAGATAAATATATGCCTGACACAAATTTTAAAGGATGGATGTATACCATCATGCGCAATATCTTTATCAACAACTACCGCAAAGTAGTTCGTGACCAGACATTCGTTGACCGGACGGACAACCTTTACCACCTGAATTTACCGCAGGACACAGGGTTTGAAAGTACCGAAAAAGCCTATGACCTGAAAGAGATGCACCGTGTAGTCAACTCATTACCCAAAGAATACAGAGTGCCTTTCGCCATGCACGTTTCCGGCTTCAAGTACCGCGAAATCGCAGAAAAGCTGAACCTGCCGTTAGGTACGATAAAGAGCCGCATATTCTTCACCCGCCAAAAACTGCAGGAAGAACTGAAGGACTTCCGCTAAACCTTAACAACACAATTCAATAGGTATCAGATAACTATAAGCTGCCAGTTGTCAGCGAATAGCCAAAGGCAAGAGGGAAACAACCCCTTCTTGCCTTTTTTATTTCCGTTCCCCCCACCTTACGCCTGCCCCAAAGCCGCCCCTTAATAAACGCCAAATAATGTAAAAGCCGAAAACTTTCAAAACCATCTGCTGTTGTTGAGGGAAATTCGACGGGGAAAATCCCCATCGCCCTAAACCTTTAAAAAAACAAATTAGTATGGAAGATTTAAATTTCAGAAAAGGTGATGCAAAAACCGACGTATTCGGTTCAGACAGAATGTTACAACCCTCTCCGGTAGAAAGAATTCCTGATGGTCCAACCACCCCTGAAGTCGCTTACCAAATGGTTAAAGATGAAACTTTTGCCCAGACTCAGCCACGCTTGAACTTAGCTACTTTCGTAACCACTTATATGGACGATTACGCTACCAAGCTGATGAACGAGGCAATCAACATCAACTATATTGATGAAACCGAATATCCTCGTATCGCCGTAATGAATGGCAAATGTATCAACATCGTCGCCAACTTGTGGAACTCTCCGGAAAAAGATACATGGAAAACCGGTGCGTTGGCAATCGGTTCTTCCGAAGCTTGTATGCTGGGCGGTGTAGCTGCATGGTTGCGCTGGCGTAAGAAAAGACAAGCTCAAGGTAAACCGTTTGACAAACCTAACTTCGTTATCTCAACAGGTTTCCAGGTTGTATGGGAAAAGTTCGCGCAACTGTGGCAGATCGAAATGCGCGAAGTGCCTTTGACTCTTGAAAAGACCACTCTCGACCCCGAAGAAGCGCTGAAGATGTGTGATGAAAACACGATCTGTGTTGTACCTATCCAAGGTGTTACATGGACAGGACTGAACGATGACGTTGAAGCACTGGACAAAGCTCTCGACGCTTACAACGCCAAAACCGGTTATGACATTCCTATCCACGTAGATGCCGCCAGTGGTGGTTTCATTCTTCCGTTCCTCTATCCGGACACGAAGTGGGATTTCCGTCTGAAATGGGTACTTTCTATCAGTGTATCTGGTCATAAGTTCGGTCTGGTATATCCGGGACTTGGCTGGGTTTGCTGGAAAGGCAAAGAATACCTGCCCGAAGAAATGTCATTCAGCGTCAACTATCTGGGTGCCAACATTACTCAGGTCGGCTTGAACTTCTCTCGTCCTGCCGCTCAGATTCTGGGACAATACTATCAATTCATCCGTTTGGGATTCCAAGGTTACAAGGAAGTACAATATAATTCTTTGCAGATTGCCAAATACATCCACGGTGAAATCGCCAAGATGGCTCCGTTCGTCAACTACTCCGAAAATGTAGTGAACCCATTGTTCATCTGGTATCTGAAACCGGAATATGCAAAGAGTGCCAAGTGGACATTGTACGATCTGCAGGACAAACTGTCTCAGCACGGCTGGATGGTTCCGGCTTATACATTGCCTTCCAAGCTGGAAGATTATGTAGTAATGCGTGTGGTTGTCCGCCAGGGATTCAGCCGCGACATGGCAGATATGTTGCTGGGTGATATCAAGAACGCAATTGCCGAACTGGAAAAACTTGATTTCCCGACTCCTACCCGCATGGCTCAGGAAAAGAATCTTCCGGTAGAAGCCAAGATGTTCAATCACGGTGGTCGTCGTCATAAAACCGTTAAAAAATAAATTGATCTATGGACAAAAAAGTAACACTCGCTCAATTGAAAGAAGTGGTACAGGAGGCATACGATCAGGTGAAAACGAATACAGGCGGTAAGAATGCCGACTATATCCCTTATCTGGCCAATGTCAACAAAGATCTCTTTGGAATCAGTGTCTGCCTGCTCAACGGGCAGACCATCCATGTGGGAGATACTGACTACCGCTTCGGCATCGAATCCGTATCCAAAGTACATACGGCTATCCTTGCACTGCGCCAATATGGTGCCAAAGAAATATTAGACAAGATCGGAGCTGACGCAACGGGCCTGCCTTTCAATTCAATCATTGCTATCCTGCTGGAAAATGACCATCCGTCTACCCCGTTGGTAAACGCCGGTGCCATCTCCGCCTGCAGTATGGTACAACCTATCGGCGACTCTGCCAAGAAGTGGGATGCCATCGTAGAGAACGTGACCGATTTATGCGGCAGCGCTCCCCAGCTGATTGATGAATTGTACAAATCCGAATCGGATACGAACTTCAACAACCGCTCCATTGCGTGGTTGCTGAAGAACTACAACCGTATTTATGATGATCCGGATATGGCGCTGGACCTGTATACCCGCCAATGCTCATTGGGAGTAACGGCCTTGCAGCTTTCTGTGGCAGCCGGAACAATCGCCAACGGTGGTGTGAATCCGGTGACAAAGAAAGAAGTATTCGATGCCAGCCTCGCTCCCAAGATCACTGCAATGATCGCTGCCGTAGGTTTCTACGAGCATACAGGAGACTGGATGTATACCTCCGGCATTCCGGCTAAAACCGGTGTAGGCGGTGGTGTAATGGGCGTATTGCCCGGGCAGTTCGGTATTGCCGCATTCGCTCCTCCTTTGGATGGTGCAGGCAATTCGGTAAAAGCACAATTGGCTATCCAATATGTCATGAATAAACTGGGACTGAATGTATTCAGTGACAATCACTTGATCGTAGTCGACTAGTTTATCCGCTCTATGAGAAAAACAAAAGGTTGCTATCCTTCAAAGGGATAGTAACCTTTTCTACTATCAATATCTTACTTCTATTTTCCTTAAGTACTCTATTCAAAAAAACAATGTACTTGAACACTAATATTCTCATACCTTTGAGAAAAATTTCTCAAAGGTATGAGAATATTTTCTCAAAGGCATGAGTATTTTTTCTCATTGTGGTGAGAATATTTTCTCAAAGGTATGAGAACACGTTGAGAATATAGAGACTCATATCGCACTGTGTATCATCCCAATACAAATCGATACGGATATGAGTCTGACCTTATAAAAAAGGATTATGTCCCCTATGCAGACGCCGTCTTTTCTTCCTCTTCCGCATAATACTGCTTTTTCTTTTGATTAGACTGCTGAATCAGATTCGTAATATAGACTGTAAAGATCGGGAACATCATCATTCCCAAAGCTGCCAGCAGTACGGAGAGTACTCTTCCGGTGGTCGTCATCGCGATTATATTCGACCCGACGGTAGTCACATCCATAAATGCCCACCACAAAGCGTCTCCATAATCCGTGACCAACGGATTCACTTTATGTTCAAGGACAAAGAAGGCAAGGCTGGCGAAATAGACCGTTGCCAGCAACATCGTCAGATAGGAGACGAACAGGCTGGAAGCCCGGTTATAGGTGAGCCAGCCCACTACGATGGCCAATGCGTATCCCCCTCTCAGCAAAGGAATAAACCGGAGCAGGTAAGTGACTTCGGGAGAAAAGGTCCACCCGTAATACGCAATGATGTTCTGATAAGGGATCGCCACCAGCAAAAAGATAAAGTGCGTCCGTATATAACGCCACTTATGCTTTGCCAGAAAAAACTCCAGTACAAAATCGAACAGGAACCAGATGCAAATCCACAACTGGATCTTCATGTACGAGGACTGTGTATAAAAAGGAATCCCCTTAAACGTATCGATCGAAATACTAATAACCAGAAAAAGGGACATTAACAATATAATAATGTGGAGAATGCCATAAATCCCCTTTTTCCCCAGAATAAAATCGGAAAGCGCTGATTTCATAACTACTTAATTTATAATAAAATGATTCTTATGTAACTTATAATGCTTAGAAACAATCTGAGAAAGCGATTGTTTCGGAACAGGCGTCCGGAGGTTTACAATTGAGCCATCCGGTGATGTTAATTAACGAACTTTGAAAGAGATTGCGGAAACATCTCACGCAAAATGTTGTTATAACACTGACTTTAAAATATTTTTCACTTAAAACCTTAACTTATGGCAAATATTAAAAATGCAGTGAAGCTGGGCGTGTTTACCCTGGCTATCATGAACGTTACGGCAGTAGTATCATTGCGTGGGCTACCAGCCGAGGCCGTATACGGAATGAGTTCGGCCTTCTACTATCTTTTCGCGGCGATTGTCTTCCTTATCCCGACATCGCTCGTAGCAGCTGAACTGGCAGCTATGTTTCAGGATAAGCAAGGTGGTGTGTTCCGGTGGGTAGGCGAAGCCTACGGCAAGAAACTGGGATTCCTCGCCATCTGGGTACAATGGATCGAAAGTACGATCTGGTATCCTACCGTATTGACATTCGGTGCCGTATCCATCGCCTTCATCGGAATGAACGACGTACATGATATGTCGCTGGCAAACAACAAGTATTACACCCTCGTCGTAGTTCTTATCATCTACTGGCTGGCTACATTCATTTCTCTGAAAGGTATGAGCTGGGTTGGTAAGGTAGCCAAAATCGGTGGTATGGTGGGTACGATTATTCCGGCCGCTTTGCTGATTATATTAGGTATTATCTATCTGGCAACTGGAGGACAATCCAATATGGATTTCCACAGCAGCTTCTTCCCTGACTTTACCAACTTCGATAACGTCGTCCTTGCTGCCAGTATCTTCCTGTTTTATGCCGGTATGGAAATGGGCGGTATCCACGTAAAAGACGTAGAGAACCCTTCCAAGAACTATCCGAAAGCCGTATTTATCGGTGCGCTGATCACTGTTCTTATCTTCGTATTGGGAACCTTCGCATTGGGCGTTATCATCCCTGCTAAGGATATTAACTTAACTCAGAGTCTGCTCGTCGGTTTCGATAACTATTTCAGATACATTCACGCTTCCTGGTTGTCACCGATCATCGCTATCGCTCTTGCATTCGGAGTGTTGGCAGGTGTGCTGACATGGGTTGCAGGTCCGTCAAAAGGTATCTTTGCCGTAGGTAAAGCAGGTTATATGCCTCCGTTCTTCCAGAAAACAAACAAACTGGGTGTACAGAAGAATATCTTGTTCGTGCAGGGTATCGCTGTGACTGTACTGAGTTTGTTGTTCGTCGTTATGCCTTCCGTACAGAGTTTCTATCAGATTCTGTCACAGCTGACAGTGATTCTTTATCTGATTATGTATCTGTTGATGTTCTCCGGAGCTATCGCACTGCGTTATAAGATGAAGAAATTGAATCGTCCGTTCCGTATCGGTAAATCCGGTAACGGTTTAATGTGGTTCATTGGTGGTCTTGGCTTCTGTGGTTCATTGCTCGCATTCATTCTGAGCTTTATCCCGCCCAGCCAGATTTCTACCGGTAGCAATACCGTTTGGTTCTCCGTATTGATCATCGGTGCATTGATCGTAGTCGTTGCTCCGTTTATCATCTACGCATCCAAGAAACCGTCTTGGGTAGATCCAAACTCTAATTTCGAGCCGTTCCATTGGGAAGTTCAGCCTCAGGCTGTTACTGTCGGTGTTACTGCCAACAGTGCAAATGCCGCTCGTCCGGCTTCTGCTTCGACATCGTCTGCAAGTCCGGTCAGTTCCGCTACTGCCAGACCAGCAAGTACCCCAACTTCCGGTCCGGCAAGCGCAGGCTCTACAACCTCCGGTTCTACTCCGACAAGCAATCCAGCTCCTTCCGGTGGAAATACCGCAGCAAGCAACGGATCGCCAGATTCCGGAATTAAAGATGCGGGTGCACCTAAATCTTAAAAGCTAAACATATTGTTTACATAAATAATCCCACCTTGAATATTTCCTGATTCAAGGTGGGATTATTCATATCTTATCATTTGTTATTTCTTTCTTCGTAACCAAAGGCAAGATGAACAAAAAAGTACTACCCTTACCGACTTCCGATTCTACACCGAATCTTCCCCCAAGATTATGAACAATTGTTTGCGAAAGTGTCAGTCCAAGCCCTGTTCCCTGCATCTCCCGATCAAGCTTCGTAAAACGGGAGAATATCTTTTCCTGCTCCTCCTTCGGAATGCCGATACCGGTATCCGATACATAAAAATAGACTTCATCCGTGCCTTCCATACGACATCCGAAACGGATTTCACCTGTTTTAGTAAATTTCATCGCATTATGAAGCAAGTTCGTCAATACCTGAATAATACGCTGCTTCTCCGAATGCATCATAATCGGTTCCAGATGTGCTTCACAGACCAGTGTCACCAAAGGATTCTCATTCAGCCTCATTCCGAAAAGTCCTTCCAGCTCCCTCAGCAGATCATTGGCATCAAACTCCGAATATACAAAGTTCAACACGCCTGCATCTATTTGCGAAAGATCGAAGATATCATTTACCAGTCGCAATAACCGCTCATTATTTTCAGAGATAATATCGGTATACATCTTCTTTTCCTCCTCGCTGGTAGCCGTAGCCATCAACCCAGAGAATCCGATAATGGCATTCAACGGAGTACGGACTTCGTGACTCATATTAGCGATAAAGGCAGACTTAAGTTTGTCGGCAGAAATCGCATTTTCTCTTTCTACATCCAGCAGGCGCTGCATATTTCGAAGTTCCGTCACATCATAGACTGTCAGCACCATACGTTCTTCACCATTTATTTTCAGATAAGTGCCCGAAACAGAAACATCACAGGGAATAACCGTCTTTTCATCCTCACTTAAAAGTTGCATAGAGGCATCCAGTTTCTTAAAGCTTCTCTTCTCATAAAAAGCCTTGCTTATAGATGTACGTATACAGCACAACTTACACTGTTCATGTTTCCCGCATTCTCCGGCTACTATCGCATTTCTGCAATGCAATAAATCTCCGACTCTTTTTTCTTCTCCCTGCGCAGGAGTCAAATGATTCAGTGTATAATAATTGGTATTGTGGACGATGAGGTCTCTGTCAATCAACAGATAGTAAACGTTTATATTCTGTAGTATGGAAGTCAACTCTTTGGATTCATGCAGCATTACAGATGTTTCCAATATCATTTTCTTCTTAACCGACTGATACTTAATCAGTAGATAAATGAATCCAGCTAATAAAACAACTGTAACAAACTGTAATGCCATAATAATATATTCTATTGTTTGTAGTGCCCTGATCGTTTTGACTCGTAAAAGTATAAAATATACCGAATAAATGATACTACATTTGCATATTTATTCTACCTAGAAAGAAAAGTTTTTTTTCTTTCTCCCTAAGTAGACGAAAAATTCTCTCTAAGTTATTGCAGTATTAAAAAATATACTTATCTTTGCACCCGCAAACGAGAAAGGTGCCATAGCTCAGTTGGTAGAGCAAAGGACTGAAAATCCTTGTGTCCCCGGTTCGATTCCTGGTGGCACCACCAAAGAAAGTACATAAATGCTTTTCACACATGAAAACCCTTGAATTAGAGATAGTTCAAGGGTTCTTTTTTTACCCTCACTACGCATTCCGCTACATATTTGTGAAGTTGGACTTTGCCAATTCAGTGGCTTTTTTTAAGGCTTTTGAAAAAGCCATAAATATGCACCATACTTCATTGTTTTTCAGCTGTTTGACAATTTCAATCTCCGGTGTGAAAAAGTAATTTTGCACACATGACCGGATGAAGTCGAAAAAGTGAAAGAAATTTAAAAATTCGGTATTTCCCATCGGGATAAAAAAAAGGAATCGAACCCGGGATACAAAAGGCAATTCGAACCTGAGAAAAATGGGATTTTTATGGCTTTTCCACAAGTCCCTCAAAAAAGCCACCGAATTTAACATTTCGCTCCACGTCCTCATGCCATCCGGTTTTGACGAAACAATTGAATGTAACACCTCAAAAAACAAAAGTGATGAAACAAGGAACAATGAACATTCTGTTTTTCGTGCTTAAAACGAAATTGTTGAAAAACGGTGAGGCACCGGTATTGATGCGGATAACCATCAATGGAGACTATGACGATGTACGTATCCAAAGAAGCGTACCCCTGAACTTATGGAACGCCGCCAAAGGATGCAGTAAAGGCAGGGACAGGGCATCAGTGGCACTGAACGCCTATATTGCCGAACTGCACGCACGCGCCTTGGAAAAACACAAGGAACTGGTATTGGAACAGGCCCTGATTACCCCAAAACTGATTCTTAAACGTGTTTTCGGGAAAGACACCGAAATGCGTACACTGCTCGGCACCATGAGGGAAGGCATCAAGGAAATGGAAACATTGGCGGGTATAGACTACTCTCCCGTCACAATCAACCGGTATAAGAACGTGGTGAAGAAATTACAGCTGCTCATCCCCTCTTATTACGGAAAGGAGGATGTCACTTTCCATGAGCTGACACCGGAGTTCATCCGTGCGTTTGACATCTATCTGAAAACGGAGGCGGGACTGTGCCGGAACACGATAGTCCGTTATATGAAATGCTTCAAGAAATTTACCAATATGGCATTGGCAAAGGAATGGATGCGCAAGAATCCCTTTTACGGTTACAAGATGGAGCAGGACGAGACCGATCCGGTATTCCTGACCTACGACGAGTTGCAGACCGTAATGAAAAAGAAATTCACCATTCCACGGCTTGAACTGGTCAGGGATGTCTTTGTCTTCGCGTGTTTCACCGGTCTGGCATTCTCCGATGTTGCCAGTCTGAACAAAGAGAATCTGGTACAGGACAATCTCGGAGACTGGTGGATAAGAAAAGGAAGGGTCAAATTGGAACACCGTAGGAAGGCCTCTTCCATCAGCAATATTCCATTGCTGCCCGTACCCCTGGCCATATTGGAGAAATACAAGGAACATCCGACCTGCATTAAGAAAGGATGCTGTTTGCCCGTCATGTGTAATCAGAAGATGAACAGCTACCTCAAGGAAATAGCCGATTTCTGCGGCATTAAGAAGAATCTGACCACGCACGTTGCCCGTCACACTTTCGGGACTACGGTCACGCTTGCCAACAATGTGCCTCTTCAAGATGTTTCCGTCATGCTCGGCCATGCCTCCACACGTATGACACAGCATTATGCACGGGTCATGAACAGCAGCCTGAAAGAAGCAATGAACAACGTGAAGGAGCGTCTTGCACAATAAGTATACAAATTCAGTCATTAAGCTGTCCCCCTAGGGATGGCTTTTTTTGTAATCTATAATTCACAATATCCTGCCGTCCTTTCAATTTCTTACCTGCAAATATAGCCATTTGTCGGGTTGATTGCGCAAGGCGGCCCCTTTCAGGGGCTGGTTGGCTAAAAGAAAATCATCCTCGCTTCGCTGCGGTATTTTCTTTTGCCAAGCCTTGCGCAATCCCCGACAAAGGACAGCCCGGCAAGTAAGAAAACGAAAATCCGGCTCCATGGAGCCGATCATGTCAAACTTAAAAAAATAAAGGTATGAACAGAAAGACGACAAGCAAAGGACAGCAGGAAGCCAATCCGGAAATGACGATGTTGGTTTATCGGGAAATGAGCTATCCTGCACGGGAAGTGCAAGGCAAAGATGGGAACTATCTGGTTTCCGTAGAAAGACTGGAACAGGAACTGCTGGATGGCATCAGAAGCCTTGATCCGGCAGCATTCGATTTGGACGAAGAAATCGCTTACTATTGTTCGGACGAAGAGATCCGCCTGTTGACGGACGATGAACTGGAAGAAATGATTTACGGCTGACATTTAAAAAAGTAATGATTATGAATGAAACAACAGCAAAGGTCTGCGAAGAGCAAGTAGCAGACCTTACCATAGAGAATGCACACAGGGTCACGATGATCCGAAAAAAAGGTACGGACTATCCCCCCGTACCGTTCCATTTTAGAAAGGAGCATCATGGAACGGGCAACTATGTACACCTGTACGGAAATCCGGAAGATCGCAATGAATTGCATTCCAGGGATTTCAAAGACTGGCAAGCCGTAGCATTCAAACATCCGGGCTATCTGGATGATATGTGGAAACAGGCTTGCGACGCATACGCCTGGAGTTCCTTCAATCCGGAGATTCGCGGCGAGACGGACATCATGATCTACGGAGAAGAGCTGCACAACGACCTGCGACTCATGCCGGAAGAGGAAGGGGATACATACATCGCCGCCTACCGGCAGAAGTTGTCCGCCCAGCTCTCGGTCCTCTCCCACTGTGCCAACCCGATGGTGACGGGACGGAGCGGATTTGATTACTACAGGCAGGAAAAAACGAACAGAAGCTATCAGAACTGTTACGAAGAATTCCGCAATTGGCGGAAAAAAGTTCTTGAAACCATCAGACGGAAAAAGGAAGCCGCACGACCGGAGGAAGAGAAACAGGAAAAGGCATGGCAGACGCTCAAACGCGACATCAAGAGCAGTGCCGACACCATCCATGGGATTGATACCGGACAATGCCGGGGCTATAGCCGTGCCCTGTTTGTCAGCAGCATCCTGAACAAGGTATCCACCCTGGCCAATCACGGGGAAGTGGAAATCGTCCGTAGGGCCGTGGACTTCATTTCCAAATATAACGCAAGGGTGAAGAAACCCGTCATCACACCGAGAAACAAATTCTTCCAATTGCCGGAACTGGCGGAACGGATGCGCGAAAAGCTGAAAGCGATGCAAAGCCGGGAAAACAAGGAAGTGCCGTTCGAGGGCGGAACACTTGTATGGAACTATGGGGAAGACCGCCTTCAGATCCTGTTTGACAGGATTCCCGAAGACAGCAGACGAAAGGAACTGAAATCCTCCGGATTCCGCTGGTCACCCAAAAACAAGGCATGGCAACGGCAGCTTACCTCCAATGCTCTCGGTGCCGCAAAAAGATTGTTGGACCTTCAAAACATCTGAGCCATGAAAAACGACAATTTGAGATTCATCATTGATTCACGTTGCTTTGACGGCAGTTGTCTGACCGTCATGTCTGATGGGATACATAGTGATTATGGTCACGAAACACTGGAAGAATTGAGGGAAAGGGAAAATAACCCCAGCCTCATTGCCGTGCCCGGAAATGCCATCTGCAAAAAAATGCAGATCCACCTGCAGTCTCTCTGCGCCCCGTTCTGTGAAATTACGGAAGAGGACTATTTTGACTATATGGACACCCAGCCACCCATCCGGCACACCCGGAATTTCTTTTTCATGAGCGAGCCGTATCATGCCGGCATTCACCGGTTCTGCTTCCGGATAGACGGACGGTATTTTACGGGGCTGCGTTCCGTGAACACACCAAGAAAGGATTTGGAACAGCAAATGGACAGACATTACCGGAAGGTCACATTCAAAGGCGGCATCCTCAAAGAAAAACCAATGGGAATATTTGACCATACACGGCATAGTTTCACAGTTATAGTCCCATATCTGTTCCTTGACCAAAATGGAGAGAAGAAATTCATCTGCAACCTGGTGAAAGGTACGGACGAATCCTCCGGCAAGGATGCAAGACAGGAAACAGCCAGGGTTCTCCAAAGCTTGCGCCGCCATCATTTCCTCTACTTCTCCGGCTATGAGGGAAACGACGATATGGGCAGATTCCTGGAAAGAGTGGTGCAAAACAGACATACCCTGTCAGCAAACGGGGATTTTCTGCAATATCCCACCAACCGAGAGTCTGTGTCTTTCGCCGGAACGGTCAAAGAAACAGGGGAAAAGTTCTTTTACCGCATCTACGACCTGGAACTGTTCCATTACCTGCTGTACAAGCTGCGGAGCATCAGAATGGAAAAGAAGGAAGTGCAGGCTTGAATCAGTATGCAGGATGGGTTCCCGGCAGGGTTTCCATCCTGCACATGTATCAGAAATCCAACAAAAAAACGCAATATGAACCATACAGACTTTTACGCCCGGATAAGGGCTATCAAAGAAATGGAATACAGGGAATTGTATGCAGCCATAGAACTGCATGGAGCTTCCTATGAATGGAACAGCAATGATGGGGAATGCCCCGTCATTGCTGTCAATACAGGCAGCGTACAACCGGCTCCGGCTGATGTGCTGATTTGCAGGGTTACCATCGAGAACGGCAACTTGCGCCTCTATGGTGTAGAGAATGAATACGGGAATGAGGTAAACTTCCGGCCGGATGAAGCCTTTGCCGGACATCTGTCATATATCATAGATTGTTTGCCGCCCGTCAACGGAGTGGATGATGTGACAACATTAAAGACAGAGGAGGAAGCGGTATGAAGAAGGAAAAACAATCCTGGACGGACTATGTTCCTCATTCGGTCAGCCTCTATTACGTGGACTACCGGGAGAATTTGGACAGCCATGATGATTTGCAGGAGCAGTGCATCCGTCGGAACAGTCTCGGTCCGTTGGAAGAACAAATCCTGGAGTGGTATGCCGATCAGGAACATGACAACCTGCAAGGGTATCTCTCGGAGATACGGAATGAGATGGAAGCGGACGGGAAATCCGCCGAATATATCCGACATGAGGAGAAGATAAAAGACCTGCTTTACGAACGGAACAATACCGATCCGGCAGAAGAACTGATAGACAATTCCGCTGTAACCAATATGTTCTACTCCCTTGGAGTCGAAATCGAGGGCTATGTGTACGGAGGCTGTGGGCGCGGAGAATCCGAAACGGTCTCTCTTCGTAAAATCAGACGGGCGCTTCAACTGAAGGAAGGGCTGTTTACCGATGAACTCCATGAACTTCTGGTCAATGCTCCGTACGGTGGCGAACTCCGCATCTATTTCAATGCCATATTCTCCAGACTGATTACGGGAGATACTTCACATGATTTCAAGCGCATCCGATTCTATGGAGGTGTCATTGTTGCTATTGTAGACAGCCGGAATGGTGCGGGGTATCATGTAAGTCTTCAGACTGACATCACCCTTCCGTTCTACAGAGACAATCTTTTTGTGGATTCTCAGGTACATTATTCCTATGCGAATGAAATTTGCGGGTTGTTGAACAGCTGGTGTGATTCCACCCGTTGGGAAACCGGAATGATGCCTCTGGAAGTCACTTTGCAGAAGAGTCACATAAATGAATATCAGAAGCAGGAAGCTCTTTATGAAAAAAGGTTTCGGGAAGGCGGATGTACTTTTGGAGACATGAACCATAAACGTCACAGAGATACCTATTATATAAACAGCTTCCCATGCGGTACCAAATGTCCGCATTGCGGCACGTTTTGGATTGACTGAAAACAGACGAGTCTTTTACACATCTTGAAAATGAATAAAACTATGGATAATCAAAGAACAAAGATGCTGGGTGAGAACCTGACGCACTACAGAAATCTTCAGGAGAACGGCTCTGTAAACCTGATCGAATTTCACACAACCGACAACCGGAAATTCGGCATCGGAAATCCGGATGCCATCAAGCTGTTGCTCTCGGCAGCCGTTACCGAACTGGAACGCCAGCTCCATATAGCGCAGTCCGGAGGTTTACCGGAACGGTTGGAACAAAGCCGGGAGTATAAGGCGGCAAAGGCACTGGAACAAGCACTGAATGATACGGGATTCAGTCCCGAACGTTTTGCAGAGACACTCCCGTTTTTCCATAAGACCTTGGAACAGACATTTTTCAAAACAATAAAGGCATGTATCATCGCCATGGCAAAACGTGAGTCGTGCCGGATTGACAGCCGAAATCAAGCGTCTTACGAAATGTGCCGGATGCTCGCGCCCATGCTGGAAGATACCGACTTACCCTTTATTTGACAACATGGAATTCAAGTATGACCGAAAAGCGAACTCCAGTGCTGAAAAGCCGGAGTTCGCTTTTTCATTGTTTAACAGATAAAACACCAAAGTTATGAAAATCCTGAATGAAGAACATTTCGAGAACGTAAAGCGCTATGCCGAATCCATTGGTGACACCTCACTTCAAAAGTGCTTGGAACGGTTGAAGAGTTGGGAAGGGAATCCTGACTATCCCAGTGAGATTTCACTCTACTATGACCATGCCCCATACTCGTTCGGCTTTACCCAGCATTATGCTGATGGAAGAATAGGTATCGTAGGAGGTCTGCTCTATCATGGAATACCTGACAGGTCGTTTGCCGTAACATTGCAGCCGTTCCACGGATGGCAGATACATACCTGAAAAACATGAAACTTGACAATGACCGAAAAGCAGACTTCAGAACAGAGAATCCGAGGTCTGCTTTTTCATTTCTTGCTGTAAAGATAGCCGTTTTCCGGGCTGATTGTGCAAGGCGGCCCCTTTCAGGGGCTGGGTTGGCTGAAAGAAAATCATCCTCGCTTCGCTGCGGTATTTTCTTTCGCCAAGCCTTGCCGCAATCCCCGGAAAACAGACTGGAAAGACATCAAGAAATAAAAATGCCTACCCATGTAGGCCGATGTTTTACTTAAAAAAGAACAGATATGGAAACACTGGATTATAACCAGCTGCTGCTTGTCTCCCTGTGGCAATACAACCACCACGGGGATGAAGGGTTGACTCCTGCACTTTTCGAGGAAACGTTCGGAAAGGTCTATGGAAGTCACTATTACGAAAAATGGACCGGCTACTTCAATCGGAATCTCTGGGACATGATTGCCTATTTCAGAAGCGAGAAGGAGAACGGACAGAAGTTCTGCGACATGGTTGCCCTTCAGGTCAAATTGTATCAACAAAAACGATCTCAATATGAAGTACGGTAATTTTTATGACCTGGAAAGTCTGACTCTGCTCAACAGGCATGAAGGGTGTGCCTGCTCCATAAAGGAATGTGATGTGGAGAAGGTGAACCGGCTGATTTCAAGGATGCGGGAGGACAGGGAAAGAGTCGGTTTACCGACTGCAGGAGACGTTGTCACTTATATCACCCGTGGCGGTGACTATTATCCGCAGGCACACATTGAAAGGGGCGATGACCGGGAAGTTCATATCTGCCTTCTCCCACAGACACCTTTTTGCCATGAAAATGAAAAGTGTACCGGTTACAATACCGAAGGAGGCCCTTGGGTTACAACCGGTCCGGAATTGCTGATTCCCGATGGCATACGCAGCAAACAGTTCCGGATGTGGGGGCATACCGGAAGGCACAGGAACGGTGCCGTCCTCTTCCACACATTCGTCAGGGCATGGAAATACACGAAACCCGATCCTCTGTACGGAAAGTACACCACAAAAGAATGGACGAGATACCTTATCGAGTGTCAGCCGGATATTGAACCGGCTGATGCCTTTGTCTATCGGAATGAGGCATTCACCCTTTACTCGCGGGAAGAATTGGAACGGCTGGTCGGGATTCTGCACGGAAAGCTTTTCAACGGATTCCGTCCCGGTCTGTTCATACTCTGGGCATACCGTATGGAATGGAAGGAACTTCCCGCATGGGAATGGAACATGCTGAAAGCGGACACCCATCTCTCTTTCCTTGGCATTTCTCCCGTCAGGATACAGACTGACCATAAAAGACATATAGTAACAATCTATAAAAAATCAGAGTAATATGGTACCATACAACACACCGCAGACGATACGTCCGCTTGAGAAAATGGTCTGTGATTTCGCCTATTCGAACGGCTACGATCCGATATCCGTTTTCAACGATTTTCTGCGTTATGTCATTCACGGGTTCTCTCCCGGCGCACCGCCCCTTATGGACTGGAAATACAAACGGCAGCAGAACAGGCATTTTATGGAAATGCTTACCGGATGGATACGGCTCATGCAGCGGGAATTGCAATCCGGCGGATGGTTTGATGCGTTCGGTGACCTCTTCATGGCAATATCCTCCAAAAGCGGTCGGCAGGTGAACGGACAGTTCTTCACTCCGCCGGATATCTGCGACCTGATGGTCTTATGTACCGATTCGGGGGAGACAGCGACAGGAAAACGTATCTGTGACCCGACATGCGGAAGCGGAAGGCTGCTGCTGGCATATCATGTACGCCACCTGGGTAATTATCTGGTTGCAGAGGATGTCAGCCGTACCTGTTGCCTGATGACCGTTTGCAACATGCTCGTACATGGCTGCATAGGTGAGGTCATCCACCATGACAGCCTCTGCCCCGAAAACTTCATGGACGGCTGGATGGTAAACCATACGCTGACCCAGACGGGCATTCCCTCCATTCACCGGATGAGTGAGGAGGAATATCGGACAAGCAGAAACATGTCCGTTGACCTGCTCAGAAAGCGGAAAGAGAAATTGCGCCAAATGCAGCCTGGCAAGAAACAATTGCCATATAAACAACAGAATTTATAAACAATAAACCGAATGATTATGAAACTGAATGTTAGCAACGAATTGAAATCCCGCCTGACCCATGCGGCGGAAAACGGAAGTGTGATAGCCAAAGATATCCTTTCGGAAGTAAAAAAGAACGTACCGGTGGAAGAAGTCATACGGGGGTCCTACAATTTTTTCTCCACCAAACGCAAACGGACGGAAGCCGGCACGTTCAAGAAAATCCGGATCGTGTTCACGGCATGCAACAAAGACTTGGGCCATCCCAATTTCCCAGACCGGAACAATCCGCAGGCACCCTGGTTTCCGGAGAACCGGACAGATCTGGAACCGTCCACGTTTATCGAGCTGTTCAAAAATCTGGGACCGTACCAGCCCGATGAAATCAACTATTTCTGCAGCGCCATCTCACTGGACAGCAAGGTCACAATCAGACTGCATGACAGTATGAACGATTTTATGGAGGCTTATCTGGAAAGCAACTACAGTCCCATATCTGACGGTAGCGAATCCAGCCTGCACAACTCCTGTATGAGATATGAAGACAAGGCCCGTAATGCAGCGGATTTCTATGCCAATTTCGCAGGAGCCAAAATACTCGTGGCAAGGGATGACAGCAGCAATGTGGTCGGACGGGCCATTGTATGGAACGAGATAACATTGTGGAAATCAATAAACACACCGATTGCCGCCTCCCTGCTGGATCGTATCTATTCCTCACACGCATTCGTCGTCGAACTGATCCGCAAGCAGGCGCAGGAGGCAGGTATCCTGTTGCGACGCAGATACAACGATTATACACATACAACGGATTTCACCGTACTGAATCCCATTGAGGGGCAGGAATGGGCGGCCGGAGATAATATACAGGTTTCTTTGACGGTGAAAGTGCCCGCCTGCAGGTGGCACAAGAAAGGGGTGCCTTACCTCGACACGTTCTACAGCCTCCATCTGACGGACGGTAACCTGGAACTGAGAAATACGGAGGGCGACACGAGCATAGCCACCTGCCGGAGCACGGAAGGGTGTGCAAACAGGAAAAAATATGTATGTCCCAAATGCGGGAAGATACATATCTTCCCGGATGCGGCATTCTGCAAGAACTGTCAGGATATGTACTATGTATCTACCGTATTTGGGAAAGTCCTGAAAGGATTATCGGTGGAATATAAAGGAAAGAAATATCCGTCTTTTCTCTTTCGTAAAGGGCGTCCCGTACCGGAATTCAGACGATACCTGCAAATCGAAAAATTGTTCATTTCCTAAAATATCATTATCATGGAAAAACTAATGGCTCTTTACGGCATTTCTTCCCCCTCTGGCAGAGAGGGGAAGATGGCTAAATTCATCATAGAGGAACTCAAAAAGATGGAGATTCCTTTCCGGCAAGACAGGTACGGAAACATCTATGCGGTCAAAGGCAACCGGGAAAGCTACCCCTGTGTCGTGGCGCACATGGATGAGGTACACTGGCGCAAGACAGGCTCTTATGCAGCCCATCTTGTGGCGGACTCGATGATTGTCGGCTATGATCACAAGCGTAAACGGATGACCGGAATCGGTGCGGATGACAAGAACGGCATCTGGATCTGCCTGAAATGCCTGGAGGATTGCAAGACGGTGAAATGTGCCTTCTTCGTACAGGAGGAGGTGGGATGCATAGGCAGCAGCCATGCCGATATGTCCTTCTTTTCCGATTGCCGTTTCGTGATTCAGTGTGACCGGAAAGGGAACGGGGATATGGTAACACAAATCAATGGGATGAAGCTCTGCTCCAACGAGTTCATTTCAGCTATAGATGTCCGGAAGTACGGCTACAAGCCGGCACAGGGACTGAATACAGATGTGGCGGCTTTGAAAAGAAACGGTCTGGAAGTATCCTGTATCAATCTTTCCTGTGGATATTACGAACCTCATACGGACAACGAATATACCGTCGTGGCTGATCTTTGCAAGTGTTACCGCTTTGTCCGGCATATCATCTGCTGCCACAAGGGAACCAGCATGCATATACCGGAAGCGGGAAAAAAAACTTTCCCCGGATATTATGAACTGTTCGGGCTGACCGGATATAGCGAAGAGGATTATATCCGTTTGTCAGAAGAAAAATACATGGGACATACTAAAACAACCAAGACAAGCTCTAAGAATAAATTCTGATTCATCAACATTAAAAACATAGTATTATGGAAACAACAGTAATGCCGGCAGCTGTATCGGTACAGAAACAGCAGGGCCTCAACCAGGTAGTCATTAACAAGGTACAGCGGATGATAGAAGGCAGGCAAGGTGGTGTCATGGACACCATCAACCGTCTGCTCAGTGAGGGACGGATCGCGCAGGATTTCATCGCTCCCATCGGGGTAAGCCAACGTAGCAAGGAACGCCCCGTTATCTCTTTCAAAGCGGAAGGAAGGGTACAGATGGCAATGCCCGAAGGGAACTTCAACCTGCACGGCAACGCCATAAGCCAGATTTCGGAGAAGATGGGCATTCCCGCCAAATACCTGCGCGAGCTTTCTGCCGGGGATGTTTGGCAGAAACAGTTGTGCGCCACCATCCTGAACGAGCATTCGGGATGGACCGAGCGTACACGGGTACTGATACGGGCGGTAGGAATGGAAGTCCGGGGCGTATTGTCGGACTCCTACCGTCGGCTGAACTCGGTGGATATCCTGACCGCTTTCATCCGTGAGGCGGGAGGACAGGGAGCGGTCGTGTCCGATGCCTATATGAACGACACGAAAGTATGGTGTGAGACAATCCTGCCCACTCCGATAGAGATACCCACCCGTAAGAACGGAACGGTCATCATCTTCGCAGGAGCACGCTTCTCCACATCCGACTATGGCAACGGATCGGTCGATATGCGGTCGTTCCTGCTCAACGGGGCGTGCCTGAACGGGATGGTCAGGGAGTCCGTCATGCGGCAGATACACCTTGGAGGCCGACTGCCGGAATCCCTGTCCCTCTCCCAAAAGACCTACGAACTGGACACGCAGACCACCGTATCGGCTGTTTCCGACCTGACCAAAGGACTGTACAGCAAAGACACCATCATGCAGAAGGCCATCGAAATTCAAGGAGCATCGGAGATAGACGTGGATTTCGACAAGGAACTGAAGAATCTGGTGCAGAAAGGAGCCTTGTTGAAAAACGAGGGACGTGAGGTCGAGAAACTGCTGATGAACAACAATCCTGACGACGGAGTTACAGGCGGGGCCACGCTATGGAAACTGACACAGGGAATCACCGCCTTTGCAAGGGAACAGCAGCCGGAACGCTGCCGGGAACTGCATGAAATTTCGGGACAGCTGATGAACCGGGTAAAGATAAATTAAGAGAATAACAACCGAATTGTATGACAAGGGCGGCCGTGAGTCGCCCGTAAAGCAGAAGAACAATGGGAAATAATATAGTGTGCAGCAGATGCGGATCGGCCAATGTCAGGTGTGAGGCAATGGTAAACCCCAACACAAAAGGGTTCGACCACTTCACGGACGAAGCTTTTTATTACGGGTGGTGCGAAAACTGCGGATTGGGAGGTGCCCTGACCGACAAGGAGGAAATCCGGAACGAAATTTTGGAGAAATACCACAGGTTCAAGAAAGAGAATGCTTGTGAGCCACATTACGCGAATTGCCGGATTGTCCAAAGGGACAGCGGTCAGGTCAAGGATGTAAGAATTATGCTTTCACCGGACACCGGTATGGCCGATGACGGTATTTTCTTTTACTGCCACACATTGGAAAGGCTTATTGGGCTGTCCGTTCCCGGCAGGGAAAGTTTCACCCTTACGGAATGTTTCGGTTTTGCCTTGCTGACAGACAGGGAAAAGATGGAACGGCAGGTATTTAAACATGAAGCGGACGGAAAGCCCGTTATCGTAACAGGCAGGGAAGTGCTGCTTTTCTATGGGGAGCACTATGGTATAAGACCGGAAGAATTGAAGCAATACGCAACGGAGTATTGCTGCCATATCAAACATTACAGGGAATATGGATATCCGTTGCTGGACAGGTCCCTCGTGAAAAAAATGCTGGAGGAAGAGGAACGGATTACAAAAGGGGAAACACGGTCATTCACTCTGCGGATACACTTTCCTTGGCATGTGAAAATCATAAAAGAGGATAATCCTGAATATGCCCCATACAGATATGCCTTGAATGCCTATTGCCTGGACAATCCGCAATGTTTTAACCGCAGATACACCACTTTGGAGAAAGCCTTGCTCCATTGTTTGAATGGATTCAATGAAAATGCCGCAATCAAAGACCGGTATCATTCAATAGGGGAATACTTGCTTCAAAAGTAAGAACAGCAGACAAATACATCTTAAAACAGAAACGTCACAAGGTGATGTATATCACATCATACCTGTGGCGTTTCCGTTTTAGACACTTCCCGGTTCTTGATTCTGCTCGCTTGGGGAATCTGCATCTAATATGGCAATTGGGGTCATTTCCTTATTTAATTGAAAAATAGGCAATTGCTATGCCCAATATAATGGCACATACAATACTTCCCAGTACTATAAAGAGATAGTTGGGATAATGAAACTCAAGGTCCATATAAGGTATATGTTTTCGTTTTACATATTTACTCCATAGCCAAATAATATATTTGCCTATACTTTCCAGTCCTACAATATCAATCATTATTATTGTCTTTTGAATATTCATTCCATATACTGACTCCATAGCCCATATCGTTCCAAAGTTTTTTACTTTCGACATGCATTATGTAATGTTCTCTTGCCTGCTTGAATTTTTTGCTTGCTTCTTTTTGCCAACCTTTGCCTGAAGGTTTATACATCTTATATTGTTTCGTTTTTAAAAATGGATTATATCCATTTATCAACCCTTTTCCTACTTTGCCACAAAAGCCAATGGCTTTAACCCCTCCAAAAAGAGGAAGCGATATTATATCCAAAAAAGCCCCAAACCGTTCTTCCGATAATTGACTTGCTCCTGCTAAAGTACGCCCCGTAAAAAAAACTAATGGTGAGTTTATTTTACTATAAGCTGTATTGACAAGAATTTTACCTATGCCTTCAAGAAAAGTGTTGGATGGTGAATCCAACCAAAATTCAAGAGAAGTCAAGGCTCCAGCTTTTTTAATTTCTCCATTATCTACTGTGTGTGGTATATCTATAATCCTTCTTTCCGTTATGTCAATTATTAATAATCTTTGTCCTGCGGATATAGAATACTCACTTGACAGGTCATTCCATCTTTTTAATTCTTCAACGGTAACATCAAACATTTCTGCAATATATGCTAAGGTATCTCCTTCACACACTACATATCTTGCGCATCCATTTTTGCTAAATAGCCCTCTGAGGCTTTTTTTTATCATTTCCTTTGAGGTATCAATGCATTGGATTTGAACAATGTTAGGTATGCATATTTGGAATGGCAATATATTGTCATTCATATCTATGACTGTTCCATCTGTATCCTCGTAATAATCCTGATATTGCACAAAAGCATACCCTTCTCCTATTACAAATCCAGTATACGGAATTCCTTTTGTTTTATAATCCAGAAAATCTTCTCTGCTTATAAAAATATTATTGTATTGGCTCATAGATGGATATAATTAAAATTATGGTGTATTTTTTTACTATATCGTTAAATTCTACGTTTTGTATTTAGTCCATATTCTCTCTACACTAACATTTTAACAACAAACTCTAATACATATTAAACATATCCCTGTTTTTAATCTTTCCTTTATTTTTTTCAATATATATTCCGCAATTAGAATATTGTTCTCCATTAAGAACGTATGATGTAATATAATTCTCCCACATTTTCCCTACAAGTCTTTTTTCTGTTTTTTGCTCGGTTATTCTATATACGATAGTATCATTAACCGTTATTAACCAATCAAACATAACAGATAAAGAGTCGGAACTTTCATATCCATAGAATCGTTCCCTTACTCTAAATTCCGTTAAAGGAATTTCATGTACAAGAGATGAAAAGTCTGTGTCTTTTTTAAATTCATATAAATGTATATCGTTTATTTCATACTCTTCAAACCCTATAGTAGAAATAACAGTTCTAATCTTATATGAATCAACAGATGAAGGGTGATTATATGGACTGTTAATTGTGTAACAGAAAAATACAAATAATAAAATCAATATACAATAAGGTATTAAAAAAACAGGTTTTAGTGAATTTATTTTAAGAGTAAAAAGTACGACAACTTTGAATATTGTAATTGTAGAATATATTAATAAAGCAATGAAAAAGAATATACAAATAATTGACATTGTCATATCATTGTAAGAGTATTTCTCTTGCAGCATAGGAAACAACAAACAAAAACTTATAACCATCAAGAGTATTCCTATTACCTTTTGAGTAATACTTAAGACTGGTATTATTTTATTTATAATATCCCGTATTCTATTTACCGGCAACATATCCATAGTATCCCGCTTCAAAATTATCAATATCAATGGTACATTCCATTACTTTACCCCAAGTAAACATTTTAATGATAACATGATTCTCTTTTTGTTGAATTTCCTCAACACAAACCCAGTGATTAGGACATATAGAGGTTATATCTTCATCAAATATCACTGTTTCTGCGTGAATAAGCACACAAACAGAGTATCCTTCATCTAATTTATTTTGCAAATCTGATATAATATCTTTGGCATTACCATTTTTTAGTACTTGAAATAAGGCCGTTGTATCAATTATACTGTTAAAATTCAAAACATCTTTCATCAAACCTGAAATGATATGAGGGAAAGAAATTCCAGTACAGCCTTCCAGTGTTTCTTCTATTTTGCTATCATCTTTTCGAGTATCGTAGTCCCATAATATATTTTTAAAATCCCTGATTGTTGCCAAAAACAGATAATCTGCAAATTCTAAAGAACCTACTTTTTTATTTTGAGGTTTAAGTTCTACTAAATGTTCATCTTTATCAATTTCAACTTTATATCCCGTTTGGTCAATAAGGGCAATTCCTTTCTTATGCATATTGGTTATAAAGTTATTATATCCAGTACTATTGCTTTTTGCAAAGATATAAGCAATTGAGGCTATTCCACATAAAGAAGTACTTTGCTGATTTATAAGATAAGGAAATGATATTCGTTTATTTATATTTCTTTCAACTTCTTTTTTATCTAAATATCTAAACCGGTAATGTATCCAAACTTTTAATACTCCTTCATTACATTGCTCCTGTATGTAAGCGTAAAAAGTCACGAAGCATCCTAATATATTAAAATCATCTACTTTAAAGTCCACCTTTTTCCCTCTTGGCTTCCATGTAGATAAAACTGTAATATTTCCACCATTATCAGTATAATGACATTCCCATCTAACATCATTACTTTTAGGAATGCCATATATAAAATCAAGAACTTCTAAAGAATATGTTTTGTTATAAACTAATCCTTTTTGGGTTAGATTAAAAGTGCCATCATTTGTAGAACCTTCATCTAAGTCAGAAATCATTATTGTTTTCACTTTCGGTTTCTTTTGTAAATTAGCACTTCCTTTGACTCCTTCAGTTCTGGATGTAATAACAATATTACCCATATTTAATTCATTTTGAATTTATCAATGATAATTATTCCTTCTTTATTTATTTTACCTGAATACCGAACTGTAGATAATTCGGAATCTTTATCTTCAAAAGAAAGTTCAACAAGTTTTCCTACAACAGGATTATCCACTTTTATATAAAGAGTTACAGGCTTTTCTACATTCAAACAACGCTGTTTCATACCATTTTCATCAATCCAATATGCATCTATTATATAAATAGTTTGATTATCATAATTAATTTTTACAACAGATTGAAAACTCTCTTCCTCCTTATATTCCTCCCACCAGAATCCGTCTGTCGTATCCATCCTTCTATCCAGTCTAATGGTTCTATTGATATCCAGTCTTGTTGGAGATATAAGAAAACGGGTAAGCATAGGACTACTTTCTGTCGCATTCATAATTTCATCATAACAATAAAGATACGCTTCATCAAAAGCAAGTTCACGAAACATCATATCGTCTATGCTATGCAGTATCTTCCCCCAAACCGGAAAAGGTTCTGCATGAGAAAAGAAAGCGGGACGCTGCCGGTCCGTATCAACAAGCATCATATCCAAAATACAATTGCTGCCATTAGATTCCATTTCTATATATATGTTTCCTCCTAACATTCCTGTTACAGGTCTTCCTTTACGGTCTATATTACGGGAAAAACAGTATTTATACTTTAGTAGATTGCATTTGTAGCCATTTATTTCCAATATTATTTCTGAATTCATGACGACTTGTTTTATGCATTTGACATTACATCTCAAACTTAGCAAAAAATCAAGAAAGACAATGTTTAAGGAGCATTTTTTATGCACCATATGCTCAATAACACATTTTATGTCTTTCGGTTACATTAAAATACAACACCTGTTAGGGATATGTTCATGCCGGACAAATAAAAAAGGTTCGGTCGTCTCGTAACAACCAAACCTTTATCAGCAAGCAATCTACGGAATATAGAACAGTTCAAACTCCTCTTTTCTTCTTCTCTCTATGCTTGGAATGACTTTCCCCCGATAACAACGGAACGATACATATTCCTTGTAAATATCCCGGTTGCCGCTGTCCAGTTTCTGAATCAGTTTGCTTTTAGGTATCTTGCCGTTTCCGATCAGACGGTAACAGCCTACATTAAAGCCTAACAGACTTAAAAGAAGCGAGTCTTTCCCATATTTTCGGAATACCTTCAAACACCGTTCAAGGTCGCATCTCAAAAGTGAGTCTGCCTGTGCCTCACTCAGGTTCTCGGTCAGCGTCTCGTGGGGAAGCAGGCGGTGTCCGTAACCGATGTAAGGCATTTTCCCCCGGTGCCAGCCTTCCCACCGCTTGATGCAGGCTACCGCCTTATCTTTGTCAGACGGGGGATTTTCCGCCTTGCCGTACAAGACAAGTAACAGAAAGATCATAACAGCCGGTATTCTTTTCATGCAGCCTCCTTGTTATTTTCTTCATCCGTATCCTTTCCATTAAAATCATATGTCAATTGTTGCAGATTCCCCCAATTATCTTCAAGATAGAGGTCTATGGTCTGGGATTCCTTGCCGCTTTGCGAAGTATAGTAAAGACGGAATTTCCATTCGTTCAGCAGATAACGGTCATTGGGCTTCAGTACCGTTCCGTCCTCCATCTTCAGACTGCCCTTGCCGTCCGGCTGGAAATACCTTAGCGTATAGACAGTTCCGGCAAAGTTCCCTTCCGGCTTGATTTCCAGCCGGATTTCCACAGTCTCCCCATCGGTAATCTCATCCGCTACCGGCATGGTTTCTACCGTAAACGGGTATTCCTGTCTGATATCCAGCTCATTGTCACAAGCAACAAGACCAAGAAAGGAGAATGCCATACAGCAGGCTGTCAGCATAAAATCAAGGATTTTTCTTTTCATGGGTATGTATTCTTTTAAGGTTAGAAAATGTATTTTACTCCGATTCCATACTGGAAGTGGCAGATTCCCGAGGCACTGCCCCACACGAAACGCTCACGCAGACGTACCAGCAGAACAACCCTGTCGGACAGGTATCCTTCCGCTTCCAGCGTTACCGCGCCGCCATAAATGAAAGACTCGCATTGCTGCAAAACGGCTCCGTCATCCAGCAGCCGGTCTCCTTCGTTCACGGTCTCATAGCCCAACAGGGCGGAAGCGCCGAGGTTCAGGAAGAAGGACTTGCCGGGGGTGGAAAAGAACGTATGGTAATAACCGCCTTCCCCCGTATATTGCGACAAGGGTATATGCGTACTCCGGTAAGGGATGTTACGTTTCAGCATCTCACCGCCAAACATCCACTGGTTTCCGTTCCCAGTACAGGTGGATACAGCCAGCGAGAAGGCATAGCCTGCATCGTGACGGTTTGCCCGGCTGTAAAATCCGTCGGCCATTTCAGTGGTGAAGCGGACGGCTTTCATTCCCGGCAGGCGGCGTTGGGCTTCTGCCTGCCCCGTAAAGAGGGCAAGCAGGAGGATAATAAAGAGGAAGTTTCTTTTCATGGCGTTCATCTGACTTTCAGTTCATTGACGGTTTCTGCGCGTACCAGATCCTCATTCTCCACATCAAAGGACTGATGCCGGCCGCCTTGCTTCTCATACATTTCCACTATCAGCTTCTTGTCGTCGGGAATGGTGAACTTGGGCAGGGCAAACACCGTCCGCTCGTTCTTCTTCCCGTCCACACGGGTCACATAGTTGAAGGCACGAAGCGGATAGATGACCTGTTCCTGCATGGCGGTACGTTTCATGATTTTCTTGTCCACGATCTTGAAGGTCACGAAGTCCACGTCGAAAGGCACGTTCGTGGCGTTCTTCACTTCGGTATGGAAATAGATCAGTTCGCCGTGCGCATAAAGTCCTTTAAGCAGATATTGCACTCCGAACCGTTTGCAGCCGATGTGCTTGACCTTGCGTTTGTTCTGTTCATACACGGATTTCATGATCAGCCGTACCAGACGGGGAGACTCCCCGGAGAGTTCCTGCAAGTAGATTTCCATCGCATTGTTCGGACGGTTCACGGCCTCTCCGTCATGGATGAAGTCGCACATTTCCACATTCAGCAGCAAAGGCTCGTCGGCATACTTGACATTGAATGTATAGAAGTTGCCGTCTTCGGTAATTACGCTCATGTTTGTCTCGCTCCGGAAATGTTTCCGGGTTGCCTTCACACGGATCACATTTTCCGCACCGTCCGCCTTGCCCGCTATCAGATTGGGCGAACCCAGGTCCACATATCTCACGGGAGAGGGAAAAATAATATGTACGGTCTTGTCATATGTAATTTCCAGACCGTGCGGAGGAATCATCCGGCTGAATCCGATCTTGCGGCTCAGTCCTTCATAATAATCCCCGCTGCTCTGCTGCGCGTATGCAGCCACTGTGCCCGCAATCAGGGCAAGCATCATCAGAATCTTCTTCATGTGTGTTTCTTGGTTGATTGGTGAATAAATGGTTGATTTCCTTTCCTCCTTCATTTTTCAGGAGAATGCAGCAACAGCCGGTGCCCGGCCTTCAGAGTGATTTTCACCGTGCGCATCTTCTTGCCCACATATTGTGACATACCCTGTATCACCCCCTTGCCCACATCCGAGGCAATCTGCGCTCCGGCATCCGTTGAGATATTGATGCTGCTTCCTATAGAGGTGCCCATGCCGGCAGCAATCTCACGTGCGGCATCATACTCCATCGAGTTCGGTACAAGGATTCCCTGCTGCCCGTCAGCGTCATACACTTCGAGTTCCACCGGGAACAGCGTGCCCCTGTACTCCACCGTCTCGATCAGGATTCCCATCCGTTCCCCCTCGACACGTGTGCCGCCGACCAGTACCGTACCTTTTGGGATAAGGAGATCGTCCACTGCCATCGGCTCAAGCAGGCGGATACGAAGTGCCTGTCCGTCAGATACGGTCTGCGTGCCATGCACACAGGCGGCGATGGTGTTCCTGCCGGAAGATGGCATTTTGCCTACCGGGGTGTGGAAGCCGGTATTTCTCTCGCCTGCATATCCGGAAGCAATGTCTTCATTGCCTGCAGGCTGGGCCAGTGATGACACCATCCGGTTCTGTACCCGTTTTACAGGCCGGACAGCCGTCCGTTCTTTCCGGCTGTTTGGGGCATTTGTTGTAGAGGAAGCATCCGGCTCTTTCCCGTTGTAGCGGGCAGCCAGCTCGTAGGACTTTTCCAGCAGAGCCATCTTTTCTTCCAGGGTCTGGCCTTCCGCCTGTTCTTCCGCCGGCTTCCTTTCTTTTTCCAGATCCTCAATACGGCGGAGCAGATCGGCATCTGGCTGATTTTCATTCCGGGTATATACAGTGCCCAGCGAACGGTTCATATTCCGGTAAGCTTCTGTAGAGGAACGGATGGAGCCGGGGGCTTTCCCCTTTTCCGGTTCCGGCGGAAGTTCCATGTTTGCTTTTCCTGCGGTAAGACCGGCAGTATCCTGACCGTCCTTGTTGAGCAGTTCGGACATCTCCTGGAAGGTTCCCCTGCGCCATTTTTCCTTTTTTGCCAGTGCTTCCTGCTCGTAGGCGCTTACCTTGTTGCCCTCCATTTCCGAATCTTCCGGTGAAGGCATCTCCACGTTGAACCCCCTGCCTTTTTCCATTTCCGCCTTCTCCTTTTCCGACGGGCTGAATACCAGCAGGAGGAACCCCATGCACAGCAGGCAGAAAAACGGATAGACAATATACTTTGCGCGCCGGCGCTTCTCTTCGGGAGTCAGCTGCTTGTCATTTGACACTCCGAGCCGTTCCCTGATTTTCTGAAAGTCCATTTTCATGTTTATGGATGTTTGAATGAATGTTTCTTGTTCTTTCCGGCCGGAACACGACGGAACGGATATGTCCCATTGCCGGTCTTTGGCCCGGCTCCCCGAAACGGGATACACAGGAGAGAATCGAGTACAGGCAGGAGACAACAAGCAGGAACGAGGCCGTGCCTGCCAGAAGGATGCGCTGCTTTCCTGTCAGCCGCCGGCAGAACAGCCGTACCCGGCTGTCCGCATGGCCGAAGAATCCGCGTTTTCCCCTCATCGTTCCGCACTTCTTATGTCCTTATTCTCCAGCACGGTAAACTGCTCGATAATGAATCCGTTGGGATTGTCATCCGAACGCCCTGTGTTTTGAAGCGAGCAGGAAGTTACGAGGCTGCGCTCGGTCACGTTGCTTTCACGGATAATCAGCTGCCGGGCGTATGTCCGCACCTTGTAAGGGTAGGCGGCAAAGTCGCACACCACGCTGTCCACATGCACCACCTGGTTGATGTTGCCTGAAATCAGGCGGTTGTAATACCCTCTTTCGGCAAAATCCACATAGTAGTGATAGGCACTCTTGTCTGCCAGTTGCAGGGCACGGTTGATATTGTGCTCGATGGCATCCTTCTGGGGTGAGAGCGAGAAAAACAGTTCGTGAAAGCGCCTTACATGTTCCCGCGCCTCGGCAGGCCTGTTCTGTGAGAGGTCCTGCGAAAGGGCCATCATCAGCGATTTGCCCCCGTCAAGCACATAGATTTTCTCGCGTTGCTTCTCGGCAAAGCGGTATGAGCTCCACAGCGCATATCCGGTAACGAGCGCACAGCAGCAGGCAAAGACCGCCAGCATCAGGCGGATGCGCTTGAAGCTGCTCTCAATGTTTGTCAATGACTTGAATTCCATTTTTTTTGATGTCTGGTTTGAATGAATAAATATTTCCGGTATGACGGGACATCCCGTTCCGACAGGTCACCGGACCCGCCATCTTGGGTTGCCCGACTCATGGGAAGGAGGCTCCGCAGGGTTTATTTGCCCCTCAGCCTGCCTCCGATATTCCCCAATACGGCACCGCCTGCTCCGGCTGCAAGGCCGCCTGTCTTGGTGGCCGTACGGTTCAGGTTACGGCTGAAGTTTCCGGCACCGCCTGCCTGCACTATCCAGCCTGCTACCGTAGGCACGGTGAAGTATCCGATAATCCCGATCAGCATAAAGATGATGTAGACACTGTTCGAGTTGTCTATCGAGTAGTCCGGATTGTTCTGCAGTTCCTGAATGTCATTCTGAAGCATCAGTACCTGAAGCTTGGCAAGCAGGGTGCTGAACAGGTCGCTGACCGGAAGCCACAGGTAAACGGAAATATATCTCGTGAACCACTGTCCGAGCGTGGACTGGAATCCGTCCCATACACTGAAGGCGAACGCTACCGGTCCCAGTATCGAGAGTACGACCAGGAAAAAAGTCCTCACGGTGTCTATCAGCAGCGATGCCGCTGCGAATATCAGCTCCAGCAGGCTGCGGAATGCATCCCGGATTTTCTTTTCCAGATTATACATCCCGACTTCCACATACATGCCCAGCCGGGAGGCGGTATCTATGGTTGACCAGCCCAGTTCATCCAGCTGACGGTCAAACTCCTCGTCACTTACCAGATATGCTGTTTCGGGATTGCGGAGCATGGCCTCCTTTTCCAGTTCCTCCTTTTGGATCCGGTACTGTTCCATATCCATCGTCTGTCCTTCGAGCATCTTGTGTGTGCCCTGCACGATGGGACTGAGAATATTGTTCAGCGTGCCGAGCACCAGCGTGGGAAAGAGCAGAATGCAGATGCCTATGGCAAAGGGACGCAGCAGGGGATAGACATCTATCGGTTCGGCACGTGCCATCGACTGCCATACACGGACGGCAACGTAGAACAACGCACCCAGTCCGGCAAGTCCCTTGCCCACGTCCATCATGTCCTCGCAAAGGGGAAGCATCTCGTCATACAGGGTTGCCAGTATGGTGTGCAGGTTGGCAAAATCTATCGACAACGGCATCATGGCTACCAGTATTTGGAGGTTTCATTCCCATAGAGCCGCATCACACGTTCCAGGTCGTTCTTCTTTCTGGCCCTGAGGTAGCTTACGGCTATGTTCTTGTTCGTATAATAGCTCACAAGGTTGCGGTAACGGCGCATCTCGTAATAGCAGTTGTCCACCACGTCCATACGGTCCTTGTCGGTCATGGACAGGGTACTGACATTGATAACCTGTTTCAGGTCCTGCAACACGCCGTTGCTCTCTTCCAGCAGGCGGGTGTAACCGAAGGCGATGGCGTCCAGTTCGCGCGGTGAGAAGTTTTCATCGTTCATCATCTTGCCGAAGTTGGTTACATAGATGTCGGACACGTCGCCCACCATCAGGATGATGTCACGCACCTTGCGGGCATCCTGTATCAGGTTGTTGACCGATTTCAGCTGGTCGTAATATTTCTTGGCCTGCTCATAGATCTTTACTGTCTCGGCAAAGCTTTCTGCCGTATTGACTGCCGTCTTTGAGGTATGGGCGATATTGTCCGACATGTTTATGATGCTTTGGGCCAGATTGCCGGGATCTGTCACCACCCATTGGGCGCGTGCTCCGGTAACGCCCAGTACAAATGCCGTTCCGATCAGAAGCGTTCTTGCCTTCATGCCCGTTCCTCCTTCCTTACATAGTCTCCGCCCGGTGAGAATGTCAGCACGTCGGCTGCCTCATTGTAGGACACATCGACACGGTAGCCCGTATTGACAAACAGGTTTCCGTTTTCTTCCACCAGCAGGTAAGTCTGCGGCTTCAGCCTTCGGGTTCTCCCGCTACGGGAAAACACCGTCACCTTATAGCATTCTCCTTCCTTGTATACCAGCACGTCAGGTCTGCCTTCCACGCTGGTCCACGTTCCGCAGATCTTGTCGCGGTCGATACCGCTTTCCGAACAGCTCTGCAATATCATGGCGGCCATGCTTATCAGACATACCGCCAGCCTCATAAGGGGTCTGTTTCTCATAATCGTTTTCATTTCGGGTTTGATACCTGTTTCTGTTCCTCTCGCTTTTTCTCCGCCAGACGGCGGATGGCTCCTTCCAGACTGCCCTCCGGCAATCCGGCAATCCGTTGTACTTCCAGTTTCTCCGACTCCTCGGTCGTGAACGTGAAGTATTCTTCCTCGCTCACTTCCGTGGCATATACTGCCGAGCAGGTTCCTCCAAGCCCTATCCATACTTCCCGGTAGAAGCGCCCGGGATGGTTCGCTTGGTTGATGGAAAGAATCTGCCCTTTCTCTTTCTCGGTCAGACCGAGCAGCCGCTGGATGTGCTCGAACTTGTTCATGTATTTCCGCTGGTCAAGCAGTATCTTGCAGTCAGAGTTGTTGATGATGGCCTCTTTCACAATCGGGGAGCTGATGATGTCGTCCACCTCCTGTGTCACCACCACAGCCTCGCCGAAATATTTTCTGACGGTCTTAAAAAGGTACTTGATGTATTCGCTCATATTGGCGGACATCAGGGCTTTCCAGCATTCCTCTATCAGTATCATCTTACGGATACCTTTGAGCCTGCGCATCTTGGCGATGAAAGTTTCCATAATGATCAGTGTCACCACCGGAAGAAGCACTTTGTTGCTGCTGATATTGTCCAGTTCGAATACGATGAACCGTTTGCCTGTCAGGTCCAGTTCCTTGTCGGAGTTCAGCAGGAAGTCATAGTCTCCGCCCCGGTAGAACGGTTCCAGAACGTTCAAAAAACCGTCAATGTCAAAATCCTTCTCACGCACCTTTTTCTCTTCAATCATTCTTCTGTAGTCATCGGCGACAAACTCATAGAAACCGTTGAAGTCCGGTCTGATGTTCCGGTTCTCCGAAATCTTTCGGATATAGGCGTTCACTGCTCCGGAAAGAGCGACCTCCTCCGAACGTTTCGGCGACTCGTCCTCCCGTTTCCACAAGGTCAGTATCAGTGTATTGATACTGTCACGCTTCTCCACATCGAATTTTCCGGATTCGGTGTAGAACGGGTTGAAGGATATCGGATTGTCCTCTTCATACGTGATGTAAATCCCGTCCTTCCCGTTGGTACGGTCATGGATCATCCTACACAGCCCCTGGTAGCTGTTTCCAGTGTCCACCAGCAGGATATGCGCTCCCTGTTCGTAGTATTGGCGGACAAGGTGGTTGGTGAAAAAGGATTTTCCGCTGCCCGAAGGCCCGAGAATGAACTTATTTCTGTTGGTGATGATTCCTCGCTTCATGGGCAGGTCGGAAATATCCACATGCACCGGTATCCCGTTCTGGCGGTCTGCCAGCCGGATGCCGAACGGACTGGGCGAACTTCTGTAATTGGTCTCTCCGGCAAAGAGGCATACGGCCTGTTCCAGGAAGGTATAAAAGGATTCTTCGGATGGAAAGTCGCCTGCATTTCCGGGGATTCCCGCCCAATAGATGACCGGTGTGTCAATGGTGTTATACCTTGGCGTGCATTCCATCATGGCCAGCTGGCTGCCCGTGTCGTTCCTGATGCGGCGGAACTCTTCCGCATCCTCCGCCCAGGCGATGACGTTGCAGTGGCATCTGACGGGAAGCACTCCTTTGGTATGTGCCTCATCAAGATACATCTCCGTCCACTCCTGGTTAACGGCATTGCTCCGGCTGTATTTTGACAACGAGAGCATATTGCGCGAGTTTTTCTCCATCATCTGCAGGATTTCCTGTGCGTCGTCGATGAACACGTATTGCGAATAGATGTGGTTGCATGACAGCAGCAGTCCTACGGGTGCGGCAAAGGAGAGGCGGCAGTCGCTGCGGTCCGTGGACATCCTCTCGTAGCGCATGTCCGTGGAAAGTCTGCCGGGCAGGTCTTCCGTATCGGAAAGGGTATGCAGGCAGAGGCGTTTGTCGCCGATGCGCATCCTGCCGGGCTTGAGGCAGATGTCCTGCAATACGGCAGTCTCATCCTCCAGCGAGAGGGAAAAGTATTTTTCCACCAGTCCGGGACGTTCCTTCGTTCCGGTGATTTCGTCTGTTTCCAGACGGCGAAGCCTTATATGTCCGGAATCATTCATAATACGCTCGAACTGTTCCACCGCCTCAAGAAAACGGGCGGCAGCATCCTTGTCGGTTATCTCTTTGGGCAACAGGAATCCCCGGCAAAGGGTATTGAAGTCACTCTTCCGGCGGCTGCGTTCGCGGGTTGTCTTCGTCAGGAACAGGTAGCATTTGTGATTCAGGTAAGGTCTTTCATTGAAATGCAGCTCATAGCTGCGTGTCAGAAAGCTCTGTTCTCCGTCATCGGTCTTCGGACGGTAGGTTTCCTTGACGAACCAGTCCTGTTTGCAGACGACACTATGTTCCGGCAATACCTTCACGGCTTTGATCCAGGAGGAGTGCATTGCCTCATACTCGTCCGCCGTTACCGTGTACAGTTCGGGCAGTTCCACTTCGAAAGCCACGGTCAGATCGGCGTCCTTGCTCACGATACAGCCGTTTTCTACCGACAGCAGGGGGAATCTGCGTTCCAGCGTTTCCGCCTTTAATACATTTCTCATGATTGTTGTTTTTTTCTGCTTCTTGTGAATAATCTGAAAACTCTCTTGCGGTGAATCAGATAGCGTGGATGCCGTTTTTCAGCCAGCAGCTTCATCAGCCCGTGTTCACCGTAACGGGCATTCAAACGGAATATCACCCACACCAACAGGCTGCCGGACAGGATTCCGAAGGATAAGCATATCCATTGGTCCACCCCCGTCAGGTAAAGAAAGACTACCATAAGGAGCACCATCGCAAGCCCTCCGGCAAAGACGAACAGGTATTGCGACTTGAGTCCTTTGAACTCGACGGGGTTGCCGGCACCTTTGTTTACCGGATATTCCATAGGCTTTAGAGGAAGAAGGAACGTAAGATGGTGGCGGCTACGATCAGAAAGATACAGGCAAAGAACCAGCTGGCGGCGGTTTTCGAAGTGTCAGGATCTCCGCTGGAAAATTTGCCATAGGTCTTGATACCGCCTACTAGACCAAGCACCGCACCGATGGCATAGCATAGTTTGGTGGCGGGATCGAAATACGAGGTCATGAGGCTGGTTGCCTCGTTGATACCCGCAAGGCCCTGGCCCTGCGCAAAGGTGTTTGCGGCGATGACCGCACACATCACAGAAAAAAGGATTCTTCTTTTCATTGTCGAATCGTTTGGGTAAGACATAAATTTGAATTCGACAACAAAGATAAATGGGGATAATGCGCTATGATTCAGAGGTGTCATCAGATGTCATCAAATGTCATCAGATGTCCTCTTTAAGCATAATATTTAAACGATAATTTTGGTACAAATATGGATTGTTTAAACTATTACATAGTTTTCTGTACTTCTGTACCATTATATAATTACCATTACAAAAGCCGGCAAATTCCATAAAGTTGATTTCTTGTCAAATACGACTATTATTGATATTGAATTAAAATCATTATATTTGCATATCAAACGCAGTTTTATGGCCAATGCAAACAGGTTAAAACAGTGCATCATGTAATGTAAAGAGCACGCCTTGAATAAAGTATTTTTAAGTAATATATCTGTTTATATTCAAGAACAATCAGACAGAGAACAATCACCTTCATACTTAGTAAGTATGAACAATGAAATTATGGTGCTTAAACAAAGCGAACAAAATATAAGGTCGTAAAATAAAGCATAATGTAACAAGTGCTTACAGGCAAAATATTTAATCAGTTAGTGTATGAAGAAAAACCTTAAAGATTTATATTGCCAACGCCCTCATGTCGTAATAGTTGGAGCAGGTGCTTCAAGAGCGGTCATGGGAAAATCTTGCCCAACGATGAATGAAGCCATTGAACAGGTCGGGTTAGATGGAATCCTTAAAGGATTTATGCTAGAAACGAAAAGCAGGAATCTTGAAGATATATATAGTGAGCTGTTTAGGCGTGGTGATGAGTGTAAAAATGCACGGATAGCAATGGAAAAAAAACTTTATGAATATTTTTCAAATGTGCAGCTTCCATCCTTCTTAACCATCTACGACCTTTTAATTCTTTCGCTCACAGAAAAAGACTGCATTGTATCCTTCAACTGGGATAGTCTTCTTATCCAAGCATATAACAGAGTGGCAAAGATTACCCGGAATAGACCGGAAATTCTGTTCTTGCATGGAAATGTGGGAGCTGGTGTGTGTAAAGATTGCATGACCTTTGGTCTTATACAAAACTATTGCAGAAAGTGTGGCAAACCGTATAACGTTGTTCCTTTGCTGTATCCTGTAGAACAAAAGGATTACAACAGCGACATCTTTATCCGTGACCAATGGAACGTTGCAAAGTACTATATATCGAAAGCAGGTAAGGTAACAATCTTTGGGTATAGCGCACCTTCTTCTGATAAGGAGGCAAGTGAAATACTTAAAGCTGCGTTCTCTAAACATGATGGTGTTCACAGATTGGATGCAGTGGAGATAATAGAACGTCCCGGATTCAGCGCAAATGAAATATCAGAAACTTGGCAGTATTTCTTTTCATTGACCAATTACCATTCTGATATTGTGGATTCCTTTTATAATAGCAGTTTGGCGCAGGCACCTCGCCGTACCTTGCAATACCAATACCAGCAATATATTAAAGGATGGTGGGGACAACCAAAGATACACTTCTCAAAACAAAATACTTTTGAGTCGGTGGAAACGCTTTTAAAACCACTTCTTGTAAATGAAGAACAAGGAGATTATTCTATAATTTAAGTCAATAACACTAACATTATCATTACAACCGGATGAATAGACTTGTTATCATAGGAAACGGATTTGACATGGCACATGGCTTTAAAACAAGTTATGTGGATTTCATCAACTGGTATTGGGACCAACGAGTATATGCTTTTGCCGGTAATACTACAAATGTATCAGAAGATTGCCTTTGTCGTTTGGTTATCAAAGATAATGTAAATATTAATTGCTGGAATGTTTTTGTCTTCACCCACTCATGTTTTTTTAAAGACATCTATCGTAAAGAAAGATACTCAGGTAGTGAAGTTATTCAGTATATCAAGGATCAGCCGGATGTTTTCTCTATTGAATGTTGCCCATTTTTCAAAACTATTCTGCAATCAATAGAGGTCAAAGGATGGGTGGATATTGAAAACGACTATTATCAACTGTTGAAAGCGGGAATGGATAACCCGGATTGTGATTATACGATCGGTGAGTTAAATGAGCAATTAGTATTTCTTCAAGAAAAATTAATTGAATACCTCCATACAATACAAACAGGCAATGTAAGGGATGACCTTCATAATGCAATAATTGACTTCTTTGACCCTGCTGATTTCTCAACAGAAGGAAAAAAGAAAGCTTTGGATAACATTGGATTTGACACATCTAGCTTTGCAGAAGTTAAATACAATAATGGAGAACGCAAAAAACTTCTCCCTAAACGTATCATGTTGTTGAGTTTCAACTATACAAAAACAGCTAAGATGTACAATAATTTCAATATTACCCACAATTATATTCATGGTGAGTTAGAAAAGCCTGAAAATATAATTTTTGGCTATGGGGATGAACTTGACAAAAGCTATCAGTCTATTCTTGATATGAATGACAATGAGTTACTTAGAAATCTCAAATCCGTTAAATATTTAGAAACAAGACATTACCATGATTTGCTGGAATTTCTTTTAGCTGCACCTTTTCAAGTTTTGATAATGGGGCATTCTTGCGGAAACTCAGACCGAACATTACTAAATACCGTCTTTGAACATGAAAACTGTGTTTCTATAAAGCCGTTTTATCATAAATGGGAAGATGGCAGCGATAATTATTTGGAACTGGTTCAAAATATTTCCAGAAACTTTACTAATATGAAGTTGTTTAGAGATAGAGTTGTGAACAAGGAACAATGCAAAATCATGTAATAGAGCTCTAAATTTAAATGTGATTTCTATGATATCTGTTATGCACATAAAGTGCGACAAAATATTGTATAAAAGGAAGTAGGAAAAACGGATTTTCATCCATTGGAAAAAGTAAGGAGCTGACTTGGTAAACAGCTCCTTATTTTTTATAATTTATAGGCTTGCAGAGAAATTTTACTTAATAAATTAAGCTATAGTTTTTCCTGTTAGCCAATTAGGATAATTTTATTCTTTTACTTTTGATTCGTAAGCAACTGTGAGGAAGTATCCAATTTTCTGAGTTGTCCCCGTGATTTCTATGTTTTAAGTTTGTTTCTTCCTATTACTCTTACCAAAAGACAAACTTCAACCTTTTTCATGGATTATAAAAAAGACAAAGTCGGGGCACATAATAAAGATTCTACATATAATATTTAACGCATATGGAATTTTTGTAGCATAATAGCATTTACTTTCAGACCAGATTCCTCCAGTCAGTAACATGTTTGCTTTCTTTCCTCTCTCTTTTCAAAGGCAACGCATTCCCCTCCTTATCCACATACTTCCCCATCAGTTCCTCAATCAGCTTCTTGTTCTCCACCTGGGAGGAGAACAGTTCAAACATGTCCGTTTCCCGGATGGAATGCAGTGTCATGGCCGCCCTGTATGATTTGTTCTCGTCCGAGCCGGCACCATTCAGGTTAAGCAGCACGTCGCCTACATTGAGCAGGTCAGCAGGAGTAACCATCGGAGCAATGGCTTCCGTTTCGGGAGAGCGGCTGTCCAGTTCCTCCTGTTCTTCTTTCAGCATTCTCATCTCCTCCAAAGGCAGTTTGCATTCCACTTCATCTTCCGGAATATCCTTATCCGCTCCGATAAAATCACTTCCGGTTTCCAGTTGCTGGCTCATGTAAGGAGCGACGGTCTTTCCGGCATTCTCGTCCAGATAGACAAATCGGGTAGCTCCCATCACATCCTGTGCATTTCCCGGTTCACCGTTGTCTTTTTCTGCTTGTGGCCGATTGCGGGGAGTATAAAGCAGATCACAGATTTTACCTATTCTCTCTTTTTGTTTCCATACCTTATATAACAGATAAGCGGTACAGCCGAACCGTATTGATAAATAAACTATTTCTTCCATTCTATTGGCTTTTGAGTTGCTTCTTGATTATATATTTCATTGATGATATGCTGATACCTTTCCAGATGGTCTGACAGTACACTCCCTAAAAACATGGGGACAGACATTTCCGGTGCAATGACCGGCAATACTTTGGCAACAGTCCTGTACAATGTATCGTTAATATAGGTCTGCCTTCTTGCTCCCGATAGTTTCACTTTCAGAAACCGGCTCCGGTATTCATCTGAATCAGCCGCTCCATCCGGTGTTTTTTTTATTTGCTGTCTGGAAGAACCGCTTTTCTTCTCCTGTTTCTCCGGACAAGGTCCAGCCTGACTTTTTGTTTCCGGCTCCTCTTCCGGAGGAACCGTTCTTTCCAAAGCGGTCACATCTCCTGCCATCATGCGTTTCAATGCCTCCTCGTCCACTTGGTAATCCGTTCTTCTTTTAGTGGTCATAATTGTTTTTATTGAAGTTTCAGTATGGTTTCTATTTCCGCTGCCAGCAGGTCCAGACTGCTTCCTTTCATTGCGGAGGAAGATGGAGGGAACAAAGTGCTGCGGAACAGAGGCCCTTTCATTCCGGAGTCTTTTTTGTAACGTTCTGCACTGGGAATGACGGTTTCCAGTACCGGCAATTTCAGCGAACGGAAAATTTCAGTATAGCCGTTATACAGGTCTTTGGAAACACGTTTGTCCATCCGGTTCCAGAACATATGGATACCACGCAAGGGTACATCCTTATGTCGGTGCATGTATTCCCGGACGGCAAGGACAAAAGACATACTGCTCCGCATTGCCATTCTTTCCTGCGTGATGGGGGTGAATACATAATCCATATTGATTACGGACTGGAATACACCGGGCACATTTACGGTACCCGGAAGGTCAAAAAGGACAAGGTCATAATCTAGCTCCGACTTTTCAAGAAAGCGTCCGGCCGTTTCCCGGGCTTCTTCCGGAGTGGAGTTCAGGATGCTGTAGGCTTTCCTACCGCTTGCTCCGAACTGTTCCACCAGCTGGTTTTGCAGATGCACGTTCTTTTCAATGTTTCCCACTTCCCAGTTCCGCATGGTACTGATGCTGTGCTGTGGATAATCACAATCCACCACCAGTACGTTATACCCCTTCAGGTAATGGAAGTAACTGGCGAGCAATACCGTGAACGTGGATTTTCCCACACCGCCTTTCTGGTTGCTCAAAGCGACAAATAAAGGTTCTTTCTTCATAGGCTTGAATTTAGAGTGTATAATTTGTTTCATATCTGTCCGGATTTTTTCGTTTCATCACACGGCAATGCATCCGTTGGTATACGGCAATGACGCATTGTTTGCCGGTTTGCATGAATACATTGCATACCATATTGCACCAGTGTAATACCGGTTGCCGATGGGCATTGCCATATAAGGTGCATTGCATTCATGCAATATGGGGTTCAATGTATCCCATACTGCATTGCACGGATGCAATGTATTCCGTCATGCAGGATTGTCGTGCAGCATATATGGCATTGCACATATATGGATGATGCCGCATTCACACCATGCACCACCTGTGGCAGGCAAGCAATACCCCTTACAGGACAATGTTTCAATGTATGCCCTCATGCACTGTGCCAAAAGTAGCGGCTATTTTTGAAACTTCCACCAACATTTCCCCTACCTGACATCAGATGTCATCAGATGTCATCAAATGTCATATCAAACGCTGTTTACCAATCGGTTATCACTGTCTAATTTTGCAAAATCGGAATCAGACGATGGAAAAGAACTGACTTCGTCGGATCACAGCGTTCCGTGAACGTCGCGCAGCAATCCGACGAAGGAGGGTTCTCTGTTCAAGCGAACAGAGCAAGTTGTGTTTTCGTCCGACAAAAAGTCTTTTGTCCGACAAAAACAACTAGCCCGGCTAAAAGCCGGGGGAATCCGCTCCAAAGTCGCGGATTCCGGAAGAGAAAAAAGTACAAACCAAAAATCTCATGTGCATGGAGAAAACAACAGGGACAAGGACGGGCAGAAAGCCCAAGAGTGATCCGGCGGACCGCAAGTACAGCTTCCGCCTGAACGCCGAGGAGAACACAAGATTTGAAAAATTGCTGGCGGATTCGGGAGCCGGGGACCGCACGCTGTTCATCAAGAAATCCATCTTCTCGGGACAGATTAAAGTTGTGAAAATCGACAAGGCGACAATGGACTACTACATCAAACTGACCGAATTCCACAGGCAGTTTCAGGCCGTCGGAAACAACTACAATCAGGTTGTCCGGACCTTGAAGAACAATTTCGGGGAAAAACGTGCGATGGCATTGCTCTACAGGTTGGAGAAACTGAGCATCGAACTGATGCTTGTATGTAAAAAAGTCATGGTGCTAACCCAGGAATACGAGCGGAAATGGTTGCAAAAATAAGTCACGGAACAAGCCTTTACGGAGCACTTGCCTATAACTACGACAAAGTAACGGCAGGTACCGCCGAGATTCTTTCGGGCAACCGCATGATTTCCGACAGATTGGGATTGCCCAGTGAGGACATACGTCTGGCATTGCTCTCTTTTGAGAACTACCTGCTGGCAAACCGCAATACGGAGAAGCCCGTCCTGCATATCTCCCTTTCTCCGGCACCGGAAGACCAGCTGACTGATGGGCAATTGGTAGAGTTGGCGGAACGGTATATGCAGAAAATGGGCTATGGGAATCAGCCGTACATAGCCTACAAACATGCCGATACCCATAATGCCCACATTCATATCGTTAGTGTCTGTGTAGACGGACAGGGAAAAAAGATCAGTGACGCCTACGAGCACCGCCGTTCCATGACCGCCTGTCGGGAACTGGAAACGGATTTCGGCTTGCGCAACGGAGCGGACACGGAAAGGCGGAATCCGAAAGCGGAACTAAAAAAGGTGGATGCTTCCTTGGGGGATGTCCGCCATCAGGTAGGCAACACCCTTAAAGCCGTACTGGAAAGCTACCGTTTCCAGACTTTCGGGGAATACAGCGCACTGCTTTCCACACTCAACATCGAGGCGAAACAGGTCAGGGGGGAGTACACCGGCATACCCTACACCGGCATTGTCTATTCTGCCACGGATGATACCGGCAAGGTGGTCAGTCCGCCGTTCAAGAGTTCACGTTTCGGAAAACGCTTCGGGAATGAACTGTTGGAAAAGCGGATGTTGATGAATCTGAAAGCTCTCAAAGAGGGGAAATGGGCACCCTCCATACAGGCGGACATCGCCCGTGCCTTGCGGCAGGCGGATTCACGGAAACGGTTTGTGGAACTGCTGGGGCAAAAAAATATTGATGTGGTGTTCCGTGAGAATGAGCGGGGACGTATCTACGGTGTCACCTTCATTGACCACGACCGACGGGAAGTGTTCAACGGTTCACGCATGGGCAAGGAGTTTTCCGCCAATGTGTTCAACGACTATTTCAAATGGTTGGAAAACATACCCGAAAAGGAACGGGGCGGACATTCCGCTACAGAACTTCGGCAGCATCACCGCCACGAATCCGGCAGCACGCTCGAACTGGCGGCGGGCATACTTTCGATGGAAACCAACCCGCGTGACTATGAGGAGGAAGCCTTTGCACGCCGCATGAAGAAAAAGAAGAAGACCGGACGCAAACGTGGCATTTAGACAAAACAAGTATCAACCCATTTATATACAATTCTTATGCAGCAGGAAGACGATTTGAGGGCGCTTGCCAAGATCATGGAATTTGGCAGGGCCGTGAGTATTTTTCTTTTGGTGGTACACGTCTATGTGTATTGTTATCCGAGTATCACCGCGTGGAACTTGAACCTTGCGGTGATGGACAGGATTTTGGTGAATTTCAATAATACGACCGGGATTTTCAACTGCATTCTCTGGAGCAAACTGTTGGCAGTGCTTCTGCTGGCCGTTTCCTGTCTGGGTACGCACGGAGTCAAAGGTGAAAAGATAACCTGGCCTAAAATTTATGCGGCGCTGGTGGCAGGATGCGCACTGTTCTTTCTGAACTGGTGGTTGCTTGAGCTGCCATTGCCGCACGCGGCAAATACCGCATTCTATATTTTTACTCTTACGGCAGGCTATCTCGCCCTGCTGATGTCGGGGCTATGGATGAGCCGCCTTTACAGGCACAACCTCATGGAAGATGTGTTCAATATGGAAAATGAGAGTTTCATGCAGGAAACCCGACTGATGGAGAATGAGTATTCGGTAAATCTCCCAACGAGATTCTATTATAAAAAACGCTGGAATAACGGATTTGTCAATATTGTCAATATTTTCCGTGCCTGCATGGTTATCGGAACACCGGGTAGCGGCAAGTCCTATGCGATAGTCAACAGTTACATACGCCAGCTTATAGCCAAGGGCTTTGCGATTTACATCTACGATTACAAGTTTGATGACCTGTCCACCATAGCCTATAATTCTTTGTTGAAGAATATGGACAAGTACGAGGTCAAGCCCCGGTTCTATGTCATAAATTTCGACGATCCGCGCAGGTCTCACCGGTGCAATCCTATCAATCCGGAATTTATGACGGACATTTCCGATGCGTACGAGGCGAGCTATACGATAATGCTCAATCTCAATCGCACCTGGATTGAAAAGCAGGGTGACTTTTTTGTAGAATCCCCCATCATTCTGCTTGCTGCAATAATCTGGTATCTGAAGATTTACAAGAACGGGATTTATTGTACGTTCCCGCATGCGGTGGAATTACTGAACAAGCCTTATTCGGACCTGTTCACCGTCCTGACTTCCTACCCGGAGCTGGAAAACTACCTTTCTCCTTTCATGGATGCATGGAAAGGAGGGGCGCAGGATCAGCTCCAGGTGCGCCCGTAAGGGCATATAATAAATATAGCTTTGGCAAGCTATT
>NZ_JAHQUN010000077.1:0-15314 GCF_019052485.1 Bacteroides sp. MSK.20.82
ACGACACACTACACGTTGCAGGAAATAGCCTACATGTGCGGTTTCTCCGCCCAATCCCACTTTACGGACTTTTGCAAGCGGAATATGGGGAGCAATCCCACTTCCATCCGCCAGGAAGGCCGGATCTGACATTAAAATCGGCCTCGTGATAAAAAAACGAAGAGAAAGATAAAAATCGTAATCCGCCGGTTTTTCGATTCGCTAACTTTATACGCGAAAGTAACAAGACGGATTATGATTGCATTTATAGAAAAATTAAACAGCGAAGTCCTGCGGAGTATCGAACGTATCGAATCGCGGGATACCGACGTGTTGAAAAAGTCGCTTGAAGCGTCACGTGTCCTGGGAGAAGCGTTCGACCGTTTGAAACAATATATCATCGGCTACCGTTTTCAAAACGATGACGAGGAAATAAAGTTCTTCAAAGAAATCAAACCCCGTCTTTTTTGCCGTCTGATCTATTACCGCAAGCTCTACAATATCGAGATGAACCGTCCGGTAGGAAGTATCGAGGCACAACGGGAGTACCTGGACGCCCATGTTCGGGCCATCAACGCGTACACGCAGAAACGCCTTGACTTTATCCGCTATTTCCGCAGCGGCGCTACACACCTGGACAGCCTCTATTTCCTGCGCGGGCAGACCGACACGGAGCAATACCTGGAAACCTTCTACTATGAACTCGACCCGCAGTTTTCGACAAACGCGGATTTCAAGGTGGCGAAAATCCTGGCCAACGATATGTTGTCGGTTTATCTTATGGGCGAATTGGAATCACTGGAGAGCACGAACCTCCGGAACATGGTTCTGCCATTGCCTGACGTGCGTCCGACATGGCAGGACTCGAAGACGGATCTGACGGAACTTATTTACCTGCTCGACAGTAAAGGCTGTTTCGGCAATGTGCCACTCACGCAACTTGCCAGCTACATTTCCAACGCTTTCAACGTACACCTCGACATGAACCTTTCGAGGACATTCTGCGATATGAAAATCCGAAACAACCCGACACCGTGGCTTGACAAGGCGAAAGAGGCCCTGCTTAAACGTATGCAGACGTGGAAGCGAAACAAGAAAAACGGCAATTCCGAGTAGAACATGAACCGGTAAAGCACTCTATTTCTTATAGAAGCACTGATAATCAGCGTTGTATATAACAAAAGAACCGAGGTCGGTTTTCCCCCGTAACTCTCGAAAGGAACTTTCCCGAACGCCCGTATTTGCACCCGTATAAGGAGCCGATACGGGTGTTCCGTTGTAGCCCCGTCCGGATTAGAACACCGTTAAGCGTTGAATCACAGTATGCTATCGCATTTCTGCCAATAAAAATACCGAGTACGGGCCGCGGATTTCGGTAAAAAACACTGCCTTCTTCACCGCATGAACCGTTGAGAATCAGTTCACTGCAAATTATCAAAAAAAAGTCGTACCGACCTCGTTTTAAGCTGTCCATATAAGCCCGACCTTTGTAACAGACTAAAAAACAAAGGAGTATGAAAATCATAGTGATCGGTTCGCGAGCCTATAACGAGCTTGTCGGGCGTATAGAGAAAATAGAGGCTGCAATCGCCTCTCTCCCTGAAAAGGGGCGTGCATGGAATAAGGAGTATATAAACGACGAATGGATGGACGGCGAGCAGGTCTGCCGTTACCTGGGCATCAGCGGGCGTACCCTTCAACGCCTCCGCTCGGATCACGTGATCACCTATTCGGCCATCAACCGGAAGCTGTATTATTCCCTCACGGAAATCCGCCGTGTGCTGAAGGAGCGTTCCGTGCGGCGCAAAAACCGACCAAAGGAGTAGGCCATGTTTCTGGATAAGGAATATTTCGACGGATGGATGCAGCGGCTCTCGGAACGGCTGGAACGTATTGAGAAGCTGTGCGCGGGGGATGTGGAGCAACCGCTTTCCATCCTGCCTGACGGGGAGCGTCTTCTGGACAATTACGACCTGTGCCGTATGCTCAATATCAGCAAGCGCACACTCCAGCGTTACCGCACCTCGGGAGAGCTGCCTTACGAGATGATCTATCACAAGACCTTCTACCGGGAATCGGACGTCCTGCGGTTCATCGAGCGTAACTTCAGTAATTTCCGCAAGCTGAAAAAGGATCGTCCTGCCGGTTCCGGTTAGGCCCTGTCCCGAGAGTCCGGCGTCATGGAAAAACGCGGAGATACATGGAATAAGGCACGACAAGGCGGTACAACCGTTCGATATTTGCCGTAAAATCAGTATGTTTGCACTTGGAAGCCTATATAATAATGAACAATGAAAGAAACAGATAAAATATATCCTGCCGACAAAGGGGAGGAAGAGCTACTGCATAACGTGCGCCATATCTTGCAGGAAGCGCGCGCGAAGGTGATACATCATGTCAATTCGACCCTCGTGAGGGCTTACTGGCAGGTAGGGAAATATATAGTGGAGTACGAGCAGCAGGGAACCGGCCGTGCCGGATATGGCAAGGCTGTCATCAACACCCTTTCCAGGCGGCTCGTGGCGGAGTTCGGAAACGGGTTCACGGCCACCAACCTGCGGTACATGAGGCAGTTTTACCAGTGCTACCCGAAATATCACACGCTGTGTGATAAATTGAGCTGGTCGCATTGCCGCACGCTTCTCAAGGTGTCGGGCGATGCCGCCCGTGATTTTTACCTGCACGAGTGCGTCAAGGAAAACTGGAGTGTCCGGCAGCTCGACCGCCAAATCAACACGCTTTTCTATGACCGCCTGCTGGCCAGCCGAGACAAGAAAGCCGTGAAAGAGGAGATTTCCCGTACCGAACCCGGGCGTGTCGAACCCAAAGAGATCATCCGCGACCCGTATATCCTGGAGTTTCTCGGTATCCCCCAGGGAGAGCATTTTCTGGAAACCGATCTGGAGCAACTGCTCATCAGCCGCTTGCAGCGCTTGATGCTCGAACTCGGGAAAGGCTTCGCCTTCGTCGCGCGACAGAAGCGTATCTCCTTCGACGACAAGCATTTCTACATCGACCTGGTCTTTTACAATTACCTGGCCCGCTGTTTCGTTTTAATAGACCTTAAATCCGGGGAGCTGACCCATCAGGATTTGGGGCAGATGCAGATGTATGTCAATTACTACACCCGTGAGTTGATGAATCCCGGGGATAACCCTCCGGTGGGTATCGTCCTCTGCGCGGAGAAAAACGACGCGGTCGTCCGTTATACGCTGCCCGAAGATGAAAAGCAGGTCTTCGCCGCCCAGTACATGACCTATCTTCCCACGCAGGAGGAGCTGCAAACACTCTTGCAGGAAGTGTGACGACAACGCTCATGGGCATATGAAAAAAGCCGACGGAAATCTGTACTTCCGTCGGCTTTTCGCTTACATCTTAATCCCTTTCTTTGCGGGGCCGTTCTCCGGCGGGCTGCCCACGCCCGCGATCACGATGCGCCCCCCGGAGGCGTCGGCAATCTGCCGCAGCCGGGAAGGAATACGGGCCGCCGTGTTGTCTTCCTTCGGGAGCTCTTCCGCCGTGTCATGCCGTTCCCGGCACACGTCGTTATCCTCCTCCGCCTCCTTTCCCTCGCTCTCTTCTATCGGTTTGAGGCTTTGCTGTATCCTGCGGTCTATTTCCGTCAGGTCAGTTTTCAGGGCCGTCAGTTCGGGCTCCTTGCGCCAGGAACTTTCCACCACTTCCCGCAGGACGGGAATATCTTTCTCCAGTTCCTCGTTCTTTTTCCGGAATTTTTCCAGTGTCGGCTCGATGGTCGCGAGCGCGTGGATGAAGTTCATCGCCGCCAGTCGCGGGTCGGAGGCGATATTCCCGTAGTTATACTGGTATAGATAATCCCCTTCACCCCGGACATAAAAACGGTTCTGCACCAGGTCGAGCCCGTCTTTCCCGGTCGTTTCGCTCTGGACGAGCAGTTCGAACCCGTAGAGGCTCCCGATGGGTTCGAGCCTGTCGAGCGTGCGTGCCGTTTCGGCGATACGGTTGAGCTGTTTCCCGATGAGCTTGGGGTCGGAGGTTTCCAGCCCGTTCAGTTTCACGGGATTGCGGTACGAGCCGTCCTCGTTGAACTCGACGCGGGCCTTGAAGTGTTCCAGATCCTTGCCGATACGCCGTATCAGGTCGTTGTTCTTCTCTATCTTCTCCGTGATCTGCTCCAGCTTGTAGCGGCTCGATGATTTGCCGCGCACGAATGCCTGGCGTTCGCTTTCGAGCGTGGCGATCTTCTTCTCCAGGCGGGCCTTGTCCAGCAGGTCTGTATTTCCCGAGAGGACGGCTACATACTCGGAAAAATTCATGCCGCTTTTCTCGTCGATGGCCCCCTCGTCGATGGTACGGCTTCCCATGTTGTTGGTCTTGAGCTGGCGGATGAACAGTTGCTTGTTGTGCAACAGCCCGAACTTGTAGGCGTCGAGCGACTTCTCGACGGCGTATAATATCACGTCCACCTTGTTGTCGGCATGGAGTTTGGCGATCTCGTTCCCGGTGCGTATTCCCCGCCCGTCGCGCTGCTCCAGGTCGCTGGGACGCCAGGGGCAGTCCAGGTGGTGTATCGCCACGCAGCGTTTCTGCGCGTTCACTCCCGTCCCGAGCATCTCGGTCGATCCGAAGAGTACGCGGATTTTTCCGGCGTTCATACCGGCGATCATCTCCTTGCGCGCTTTTTCCGAGGTCGCCTCCTGGATGAACCGCACCTCGCTTTGGGGTATGCCGTAATCCTCCGCGAGTTTACGCCGTATCTCGGAATAGACGTTCCACCCCGCTCCGGGTTTGTAGGTTCCCAGGTCGGAGAATACGAACTGCGTACCTTTGTACGCCTCGAAACGGCGGTAGTAACCGGCAATCATACGGGCGCAGTGGCTCGCCTTGTTGTCCACGTGGTCGCTGTATAGTTCGGGGTCTATCATACGCATATCGAGCGACATCTTGCGGGCGTAGTCTGTGGCAATGAGCATTTTCGCCTTTTCCTCCCGCTCCGAGAGCGGCAGGCGGCCCAGGAGCGTGGCATCGCCCGATTTGGCGAACTGCACCAGCCGTTCTATGAACTCCGTCTGCTGGGGTGTCGGCGGGATATTGTGCAATATCTCGTTCTTTTGCGGTCGGTCGATCCCTATATCCTCCGCCGAGCGGTAATCTGTAATCTCGGAGTAGAACATGGCCAGTTCGGGAACCTTGATGAAATATCGGAACCGTTCTTTCTGCACGACCTCGTTGGTCACGGAAAACTCGTAGTCGATGGTTTTCTTGGCAAATATGGCCGCCCAGGCATCGAAGGTGCGGATATTCTGACGCTCCAGTTCCTTCGGGCGCAGGTACTTGAAAAGCAGGTACAGTTCCGTGAGCGAGTTGGAGATGGTCGTTCCCGAGAGGAACGTCGCCCCCAGGTCGCGGCCCGTGCGCTGCTGTATGGTACGCAGCGCGAAAAGCATGTTGAGCGCCCGCTGCGACCCCTCGGGATTTCCGAGGCCCGCCACCCGGTCATGCCGGGTCGTGAAAGTCAGGTTCTTGAATTTATGGCTCTCGTCCACGTAGAGGTGGTCGATACCCATGAGGCGGAAGTCCACGGCGTCGTCCTTGCGTGTTTCCAGCGCGTGCGCCACCTTCTGCAACTTGGCTTCCAGGTTGGCCTTGCGTTTCTGACACCCTTTCATCATGGCGCGGGAAACGTCCCTGCCTTGTGCTTTGAGCACTTCGAGGTTCTCCTCCACACAGTCCAGCTCGGCCTGCAATATCTCCTGCTGTATCTCCGGAGACTGGGGTATCATGCCGAACTGTTCGTGCGAGAGGATCACGGCGTCCCAGTCGTTGTTGCGTATCTCCCGGAAGATGCGCTCACGCTTCCGGGGCGTGAAATCCTCCTTGCCCGGGTAGAGGACTTTGGCCATCGGGTAAGCGGTACAGAACGTCCGGGCTATTTCATGGATGTTGGCTTTCAGCCCGATAATCATGGGTTTATTGGCCAGCCCGAGGCGTTTCTTCTCGTAGGCCCCGCAGCACATGATGAGGGTCTTTCCGCCGCCCACCTCGTGGTCGATTATCCCGCCGCCGAGCAGTTTGTCCATCCATATCGCGTCCTTCTGGCTGTCATACAGATTGTCTATTCCCAGCCCCTTGAGGTCGAGGTCGGGGAATTCCTGGTGCGTCCCGTCGTACTTCGGGCGCACGTAACAGTTGAAAGTACGGTTATAGAGGTCTGTCAGGCGGTCTTTGAAGTCGGACGACTGCTCGCGCAGCCATTCGGGGAAAGCACCCCGGATCTCGTCTATCTTGCTGTTGGCGAGCTGTATGGCCTCCCCGTCACGCACTTTGACCTCCCGCCGTTCGCCGTCCACCCATTTGAGGACGGTCTTGGTGATGTCGGGCGAAGTGTTTTGCAGGGCGTGTTTCAAAAGGTGCAGGCCGTTGTACTTACGGGTCTGCGCGCTGACGGCATACTGCTCCGTGATCTTCACGTTCGTCGCTTCCGCCTTCACGCCGTACTCGTCCAGGTTGGAGGCGAAGGTGATCTTCACCTCCGTATCGAAGAGCGAGGAGGCGAAACGCTCGTAAACACCTTTTGGAATCCACCGTTCGCCCAGGTTGAAGTCCAGGTCGTCGAAAGCGATGGGTTTGGGCGTCGCCTCGCGCAGAGCCTCCAGCGATTCCCGGGCCGGGGCGTGGTCGGGATTCTCCCGCAGGAACGCCTCGATCCGTTCGGCTTTCCCGATGACATTGCCGGCGATGAACTTGTCGGCAACCTCGTAGCCGTCCGTTTCCGGGTTGTAATAGATACGTCCTTTCAGTTCCCCGAGTATTCCCTCCACGGTAGTTCCCGTGAGCGAGGCCATGTAGTGCGGTTCCACCCGGCCGTACTTGTTCAGGCTGGCCACAAGGGCCTCCGAAGCGTCGTCGGCGTGCGTGATCTCATCGGGATTGAAGGCCACGGGACGCTCGAAGATGTCGGCTTTGCGTGCCTTGCCGTCGATGTAACGCTCCAGCGATAGAATCTCCGTCCCCCGCGCGTCCATCTTGATCAGGTCGAGGTTGCGTTTGTCATTGAGCCGTCCGAAGCGTTCGGTGAAATTGTCGTAAAGCCGGTTGAGCATCTCCCGCAGGGCGGGGTTCGCCGTCAGCGTTTCCGCCTCGTTGTTATAAAGGTGGTAATAGGCATCGCGTATCTCGATATACATGGAGGCTTTCGTCCGTTGTGCAGGCGTGAGTTCCAGCGGGTGGAACATGGGTTGCAGGGATTCAATCCCCCGCAGGTAGCCGACCCGGTTTTGTCCGTCCGTGACGAGTGTCCCTTCGCGGAAATAGGGGGCGACCTCACCCTCGAACGGGCGGGGTTTCATATCCGCCTCCCGTATCTGCGGCATTTCTTTACCGGGTTCTTCCTCCTCCGGATTGTCCGGCGTGTCGAACAGGCTGCCCGTTCTCGGCGTACCGGCGGCTTGTTTCCGTCTGTCTTTCGGGGCTTCCGTCGGGGGGCGTACCGCCTGCCGTTCCCGCTGTTCCGGGGTTTCCTGCTGCCGGGCGTTTTGCCGGCGCAATTCCGCCCTCCGTTCCGGGGTAAGCGACATCATCATCTCGTAAAAGCCGTTGATCGGCGGGTTGTCCTCCCAGTTCAGGGAGGCATACAAGTCTTCGGGATCACGCTCCGGTGGCGTCGTTTTCGGCATTTCGCTCTTCTGTTCCTCCGGAGAGGAGGCCGGGGCGAATAACGAGGGTTGCCGGGGCGTCTTCCGCTTTGCTCCCCGGCGGCTGTTCCTTTTCTTGGATATACCGAGTTCTGCCTGCCGCCGCTCCTCGGCGCTGAAGCCGAACAGATCGTAGAGCGTCAGCAACGGTTCCTGCTGCACGTTTACCGGTTCGGCAGCTTGGGTGGCAGGTACGGGAGCCGCCGTTTCCACCGTGTCGAAAAGCGACCCGGCGAAGCCCTCCTGCGGTTTCGGTTCCGTTGTTCCGCCCACGTGCTGCACGGGAGTATCCGCCATGCCGAAATCTTCGGGTTTCGGCGGGTGCTGCTCCCACAAGCGATTCTCCCGCTCTTTCGACCAGGCCCCGAAGTCGGCCAGATCCTCTCCGGTCGGTTCTCCGGCGGGAGTGGCGGCAGAATCCGGTAACACTTGTCCGGGTTTGTTTTCGATTCGGGTAATCTCCCCGGTTTCGGTATCGACATGGTAGCCCTGTGCCGCCATTTCGGCGACGACGCGGCGTTTTTCCTCCTCTTCCCGCTGCTGCTGAAGGTTACGGGCATCGGCGATAATCTCCTTGACGATTTCTCCGGCAAGGCGGGGCTCGTGTCTTTCGGCACGCTGGCGTTCCGCCTGACGGGGACGGGACAATTCCCGCTCCGGTGTACCGGGTGTCTGTTCCGGAGCATGTTCCAGGCAATAACTCTCGTTGAAATGCCGGTTGAAATCCTCCGAGAGCATACGCCGCATCTCCCGGTCGATGCCGTCCACGCCCTCCGCGTGGGTGAACTCCATCGCCGGTTTGCCGTAGGGGTCTTTGCCTACTTTGGCCTCGGTATGGATCACCCTGTCGAACGACTGGAAAAGGTTGTTTATCCGGATGCCGTTCGACAGCTTGCGGGATTCGATGAAATCCCGCTGCCGTTCGGACAGTTCCCCCGTGGCGGCTTTCTTTTGCAGGATAACCAGGTCGCTGCCGACCTCCGTCCCCGCGTGTTCTGTAAAGAGGTTGTTCGGCAGCCGGATGGCCGATACGGGCTCGCAGCGGTTCATCAGCCACTCGCGCACGGGGCGTCCCTGCTCGGCGTTCAATACTCCCTGCGAGGTGATGAATGCCACCAGGCCGCCCTCGCGTACCATATCGACGGACTTCATGAAAAAATAGTTGTGCAGCGCCCGTGTGCCTTGCCGCCGCACGGGGTCGGTATGGGTGGAGAAGAACGGGTCGAAGAGCGCCACGTCCCCGAAAGGGATGTTGCTCACGGCCACGTCGTAGTAACCGGCGTATTTGGGTTCGATGCGCTCGAATCCCTGTACCCGCACCCGTTTTTCGGGGTGCAGGTGCTTCAGGATCAACCCCGTGGCGGGGTCTTTCTCGAAGCAGGTGATCTCCGCATAGGGGGCGTGGAAATCCACGGCACTGACGAAAACCCCCGTTCCCGCACTGGGGTCAAGAATACGTTTGGGGACGATCCGCGTGTCCCATATCGCCTCCACGATGGCGTCTGCCACTTTCGGGGGCGTGTAAAAAGCCGTCAGGACGGAGTTCTTGATCCCGTCCATGTAGCGCTTGTATTCCCGTTCGTCGGGGGTGTTCGCCCTGATGACCTCTTGCAACTCGGCCACGAGCGTTGCCATGCCGTCCTTGTCCGGTTTCCCGGTGGGGTTTTCCAGCACTTCCTTGATGGCGCCGAAGCCGCTGTATGCGCCGAGTGTCCTTTCTTCTTCGGGAGTCGGCGCCCGCCGTTCCCTGTCGAGCGTGAAGGCCGTCTTCAGCGCGTCGATATTCTGGCGGAGGTGGGTTTTCTTATTGAATGCCATCTTCGAGAAGTATTTGGACGGTTCCCGTCAGTTCGGTATAGAACAGTTCATAGTCGGGCGTGTCGGCGAAGTCGTCCGTGAGGTCGTACTTCTCCAGCACCCCGCGGCAGAGGGGCAGCAGGCGTAGAGCCGCCTGCCGGGCGGTATCCTCGGGAATCTCCGCCTCGAATTCCCTCCAGAGGATGTTTACCAGCGTGTTGTAGGGTGAAAAGTGCAGTCCGCGGCAGAGTTCCTCGCGGGCAATTTCTTCGGCCTCGATGTGGTTGCAGCCCGAACGGATCGCCTCGCTGTACGCTTGGGCGGCGCTGTCGGCCCGCTCGGCGATGAACTCACTTTCGGCGATGAGTTCCGGGTGGCTGTCCTTGAGGTAGGATAGTAACGAAAGTCCGTAATAGGACAATTCCCCCGTGGGGGTATGGTGTTGCTTGTCTGGCATGATAAGAATTTTTAGTGGTCGTTGATAATCGGGGAAGAGAAAGGCGCCCCGGGTTCCCACCCGAAGCGCCGACCACTGAAAAAATCCTTATCAAACAAGCGTATCTCGTTATGACAGGTCTTTTCCAGTGGCAAAGGTAACGATTATTTCCGTTTGTTCCTCTTTCCCTGCCTGGGAGTATCGCGCGGTTCGAAAACGAACGAGGTCTTGAACTGGTCATCGAGCGTGAGGGCCGCGTCGAACGTTCCGCCGCCGTTTTTGACGAATCCCCGGATCGTGCCGGTTTTGCCTTTGGTCAGCAGTTCCGCGAGCTGCTTGTCGGTCAGCTCCTTGCGGCCCACGGTTCTCCATACGGTCAGGCCGCAATCGGGATTCTGACACTTGGCGAGTTTGGGATAGAACACCACGGGCCTGCCGCAACGCGGGCAGGCTGTGTCACTCTCCGCGCCGTCGATTCTTGCTTCCAGCAGTTCTTTGGCGATTTGCGAGGTGAAGACCTCGATACCGCGATGGAACGTCGGGGCGTCCATCTCCCCGGTGGCGATCTTCGAGAGGGCCAGTTCCCAGCCGCCCGTCATGGCGACATCGGCAATCTTCTTGTCCCTGACCACGGCATACACGGCCAGTCCCTTGTCCGTGGGTACAAGCGACTTTTTCTCTCGCCTGACATACTCGCGGGCAAAGAGCGTTTCGATGATGGCGGCACGGGTGGCGGGCGTGCCGATGCCGGCATCTTTCATCGCCTCGCGTTCGGCCTCGTCGGACAGTTCGCGTCCGGCGGTTTCCATCGCCGCCAGCAGGCTCGATTCCGTGTGAAGGGGGCGCGGCCGGGTCTGTTTCTGTTCCGTGCCGCATCCTTTGACGGGCAGCTCGTCGCCTTGCACGATGTCGGGAAGGAGGGTCATGTCCTCCTCTTTCTCTTCGACAGGTTCATTCAGGACGGCCCGCCAGCCCGTCTCGACCATGATACTGCCGCGGGCCGTGAAATCATGTCCCGCGCTTTGCAGGGTAAGGAAAGTGTTTTCTTTCACGCAGGCCCCGGAAAAGGTTTCGAGCATCCGCCCCGCGACCATCTCATAGACGATGCGGTGGTCGGCATCCAGTTCGGAGGGGAGGTTCTCGGTGGGAAGCAGCGCGTGGTGGTCGGCGATCTTTTCGTTGTCCACGCTTCGGCGGGAGAGAGATGCGGTATCCATCCTGCCCGCGTATTCCGCGAAACGGGGATAGCGTGTCATGTTCCCGATGAGTGCCGGAATCTCCTCGGCCACATCTTCCGATATATAGCGTGAGCCGGTACGGGGATAAGTGATGAACTTCTTCTCGTAAAGCGACTGGGCGATGTCGAGCGTTTTTTCTGCCGAAAAACCATACCGGCTGTTGGCCTCTTTTTGGAGTGTCGTCAGGTCGTACAAGAGAGGCGGCTGTTCCCTGGCCTCCTTGCGCTCCACGTTCACGACGCGTACCGTTCGGACGCCGATAACCTCGGCGCGGGCTGCTTCCGCCTTCTCCCTGCCGTCGAATTTCTCCGTGGAGAGGACGGTGAACTCCGTGCCCTCCTTTGCCGTGGAGAGCTTCAGCCGGAAATAGGTGGCGGGCTTGAACGCCTTGTTCTCCAGGTAACGGGAGCAGATGATCGCCAGCGTGGGGGTCTGCACCCGTCCGAGCGACCAGACGCCCCGCCCGGCAGCCACGGCAAGCGCTTGCGAGGCGTTGATACCGACGATCCAGTCGGCTTCGCTGCGGGCTTTGGCCGAGAGGTAAAGGTTGTCGTATTCGTTGCCGGGGCGGAGGTGTTGTAACCCCTCGCGGATGGCCCGGTCGGTCAGGCTGCTGATCCATAACCGCACGAAAGGGGTGCGGCATTCCAGGTAAGAGTAGATGTAGCGGAAGATCAGCTCCCCTTCACGCCCCGCGTCGGTCGCGACGATGATGCGCTCGGCCATGCCGAACAATTCCCGGAGAATACCGAGCTGCTTCACGACACCCGGGTCGGCCTTATACTCTTTACCCTCCCGAACCTGCCGGGGCAGGAGGATGAACGATGATGGCAGGATAGGCAGGTTTTCCCGGCGGAAACCCGCGATGCCGTACTGTTGGGGCATTGCCAGCCCGACCAGGTGGCCGAAGGCCCAGGTTACGGCGTAGCCGTTTCCCTCGATAAAACCGTCTTTACGGTTCGTGGCTCCCACGATGGCGGCGATCTCACGCGCCACCGAGGGCTTTTCTGCGATAATTACTTGCATGATGATTCGGATTTTTCAGTGGTTGTTTTCTTGTAGTTCTTCTTCTTTCTCTTTTTCCGGACGGGCGATCAGCCGGCGGTCGTAATAGACATGGTTGCCGTTCCCGTCGTAATACTGCCGTCCGTCGTCCGCCTCCTCCGGGGGGCTGCGTTTACCCGGCCGGAGGTACAAGGCGGCCAGCGCCGCGATCAGGAGCGGCATGGCTCCGGCCTGCATGTAGAACCATTTCATACGTTATACCTTGACACCTTTGGAGTTGCTCTTTTTGCTGCTGCGGTAATTTTTCTTCTGCGTCGGGGTGGCTTCCTGCTGTCCCTGCTTGAGCGGCTCTTTCACACCTTTGACCGCTTCGACGGTCTTGCCCTCGGAATTGACGGCGACCTGGGTACGGCTTTCAACGGCGGGTTTGACCTCCGCTCCCTGCCGTTTCGCACGGTCGGGATTCCAGCGGAAGAAGTCCATCTTGTTACGCTCGAAGTTGGGCTTGACCCAGGCGTTGAACGGCTCACCCTGCCCGTCCTTGACCATGCCCTTGATGTAGAAAGCTTTGACATCCGCCCGCTTGGAGGGATCATTCACCGCTTCCGTCCATTGGTCATAAGCCTCTTTGGGCACGGAGGCTTTGAGGATTGTCCGGTGAATCGTGAGCGTGGGCTGTCGTTCGGAGGCCGTAGTTTCCTGCCGTCCGTTTTTCTCGGCGGCCTTCTGGCGGTAAATCTCCTTGTTCTCCTGGGCGTAGCGGTTGCGATCCAAACCGTCGTAGGTAAAGGAATAGTTACGTTCGGCCGCGTCGATTTGGATATAGGCATCCCGCTTATAACCCGCGCGGGTGGTATATCCTTCGAGCAACACCTTGCCGCCGCCGTAGAAATCCATCTGCTTGCCTTCCGAGAGGTCGGCCTCCTTGATGCGGGCACGTTTTTCGAGTAACGAAACGGGCATGGGTTCCAGCGTGTTCGTCCATTTGTCTATCGACACGTAGCAGGGCGTGAGCTTGCCCGGCTCCAGCTCCAGGTCGATCACTTTCCCGGCATGACGGGTGTTCATCAGGTTCGTTTTCGCCTCCTCATCGAGCAGCACCCCGTGGAAGGGGGCGTCGAGGTCGGGTCGTTCCTGCCAGTAATGCGGCACGACGCGCAGCGAGCCGTCCGCCTGCTCTTCGAGCGACACGCGCCCTTTGGTGGAAACACGCATCCCGTTCTCCAGTTCGGGGTTCATCTCCACCAGCCCGTTGGATTTATGTCCGTAAGACATGGCTTTCAGGTGCGGCTCGATGTCCTCCATGCGGATACCTTTCTTCTCCATATCCGCCAGGTCTATCTTCGTGACGTCCAGCGGCTCGAACTGCCGCTGCTCCTGCGTCTGGAGCCGTTCGGAGGGGTCGATACGGTAATTTTCCAGAATCTCCGGGTCGAAGTCGATGCGGATAAGTTTGTTCAGGGCATTCTCCGTCATGACGAAGATACCCGTGTGGACGGGGTTCTGGGCCTGTTCCATGAACTTTTTGAAGAAGGCTTCGAGGGCTGAATCCTGCGTGTTCACGTTCAGCAGGCTCGCCACGTTCTGATCCGTGGGGTCGGCGGTCTGGATATTGCCGTCCTGATCCACGCCGGTAACGGCTTGTAGTCGTCCGTCGTCGGCATTCTGAACGAGCATGACTTGTTTAGCGTCGTTCTTTACGTTTTCGTCCATAATTACGAGTGTTTTTAGTTAGCACCAATAGCGATGCGGGAACGAAAGTAAGGGGAACCGGCTGAACGTAAAAGAGTTGGAAAGGCTATGGAAGCATCGGGCACAGAAGTGGCCGCTTGTGGCGCAGGGCAGAGGAAATCGGAGAAACGGAGTGCCGGGAAGGACGGATTTGGCAGAGGGTATTTTCGTGGCTCCTCACCTTATTTGTCAGGTAGTCGGGATCTATTGTTAAATGTCAATAAAGCGCATGGATAACCCGTGTTTTTTTATAAATTTGCGAAAACGGGTTTCAATATCCGACAAAACGTGAGGCATGGAAATATATACCCCAAAAACCAAGATCAAACTTTCTCCGGTGATAAGAAACGGGAGAGAATTTGTCGAAGTGACTTTCGGTAATGACAATGACATCCGCTTGTCGCTGTCGAAGGAAGAAAACGTACTGCTTGTCGGCGGCAGGGCTTATCTGCCGGCAGAAGATTTCGTGCTTGCCGAGTTCTTCGACCGCTATGTAAAAATGGCGTTTATAGACTATTCTGCCATCAAGGAAACCGCACCCCGTAAAGAGGAAGACAAACGGCCGCCACTGCCGGAAGGCTATCTGGAAAAACTTCAGCAAGTGCGTTACAGTGACCATACCGTAAGGGTATATACCTCCTATTTCCGCGATTTCCAACAGCATTTCGAGGGGCGTAAGATTGAAACGGTTACTCCCGGCGAGATAAACGACTACCTGCTGTATCTCATCCACGAGAAAAACATATCCTCCTGCCAGCAAAACCAGCGTATCAACGCCATCAAGTTCTATTACGAGAAAGTTCTCGGTCAGGAACGGCGGTGTTACAAGGTGAACCGTGCCAAACGGGAGAAGACGCTGCCCGACGTGTTGAGCAAGGAGGAAATAAAGAAAATACTCGACGTGACGGTGACAGACCTGCGTTTCTTCTGTATGTTCTCCATACTCTATTCCGCAGGGTTGCGCATCAGCGAACTGCTGGAACTGAAACCCGGCGACATCAACGAATCCCGCTCCCTGATACGGGTGCGGCAGGGTAAAGGGAAAAAAGACCGCTACACCCTGCTGTCAAGACCGTTGATGAAAAAGCTGACGGAATATAACAGACTATACAAACCGAAAGTGTGGCTTTTTGAACACAGACCGGGAGAACCTTTCACCGAGAGTATCGTGTCGAAACGGCTGAAGGCAGCGGCCCGGGAAGCGGGAATCACGAAACGGATTTATCCGCACCTGCTGCGCCATTCGTTCGCCACTCACCTGCTGGAGCAGGGAACCGACATCAAGATAGTGAAAGAGCTTATGGGACATAACAATATCAAGACGACAGAAAGGTATGTCCACATAGCCGACACTTTCAAAAGCAATATCAAAAGCCCGTTGGACGATCTGTTGATGGAGGAAGACGAGGTCTGATACTTAAAGAAAATAACAGCCAAATCGGCTGATAGTATAAC